>JAYUPN010000173.1:0-3955 GCA_043760065.1 Rubrivivax sp.
GTGGTTGAACTCGATGCGCACGACTTCGGCGGAGATGACCTCGCCGACGCGCATGTCGTTGCTCTTGAGGGATTCCTCGAACAGAGCGGCAAATGAACCATTGCCACCGGTGGAGGTGACGGTAGTAGTGACGGTCATGGATGTCCTGACTTGACCCGGAGGAGTTGAAAGCAGAGCCGGGCTTGCGTGCGGCGGGGTGCCGCGGTTGGGGTTGAACACCTGCACACCCGGTCGCTTTCTTGAAGAGGCGACGGACCTGACGGCCACGGACGGGTGCAAAGGACCTGGACATTCCGCCGCAGCGGCCCTGGCGGCGGGCGCCTGCTGGCGCTTTTGGCTAGGGCTGGAACGGCGCGCTGGTCTGCCACCACAGCAGCACCTGTTGCACCGATTGCTCGATGGACAGGCGCGAGTTGTCGAGCAGCTTCGCGTCCTGCGCCGGCTTCAAAGGCGAGACGCTGCGCTGTTGATCACGCCGGTCCCGCGCTTCGAGGTCTGCGCGAAGGTCGGCGATATTAGCCGGAATTCCTTTTGAAATCAACTGCTTATGGCGCCGTGCGGCGCGCTCGGCGGCGCTCGCGGTGAGGAACACCTTGAGCGCCGCATCGGGGAACACGACGGTGCCCATGTCGCGCCCGTCGGCGACCAGCCCGGGCGCGCGTCGAAAGGCCAGCTGCAGCCCGTGCAGCGCCTGGCGCACGGCCGGCAGCGAAGACACGCGCGAGGCCAGCACGCCAGTGCTTTCCAGGCGCAGTTCGTCCGTGATCTCGCGTCCGGCCAGCCAGGTGCGGCCGGCTTCATCGCCGTGGCCGAAGCGCAGCGGCAGGGCGCGGGCCAGCGCCGCGACGGCGGTTTCGTCGTCGGGCGAGACGCCGGCAGCCACCGCGGCCAGCCCGGCGGCGCGGTACAGCGCGCCGGAGTCCAGCAGCCCGTAGCCCAGCGCCGCCGCCACTTCGGCCGCCAGCGTGCCCTTGCCGGAGGCCGACGGGCCGTCGATCGTGATCACCGGCACGGCGTCGGCGGTGACGACGCCGAACAGGGTCTCGAAGTAGTCCGGAAAAGTTTTGGCAACGCACTTCGGGTCGAGGATGCGCACCGGCACGGCGGCCGACGGGGTGCCGGCAGCCAGGCCGTTGAAGGCCGCCAGCGACAGGCACATCGCCATGCGGTGGTCGTCGTAGGTGTGCACCGCCGCGGCACGCCAGGCCAGCGGCGGCCGGACCTCGATGAAGTCGTCGCCGTCCAGCACCGTGGCACCGAGCTTGCGCAGCTCGGCGCTCATGGCCGCGATGCGGTCGGTTTCCTTGACGCGCCAGCTGGCGATGCCGGTGAGCCGCGTCGGGCTGTCGGCGTACAGCGCCATCACCGCCAGCGTCATCGCGGCGTCGGGGATGTGGTTGCAGTCCAGCGTGATGCCGGCCAGCGGCCAGCGGCCGCGGTGCACTTCCAGCCAGCCCGGGCCGCTCTTGACCTGCGCGCCCATGGCCACGGCAGCTTCGACGAAGCGGATGTCGCCCTGGATCGAGTCGCTGCCCACGCCCTGGATGTGCACCGGCGCGCCGCCGTGCGCGGCGATGGCGCCCAGCGCGATGAAGTACGACGCCGACGAGGCGTCGCCTTCGACGTGGATCGCGCCCGGGCTGCGGTAGGCGCTGCCGCGCGGGACCGTGAAGCGCTGCCAGCCGTCGCGCTGGATGTCGATGCCGAAACGCGCCAGCAGCTTGAGCGTGATCTCGACGTAGGGCTTGGAGATCAGCTCGCCGTCGACCTCGATCATGACGTCGGCGCTCGACGCCGCCAGTGGCAGCGCCAGCAGCAGCGCGGTCAGGAACTGGCTGGAGACGTCGCCGCGGACGCGGATCGGCTGCGCGGTGTGCAGCCGGCCGCCGGCCGTGCCGCTGATGCGCAGCGGCGGGTAGCCGGGTTGGCCGAGATCGTCGATCGTGCAGCCCAGCGGCCGCAGCGCGTCGACGAGGTCGCCGATCGGCCGCTCGTGCATGCGCGGCACGCCACGCAGCTCGAAGCGCCCACCTTGGGTCGTGGCCAGCACCGCCAGCGCAGCGGCCAGCGGACGCATCGCCGTGCCGGCATTGCCCAGGAACAGATCGGCCTCGTGCTGCACCAGGCGCCCACCCAGGCCGGTGACGTGCAGCACGCGGCCCTCGTGGCGCAGGCCGCAGCCCAGCGCGCGCAGCGCGTCCTGCATGACGCGCGTGTCGTCGCTGTCGAGCAGGTCGTGCACGGCGGTGCTGCCCCGTGCCAGCCCGGCCAGCAGCAGCACGCGGTTGGAGATGCTCTTGGAGCCCGGCAGGTGCACCGTGCCGGAAGCGCCGGTCAGCGGCGGCAGGTCGAGGTAGGGGATGTGATACATGGGGTCGGCGGAAGGCGCGACACGGGCGTCGCGCGCGGCGATCAGAACTTGGTGTTGCCCGAAGAACCGTTGCCGCCCGGGTTGCGCGGCCCGCCCATCTGCCAGCCGGCGCGGCCGTCGGCCGGGCCGCGGATGAGACCCTCCAGCGCATCGCCGTTGCCTTCGCGCATGACGTGTTCCAGCGCGTCCAGCGCCTGGCGAAAGCGCTGCGACTGCTTGAGCACCTCTTCGCGGTTGGCGACCAGGATGTCGCGCCAGGTCTCGGGGTTGCTGGCGGCGATGCGTGTGAAGTCGCGGAAGCCCGGCCCGGCCAGCGACAGGAAGTCCTTGCCGGCAGGCTGGTTGACGACGGCGCTGAAGTAGGCAAAGGCCAGCAGGTGGGGCAGGTGGCTGACGGCGGCAAAGGCCGCGTCGTGGTTCTCGGGCGTCATCTTCAGCACCTGCGCGCCGATCGCCGACCAGACGTCGGTGGCCTTCTGCACCAGCTCGGGCGTGGTCTGCGGCAACGGCGTGATGATGACCTGGCGGCCGCTGTACAGCGCCGCGTCGGCGTTCTGGATGCCCGAGACTTCCTTGCCCGCGATCGGGTGCGCCGGCACGAAGGACGCGATGCGCTCGCGCAGCACGCGCCGCGCGGCGTCGACGACGTCGCGCTTGGTGCTGCCGACGTCCATGAACAGCACGCCGGGTTCCACCAAGTGCCGGATGGCCCTGAAGGTGACCTCGGTGGCCGCCACCGGCACCGCGATGAGCACGATGTCCGATCCCGACACCGCCAGCAGCGCCGACTCGGCAGCAACGTCGATGACGCCCAGCTTGCGCGCGCGTTCGGTGGTGGAAGGCGACTTGCTGTAGCCGATGACGCGCTTGACGAGACCGGCGCGCTTGAGCGCGAGTGCGAAGCTGCCGCCCATGAGGCCGCAACCGATGACGCCGAGTTGGTTGAACATCAGTGTCCTGGCGGGCCTGGGGGCAGCGCCCTGGCAGCGAACGATGTGAGCTTGGGGTCGACCATATCAGTGCACGTCGACCGGATAGGTGCCCAGGACCTTGAAGAACGCGCACACGCTGCGCAGTTCGCTCAGGGCCGTGGCCACGTGCGGCTCGTCGGGATGGCCTTCGAGGTCGATGTAGAAGTAGTACTCCCACTGGCCCGAACGCGCCGGGCGCGACTCGAAGCGGCTCATCGACACGCCGTGCGTCTTCAAAGGCACCAGCATGTCGTGCACCGCGCCGGGCCGGTTGGTGACCGAGACCACCAGGCTGATGCAGTCGTGCCCCGAGGCCTTGGGCGCCGGGTGGCGCTGCGGGTGCGTGACGACGGCGAAGCGTGTGCGGTTGTGGGCGTCGTCCTGGATCGCCGGCGCCACCACGTGCAGTCCGAACTCGCCCGCCGCGCGCGTGCTGGCGATGGCCGCCACGCTGCCGTCCAGCGACGCCAGGCGCGCGCCTTCGGCATTGCTCGACACCGGGCGCCGCTCGGCCAGCGGCAGGTGCGCCGACAGCCAGGCATTGCACTGCGCCAGCGCCTGCGGGTGGGCCAGCACGGCAGTGACCCCGTCCAGGCTCTCGCCCCGGCGCAGC
>JAYUPN010000174.1:0-3951 GCA_043760065.1 Rubrivivax sp.
TGGACAACGTCACCGCCGTGCCCGAGCCGGCCGCCGCCTGGCTGCTGCTGCCCGGCCTTGCGGCCCTCATCGGCTGGCGTCGCCGCCCGGCCGTCTGACTGCAACCTCACCGGAGACCCGCACCATGCAACAGCACCTGATGATCCGGCAGCTGGGCCTTTCAGCCCTGCTCATATGCAGTGCCGGCGTGCACGCGCAGACCGATGTCCTGCCCAGCATCCCGCGCGGCGACATCGCCGTCATGCTCACGCCCGTGGCCACCGGCCTGTCGGCACCCGACTACGGCACCTTCGCCCCGGGCGACGCCAGCCGCTTGTACGTGGTGGAACAGAACGGCCTGCTGCGCGTGATCGAAAACGGCAGCCTGCTCGCCGCGCCGGCGATGGACATCCGCTCGCTGGTGGCGCCACCGCTGGTGGTCACCAACGCCAACGACGAACGCGGCTTCCTCGGCCTGGCGTTCCATCCCGGCTTCAACACGCCCGGCAGCGCCGGCTACCTGACGCTGTACACCTACGGCAGCCAGCTCATCCCGGCTGGTGGCGCGCCGACCTACGCCGCGCCCAACAACGCCCCGCAGGGCTTCATGAACGTGGTCAACGAGTGGAAGATGTCCGGCGGCGTCGTCGACCCGTCGTCGCGGCGCGAGATCATCTCCTTCGGCAAGAACGCCAACAACCACAATGGCGGCACCATCGCCTTCGGCCCCGACAACTACCTCTATCTCGGGCTGGGCGATGGTGGCAACGCGCGCGACGTCGGCCCGAGCCACATCGAGCCCGGTGGCAACTCGCAGAACCTGAGCACGCCGCTGGGCAAGATGCTGCGTTTCGATCCGCTGCCGCCCACGCTGACCGCCGGCAGCGCTGACGCCGTCAGCGCCAACGGCCAGTACCGCATTCCGGTGAGCAACCCGTTCAAGGCCGCGGGCCAGGTGCCCGAGACCTTTGCGCTGGGCTTTCGCAACCCCTACCGCTTCGCCTTCGACCGCGTCGACCTCGGCGGCCACGGCGACCTGATCCTGGCCGACGTCGGGCAGGGCACGGTCGAGGAGATCGACCGCGTCACGCTCGGCGGCAACTACGGCTGGGCGGTGAAGGAAGGCGACTTCCTCTTCGACCGCGCCACCGGTCTCGTCACGGTGCGTTCGCCGGGCTCGCCCTCGGGCCTGACCGACCCCATCCAGGGCACGCTGGGCATGCTGGAGTACGACCACGGCGACGGCATCTCGATCACCGGCGGCTTCGTCTACCGCGGCCGCGGCATCCCCGAGCTCTACGGCAAATACGTCTTCGGCGATCTGGCCCTGCGCAGCCTGCCGCCGCGCGTGGACGGGCGGCTGTTCTACGCCGACCTCGTGACCGGCCTCATCCACGAGTTCCGGCTGCCCGAGTTCGCCGGAGGCCGCCTGCCCAACGGCCTGACCGTGCACGGCTTTGGCGAAGACGCCGCGGGCGAGCCGTATGCAATGGTTACCAACACGCCGGCCAGCGGCAGCGGCGGCATCGTCTACCAGATCGCGGCGGTGCCCGCGCCGGCCACCTGGGCGATGTGGGCGCTGGGGCCGGTGCGCTGTTGCTGTCGGCACGGCGCCGCGGCCTCGCGCAGCGAGCGGGTTGAGGCCACACGTCTTTGGCAGCGCGCGCACTTCGCACGATCTGCGCGCGCCTGACGCTCGAAGCATGCTGCCATCGCGCATTCGAGGGGTGCACAGCGCGAGCTTGTCGCAGTACAAACGTTTCCAACCGTAAGGGGCTGAACGGCGCGATGACTGCGCCGGGCCGGTGACGGGGGGAGACACCATGACACTGCACTCACTGAGGGCCGCGGGCGCGGCCTTGACACTGGCTTGCCTGGCGCAAACCGCATCCGCCCAGACGACACCGACAGCGGTGGTCACCTGGAACCGCGCTGCGCTGCAGGAAGTACGGCTTGCCCGCCAGGGCCCGCCGATCGCGGCGCGCGCCCTGGCCGTCGCCCACACCTGCATCTACGACGCCTGGGCACCCTACGACGCACGCGCCATCGCCTCGGTGGCCAGGACCATCCCGCGCCGGCCCGCCGCCGAGTCCACCGACGCCAACAAGACCAAGGCAGTCACCTTCGCGGCCTACCGCTGCCTGGTGAACCTCTACCCGGCCGGTGCGGCGCGCCTGGAGGCCACGCTGCGGGCCTTCGGCTACGACCCGCTCGATGTGTCCACCAACCTGGCCACGCCGCAAGGCATCGGCAACGCGGCAGCGGCGGCCGTGATTGCCAGCCGCCGCAACGACGGCTCCAACCAGTACGGTGACCTGGCCGTCGGCGCCTACGCCGACTACACCGGCTATGCAGCCGTCAACGCGCTGATGCCGTTCTGCATGCCGGCCACGACCGACACCTGCGCCACCAACGCCACCGACGCCACGCGCTGGCAGCCGCTGACCAGCAACACCGGCACGCTGCAGCGCTTCATCGCCCCGCACTGGGAACGCGTGACGCCCTTCGCCTTGAGCGCGGCCAGCCAGTACGACAGCCGGCCCGAGACCGCGCTCGGACCGCGGTTTCTGCTTGGCGCGGCGCAGCTGCAGGCCGACATGGACGAGATCCTGAGCGTCGCCAGCACGCTGGACGCAAACAAGAAGCTGATCGTCGAGTACTGGGCCGACGGCCCTGAGTCCGAGCTGCCGCCCGGGCACTGGGGGCTCTTCGCGCAGGCCGTCTCGGCGCGCGACCGCAACTCCATCGACAAGGATGCGAAGATGTTCTTCGCGATGCACAACGCGTCGTTCGACGCCGGCATCGTGGCCTGGCACCTCAAGCGCAAGTGGGACGGCGCGCGGCCAATCACCGCCGTGCGCCGCCTGCTCGGCGGCCGGCAGACCTTCGCCTGGGGCGGGCCTGGCCTGCCGCTGCAGTGGATCGACGCCGGCACCTGGACGCCCTACAACCCCGGCAGCAACCTGTCGCCGGCGTTCCCGGGCTGGGTCTCGGGCCACGCCACCTTCTCGGCGGCCAGTGCCGCCGTGCTGCGCGCCTTCACCGGCAGCGACAGCTTCGGCTTCAGCACCGTCATCCCGGCCAACTTCGGCCGCGTCGAGCCGGGTGTGCCGGCCGTGCCCACGACCCTGAGCTACGCCACGTTCACCGCGGCAGCCAACGACGCTGCAGCGTCGAGGCTGTATGCCGGCATCCACTTCGGCGACGACAACAGCGTCGGCCTCGTGCTCGGCGACCTGGCGGGCAAGCAGGCGTGGAGCAAGGCCCAGTACTTCTTCGACGGGGGCCTGTTCGCCACGTCGACAAGTTCGGCTTCTTCGGCCGCCGCCTCGACGCTGTCGTGGCAGCATACGGTGGACTCGCTGAGCAACCGCCTGCTGGTCGTCGGTGTCGCCGCCGACAACGTCAACAACACCGTGCAGAGCGTGAGCTACGGCAGCGCCGCGCTGTCGCGCCTGGGCACGCAGGTCAACAGCACCGGCGGGCAGCGGGTGGAGATGTGGTACCTGGTCGGACCGGCCTCCGGCACCGCCACCGTGACCGTGCGCATGGCCAAGTCCAACGACGTGGTCGCCGGGGCGACGAACTTCGTCGGCGTCAACCAGCAGTCGCCTTTCGGCACCTTCCGCGCCGCCTCGGCCACCAGCTCGCAGGCCTGCGTGACGATGGCCAACGAGCCAGCGCCGCTGGTGACGACGGTGCAGGCCGTCACGGGCGCCGTCGGTGCCATCCGCCCTGGCACCGGCCAGCTGCTGCGCTGGATCGGGGTGAGCAACACCACCGGCAATGTCAACGACCCCTTCGACAACAGTGAGGTCCTCGCCAAGGGCGCCACCTACCAGGCCGGCCCGGTCGCCAGCGTCTGCAGTGGCCTGGACGCCAGCGGAGCATGGGCGATGATCGGCGTGCCATTGAAGCCCGCGTCGCAGCCTTGACCGCGCCGGCTGCGGCGGCTCAGCCGCGCCGCACCGC
>JAYUPN010000175.1:0-10458 GCA_043760065.1 Rubrivivax sp.
CGTCGACCAGGTGGCGGCGCAGATGCCGGGGGTGCGCCTGTTCTTCATGCAAAGCAGCGGCGGCCTGACCGAGGCCCATCACTTCCAGGGCAAGGACGCGATCCTGTCGGGCCCCGCCGGTGGCATCGTCGGCATGGTGCGCACGGCGGTGGCTGGGGGCCACCCCAAGGTCATCGGCTTCGACATGGGCGGCACCAGCACCGACGTCAGCCACTACGCAGGTGAATTCGAGCGCGCCTTCGAGACGCAGGTGGCGGGCGTGCGCATGCGCGCGCCGATGATGAGCATCCACACCGTGGCCGCCGGCGGCGGATCGATCCTCGGCTTCGACGGCGCGCGGCTGCGCGTCGGCCCCGAGAGCGCCGGCGCCAACCCGGGCCCGGCCAGCTACCGCCGTGGCGGGCCGCTGGCCACCACCGACGCCAACGTGCTGCTGGGCAAGATCCAGCCGGCGTACTTTCCCAAGGTCTTCGGCCCGCGCGCCGACGAAGCGCTGGACCGCGACGGCGTGGCCGTCAAGTTCGAGGCCCTGGCGGCGCAGGTGCGCACTGCCAGCGGCCACCAGGTGACGGCAGAAACCCTGGCGAATCAGAAGGGCCAGCGTCGCGGACGTGAAGTCACCGCCGAGTCGCTGGCGGAGGGCTTCCTGCAGATCGCGGTGCAGAACATGGCCAACGCCATCAAGCGCATCAGCGTCGCGCGCGGCTACGACGTCACGCAGTACACGCTGCAGTGTTTCGGCGGCGCCGGTGGCCAGCATGCCTGCCTGGTGGCCGACGCGCTGGGCATGAGCCGCGTCTTCGTGCACCCGCTCGCCGGCGTGCTCAGCGCCTACGGCATGGGCCTGGCCGACCAGATCGCGATGCGCGAGGCCAGCGTCGAGTTGCCGCTGGACGCGGCCGGCCTGGCCGCGGCGCGGGCGCGGCTGGCGCAACTGGGCGAGGCCGCGCGCGACGAGGTCGCCAGCCAGGGCGTGCCGCGCGAGGCGGTCGCGCTGCGCCAGAACGTGCATGTGCGCTACCAGGGCACCGACACGGCGCTGGTGGTGGCGTGCGGCGAGCAGGCGCAGATCCTGCGCGACTTCGAAGCCGGCTACCGCCAGCGCTTCGCCTTCCTGATGCCCGGCCGGCCGCTGGTCATCGAGGCGGTGTCGGTCGAGGCCGTCGGCGCCGGCGAGCGCTTCGACGGCGGCGCGCCCGGCAACGAGCCCGAGCCCTACCAGCCTAAGCCCGACGCCCAGGTGCGCATGCACAGCGGCGGCTGGCTCGAAGCCGGCCTCTTCGTGCGCGAGAGCCTGCGCGCCGGCGCCACCATCGCCGGGCCGGCGGTCATTGCCGAGAAGAACGCGACCACGGTGGTCGAGCCCGGCTGGCAGGCGACGCTGATGGCGGCGGGTCCGCTGGAGCTGCAGCGTGTGGTGCTGCGCGCCACGCAGCACGCCATCGGCACCGAGGCCGACCCGGTGATGCTCGAAGTCTTCAACAACCTGTTCATGAACATCGCCGAGCAGATGGGCCTGCGGCTGCAGAACACCGCCTACTCGGTCAACATCAAGGAACGGCTCGACTTCAGCTGCGCGCTCTTCAATGCCGAGGGTGAACTGATCGCCAACGCGCCGCACATGCCGGTGCACCTGGGCAGCATGAGCGAGAGCATCAAGACCGTCATCGAACGCAACCCTTTGATGCAGCCGGGCGACGTCTACGTGCTCAACGATCCCTACCACGGCGGCACGCACCTGCCCGACGTGACAGTCGTGACACCGGTGTACCTGCAGGCAGCCGACACCAAGCCTTCGTTCTACGTCGCCAGCCGCGGCCACCATGCCGACATCGGCGGCAGCACGCCGGGCAGCATGCCGCCGTTTTCGAAGACCATCGACGAAGAAGGCGTGCTGTTCGACAACTTCCTGCTCGTGCGCGGCGGCGTCATGCGCGAGGCCGAACTCTTTGCCGCGTTGGGCTCGGGCCCGTGGCCGGCGCGCAACCCGCAGCAGACGGTGGCCGACCTGCGGGCGCAGATCGCGGCCAACCAGAAGGGCGTGGAAGAGCTGATCGCAATGGTGGCGCAGTTCGGCCGCCCGACGGTCGCCGCGTACATGAAACACGTGCAGGACAACGCCGAAGAGTCGGTGCGCCGCGTCATCACGGCGCTGAAGGACGGACGGTTCACGCTGGCGCTGGACAACGGCGCGCAGATCAGTGTCAAGGTCACCGTGCACGCCGGCCAGCGAGAAGCCACGATCGACTTCAGCGGCACCAGCGCGCAGCTGCCCAACAACTTCAACGCCCCCAAGGCGGTGACGATGGCGGCGGTGCTGTACGTCTTTCGCACCCTGGTCGACGACGACATCCCGCTCAACGCGGGCTGCCTGAAGCCGCTGCGCGTCATCGTGCCCGTGGGCTGCATGCTCAACCCGCGGCCACCGGCGGCGGTGGTGGCCGGCAACGTCGAGACCAGCACCTGCGTCACCAACGCGCTGTACGGCGCGCTCGGCGTGATGGCCGCCGGCCAGTGCACGATGAACAACTTCACCTTCGGCAACGCGCAGTACCAGTACTACGAGACGATCAGCGGCGGCTCGGGCGCGGGGGCTTGGAAGGACGACGCGGGCCGCGTCGTCGGGGGCTTCAACGGCACCAGCGTCGTGCAGACGCACATGACCAACTCGCGCCTGACCGACCCCGAGGTGCTGGAGTTCCGCTTCCCCGTGCGGCTGGAAAGTTATGCCATCCGCGCCGGCAGCGGCGGCGCCGGGCGCTGGCGCGGCGGCGACGGCGGCGTGCGCCGCGTGCGCTTTCTAGAAGCGATGACGGCCTCGATCCTGTCCAACGGCCGCACCGTGCCGGCCTTCGGCATGGCCGGCGGCCATCCCGGCGCGGTGGGCATCAACCGTGTCGAGCGTGCCGACGGCAGCGTCCAGACGCTGGCCCACATCGGCTCGGCGGAGATGGCGCCGGGCGATGTCTTCGTGGTCGAGACCCCGGGCGGCGGTGGTTACGGCTCGCTGCCGTGATGCAAGCTGGGGGGTGCATCGCAGCGCCGGCTGCGCACAGAATCCGGCCATGAGCATCCGGCCACTGCTGCTGACGGGTTTCGAGCCTTTTGACGGCGACGCCGTCAATCCGTCGTGGCAGGTCGCGCAGGCCTTGCAGGGCCAGCTGCTGGAGGGCGTCACCGTGCAGTCGGTGCAGCTGCCGTGCGTCTTCGGCGACGCCCTGCGCGAGCTGCAAGTTGCGCTCACGCGCTACCGGCCGCAGCTGGTGCTGTCGCTGGGCCTGGCCGGCGGCCGCGCCGAGCTCTCGGTCGAGCGCGTGGCCATCAACGTCGACGACGCCCGCATTGCCGACAACGCCGGTGCGCGGCCGATCGACACCGCGGTCGTCGCCGGTGCGCCGGCGGCCTACTTCAGCACCTTGCCGATCAAGGCCATGGTGCACGACATGCTGCGCGCCGGCGTGCCCGCGGCGGTGTCGCAGACCGCGGGCACCTTTGTCTGCAACCACGTCTTCTACGGCCTCATGCACGCGCTGCGCCGCCGCCGCGGCGTGCGCGGCGGCTTCATGCACGTGCCGTTGCTGCCGCAGCAGGCGGCAGCGCAGGGGCTGCCGGGGATCGACCTGGACACGCAGTGCACCGGCGTGAGGGTCGCGCTGCTCACGGCACTGCAGGTCCGGGCCGACCGCGTGGAAACCGGCGGCGCCATTGCCTGAAAGCCCTCTCCGTCCGTAAGAATGTTGCTTTCGATGCGACCATTGCGCACTGGCGCCTCACCGGGCCCAGCCGCATGCTCGTCAACCGTTGCAGGAGTCATCGCCATGAAACAAGGTCTCATCGTCTCTTCCGCGCTGGCCTCGGCGCTGGCCATGGGCTTCGTGGGCCAGGTCGCGGCCCAGGAAAAGGGCAAGGAAAAGTGCTACGCCGTGGCCAAGGCCGGGCAGAACGATTGCTCCAACCTCAGTGGCACCCACACCTGTGCCGGCCAGGCCAAGTTGGACATGGACCCGGGCGAATGGAAGTACGTCGCCAAGGGCACCTGCAAGGAGATGAAGGGCCTGACCGCCGAAGAGGCCAAGAAGGCGCTGAAGAAGGCCTGAGGCAGCGCCTCGCCACGCGATGGCGCCTGAGCGCCACGTCGGCATCGGACTGCGCCAGCCCCACTACGCGGCGCTGCTGGCCGAGCCGCCGCCGCTGGCCTTCGTCGAGGTGCACAGCGAGAACTTCTTCGCTGATGGCGGCGCGGCTGCGAACGTGCTGCTGCAGGCGCGCCAGCACTGGCCGCTGAGCCTGCACGGCGTGGGCCTGTCGCTCGGCGCCGCGGCGGGTCTGGACGACTGGCACCTGGAACGGCTGGCCGCGCTGGTCGAGCGCATCGACCCGGTGCGCGTCAGCGACCACGCCTGCTTCGCGCGCGCGCCGCGCCGCGCCGGCGCCGCGCCGGTGCATGCCAACGACCTGCTGCCCGTGGCCTTCACCGACGCCGCGCTGCAGATCATGGTGGCCAACGTAGAGCGCGTGCAGGACCGGCTGCGGCGACCGATCCTGGTCGAGAACCTCAGCGCCTACCTGCACTGGGCCGACGACAGCCTCGACGAGCCCGACTTCTTCAACCGCCTGACGCGGCAGACCGGATGCGGGCTCTTGTTGGACCTCAACAACCTGGTGGTCAACGCGCTGAACGAGCAGCGCGACGAGGCGCAGGCCGTGCGCACGGTGTGCGGCTGGATCGACCGCATCGACGCGGCCAGCGTCGGCGAGATCCACCTCGCCGGCTACCACGACGCCGGCGACATCGTCATCGACGACCACGGCAGCCGCGTGCACGCGCCGGTGTGGCAGGTCTACCGCCATGCCCTGCGGCGCCTGGGCGCGCGGCCGACGCTCGTGGAGTGGGACACCGCGCTGCCGCCACCGCAGGAGCTGCTGGCCGAAGCCGACGCCGCCGAGCGGCTGCTGGCCGAGGTCTGCGCGCCGTGAGTGCCGAGCGGGAAGCCCTGCGCCAGCAACTGCTGCTGCGCGTGCTGTGGCGTGATGCGCCGCCCGGCGAGCTGGCCGGCTGGACGCGCGACGCCGAGCGCTTCACGCGCGGCCTGCTGGCCTACCGCGCCAACGCCGGCGCGCTGGCCGAGCGCGCCCTGGCCGCCGCCTACCCGACGCTGCAGCAGCTGCTGGGCGACAAGTCCTTTGCTTCGTTGGCGCGCCACTTCTGGCAGCAGTCGCCGCCCGAGCGCGGCGACGTCGGCACCTGGGGTGCGGGCCTGGCCGGGTTCGTCGCCGGCGCCACCGATTTGTCGGCAGAGCCCTACTTGTCCGACCTCGCGCGACTCGAGTGGGCCGTGCACGGCGCGGCCAGCGCCGCCGACGACAGCGCGCCGCCCGTTGGCCTGGATCTGCTGGCGCAAGCGGACCCCGGTGCGCTGCGCCTGCTGCCGCGCCCCGGTACGGCGCTGCTGGTGTCCGAGCATCCGCTGGTGACGGTCTGGCAGGCCCACCGCCCGGCCGCAGCGGCGGATCCCGAGCGCTTCGTGGCGGTCAGAGAAGCCTTTGCCCAGGGCCGCCCGGAAAGCGCCCTCGTCTGGCGCAGCGGCTGGCAGGTCGAGGTGGCCGCACTGGGTCGCGCCGAGGCCTGCTTCACGCAGCAGGTGCTGGGTGGCCGGACCTTGGCCGTGGCCTGGCAAGCGGCGGCGGAACAGGGCGGTTTCGACTTCGAGGCATGGCTGCTGGAGCAGTTGCGGCGCGGCTGGATCGCTGCGGCCAGAGCGCATCCATGCACAACCCCGGCCGCCGCTGCAGAATGCAGCCTTTGCGCGGTGCCAGCTTCCAACCTGGCGGTCCCGCCCGAACGTGGGGAGCATCTTCCCTAGGCCGCAGTGTCCAGGTCGACTCGCCTGGGCGAAACTGCGGCGCTGAGCCCAGCTACCCGAGTCAGATCGAAGCCATGAGAATCCAAGCAGTCCGGGCCGCGCTCAGCGTCGGCCTGGTGATGGTGGCGGCCACCGCCTCATCTGAACCGTTACCGACCGACGAACTCGAGCGCGAGTGCTGGCAGCAGTACACACGCGAACGGACCCGTGTGCGGATGTCCGAGCCGACGGCGGTGGATGTGTCCAACCTGCGCGACGGCCACATCGTGAGTTCGCCGTTCCGCGTCGATTTTTCGATCCGCGGCATGGGCGTCATCCCGGCGGGCAAGCCGCACCCCAAGGCCGGCCACCACCACGTGCTGGTGGACATGTCGCTGCCGATCAACCCCGGCGAGCAGATCCCCTTCAACGACTTCCACCGCCACTTCGGCAAGGGCCAGACCGGCGCGGTGCTGGCGTTGCCGCCGGGGCCGCACCGGCTGCGGCTGCTGTTCGCCGACCACGAACACCGGCCCTACTTCGTCTTCAGCCCCGAGATCCGCATCGTCGTGCGCGGCCCGCGCGGCACAGCGCCCAAGATTACGCGCGCCAGTTTCGAATCCAGCTGCCGCCAGTGGTACGAGGAAGAAAACTCGCGGCCGCGGCCCGAAGGCATGCGCGCCGTGGTCAGCAACGTGCGCGACGGCGAAACCGTCGTCAGCCCGATCAACGTGCGTTTCGCCGTCGATGGTTTCGGCGTCGCGCCCAAAGACTTCGGCGGCCCCGGGCTGGGCCACTTCATGCTCGAGGTGGCGCGGGGAGAGAACAGCGCGACGCAGCAGGTGGACCTGAGCAACGGCGCCACGCAGGCGACGCTGACGCTGGCGCCCGGCGTGCACACGCTGCGGCTGCGTTTCCTCGACGACAGCGGCAAGCGCGAGCTGACGCCGGTCTCATCGACACGCATCGTGGTCTCGGGCCAGGAACGGCTCTGAGCGCAGCCCCATGCTCGATCGCGCGCTCGCCGCGCTGATCCGCCGTCCGTTGCAGGCCCTGGCGCGGCGGCTGGTCGCCGCCGGCGTGGGTGCAGACGCCGTCACCTGGACCGGCTTTGCGGTCGGCGTCTGTGCCGCGCTGCTGATCGCCGCCGGCCATCCGCTGGCCGCACTGGCGGCCCTGCTGGCCAGCCGCGTGATGGACGGTCTGGACGGCGCGGTGGCGCGCCTGACGCGGCCCACCGACCGCGGCGCGTTCCTGGACATCACGCTGGACTTCCTGTTCTACGCCAGCATCCCGCTGGCCTTCGCCGTCACCGATCCGGGCGCGAACGCGCTCGCGGCGGCGACGCTGCTGGCCGCCTTCATCGGCACCGGTTCGAGCTTCCTGGCCTTCGCGGTGCTGGCCGAGCGGCGTGGCCTGAAGAGCGAGGCCTACCCGAGCAAGGGCCTCTTCTACCTGGGCGGCCTCACCGAAGCCAGCGAGACGCTGATCTGCTTCATGCTGATGTGCCTGTGGCCGGCGCACTTTGCCTGGTGGGCCTACGGCTTTGCGGTCCTGTGCGCGCTGACCATCGGGGCCCGGCTGGCTGCCGGCTGGAGGGCGTTTCGGGTGTAAGGTTGCGCCCGCAGTCGGCGACTCAAAGCCGCACATGGAGTGGGCGTCGATGAACAAGAACAAGCTGCTGCTGTTGGTGGGGCTGGTGGCAGCGGTGGTGGCGTTTTTCGCCTTCGACCTCGGGCGCTTCTTCGGCCTGGACTACATCAAGGGCGCGCAGGCCGACTTCGCTGCGCTCTATGCCGCGCGGCCGCTGCTGGTGGCCGGTGCCTACTTCGCCGTCTACGTCGCGGTGGCGGCATTGTCGCTGCCGGGGGCGGCGATCCTCACGCTGCTGGGGGGCGCCGTCTTCGGGCTGCTGGCGGGCACCGTGATCGTCTCCTTCGCCTCCAGCGTGGGGGCCACGCTGGCCATGCTTTTTGCTCGTTATGTGCTGCGCGACAGCGTGAAGGCGCGCTTCGGCTCGCGGCTGGCCGACATCGACAAGGGCATCGAGCGCGAAGGCGCGTTCTACCTCTTCACGCTGCGGCTGGTGCCGTTGTTCCCGTTTTTCGTCATCAACCTGCTGATGGGCCTGACGACGATGAAGGCCGCCACCTTCTACGGCGTCAGCCAGCTCGGCATGCTGGCCGGCACCCTGGTCTACGTGTACGCCGGCACGCAGCTGGCGCAGATCACGTCGCTGAAGAGCATCGTCAGCCCCGGGCTGGCCACGGCGCTGGTGCTGCTGGGCGTGTTCCCGCTGCTGGCCAAGAAGGTGCTCGATGCCGTGAAGGCCCGCCGCGTGTACGCACAGTGGGCGCACAAGAGACCCAAGTCCTTCGATCGCAACATGGTCGTCATCGGCGCCGGCGCCGCCGGGCTGGTGACGAGCTACATCGCCGCCGCGGTCAAGGCCAAGGTGACGCTGGTCGAGAGCCACAAGATGGGCGGCGACTGCCTGAACTACGGCTGCGTGCCGAGCAAGGCGCTGATCAAGACCGCGACGCTGGCGCGCCAGATGCGGCACAGCGCCGACTACGGCATTGCCCACGCCGAGTTCAGGCTCGACTTCGCGCAGGTCATGGAACGCGTCGCGCGCGTCGTGCGCGAGGTCGAGCCGCACGACTCGGTGGAGCGCTACACGGGCCTGGGTGTCGACGTGCAGATCGGCACGGCCAAGATACTCGACCCCTGGCACGTGCAGATCACCCACGACGACGGCCGCGTGCAGGTGCTGTCGACACGCAGCATCGTCATCGCCACCGGGGCACGGCCTTTCGTGCCGCCGCTGCCGGGCATCGACGAGGTCGGCTACCTGACGAGCGACACGCTGTGGGGTCTGCGCGAGCAGCCGCGGCGCCTGGTGGTGCTGGGCGGCGGTCCCATCGGTTGTGAGCTGGCGCAGGCCTTCGCGCGACTGGGCTCGCAGGTGACGCAGCTCGAGATGGCGCCGCGCATCATGATGCGCGAGGACGAGGAGGTCTCGGCCTTTGCGCAGCAGGCGCTCGAAGCCGACGGTGTGCAGGTGCTGACGCTGCACAAGGCGCTGCGTTGCGAAAAGGTGGGCGACGACAAGGTCATCGTCGTCGAGACCGGTGGCGCCGAGAAGCGCATCGCCTTCGACGTGCTGCTGTGCGCAGTTGGCCGCGTGGCGCGGCTGCAGGGCTTCGGGCTGGAGGAGCTGGGCATCCCGACGCAGCGCACGGTGGTGACGGACGAGTACCTGCAGACGGTGTTCCCCAACATCCTGGCCGCCGGTGACGTCGCCGGGCCCTACCAGTTCACGCACACTGCCGCTCACCAGGCCTGGTACGCCGCCGTCAACGGCCTCTTCGGCAGCTTCAAGAAGTTCAAGGCCGACTACTCGGTGATCCCGTGGGCCACCTTCATCGACCCCGAGGTCGCGCGCGTCGGCCTCAACGAGCAGGAAGCGCGCGAGCAGGGCGTGGCCTTCGAGGTCACGCGCTACGGCATCGACGACCTCGACCGCGCCATCGCCGACAGCGCCGCCCACGGCTGGGTCAAGGTGCTGACGGTGCCGGGCAAGGACAAGATCCTCGGGGTGACGATCGTCGGCGTGCACGCCGGCGACCTGCTGGCCGAGTACGTGCTGGCCATGAAGCACGGCCTGGGGCTGAACAAGATCCTTTCCACGATCCACACCTACCCGACGCTGGCCGAAGCCAACAAGTACGCCGCCGGCGAGTGGAAACGTGCGCACCAGCCGCTGGCGCTGCTGCGCTGGGTCGAGACGTTCCATGCCTGGCGCCGCGCTTAGCCTGGTGCTGGCCGGCGCCACCCTGGCACCGCTGGTGCAGGGCGGTGCCGTGCCGCCGCCGTGGCATGTCGTCGGCTTGCCGCAGCAAACCCTGCCGCTGACGCAGTTTAGCGCCGAGGTGGTGCAGGGACGCGAGGCCGTGCGCGTGCAGGCCGCGGGCAGCTATGGCAACCTGGTGCATGACTGGCCGGCCGAAGCCGCGACACCGCTGCACCTGCGCTGGACCTGGCGGCTGCAACAACCCAATGCACAAACGGACCTGCGCCGGAAGTCGGGCGACGACTTGCCGGTCAAGGTCTGCCTGAGTTTCCGCATGCCGCTGGCGCGCGTGCCGTTCGTCGAGCGCCAGCTGCTGCAACTCGCCCGGTCCCGCACGGGCCAGGACCTGCCCGCGGCGACCTTGTGCTGGGTCTGGGCCGCGAGCGAGGCCAAGGGCGCGTCGATCGACAACGTCTTCAGCCGCCGCGTGCGCTACATCGTGTTGCGCAACCAGCAGGATGCGCTGGGGGCCTGGGTCGAAGAGAGCCGAGACATCGCGGCCGACTTCCAGCGTGCCTTTGGCGACGAGAGCCCCGAGTTGCCGCCGCTCGGCGCCGTCATCGTCGGCGGCGATGCCGACAACACGGGCGCGCAGTCGGTGGCCCACGTCAGCGCCTTGCGCACCGGGCCGTGAACACCGGCGTCGCCTGCCGGCGGGTGCAGACTCGCCGGTCATGAGCAAACGACTGTTGCTGCTGGGTGGTGGCCATGCCCACGTGCATGTGCTGCAGGCGCTGGCGCAGCAACCGCTGGCCGGTGCCG
>JAYUPN010000176.1:0-3920 GCA_043760065.1 Rubrivivax sp.
GATGTCGTCATCGGTCGTCGAGTCGCTCTTCTCCAGCAGGCTCTGCAGCGGCACCTCCAGCTGCCACTCGTCGCGCAGCACGCGCTCCAGCGCCGGCAGGTCCCACTGCTCTTCCAGGCTGCCGGCCGGCACGTAGGTGCGCACGACGTCGCTCATCGTGCTCTTGCGCAGGTTCGTGATCTGCTCGTCCAGGCTCGCCGCCTCGAGGATCTCGTTGCGCTGCTGGTAGATGACCTTGCGCTGGTCGTTGCTGACGTCGTCGTACTCGAGCAGCTGCTTGCGGATGTCGAAGTTGCGCGCCTCGACCTTGCGCTGCGCGCTCTCGATGCTGCGGTTGACGATCCCAGCCTCGATGGCCTCGCCTTCGGGCATCTTCAGCCGGTCCATGATCGCGCGCACGCGGTCGCCGGCGAAGATGCGCATCAGCGGGTCGTCCAGGCTCAGGTAGAAGCGGCTGGCGCCGGGGTCGCCCTGGCGGCCGCTGCGGCCGCGCAACTGGTTGTCGATGCGCCGGCTCTCGTGGCGCTCGGTGGCCACGATGCGCAGCCCGCCCTGGGCCTTGACGCGCTCGTGCAGGCTTTGCCACTCGTCCTTGAGCTGCTGCGCCTGCGACAGTCGCGCCTCGGGCGACAGCGACTCGTCGGCCTCCAGGAACTGGATCTGCTTCTCGACGTTGCCACCCAGCACGATGTCGGTGCCGCGGCCGGCCATGTTGGTGGCGATGGTGATGACGCCCGGCCGCCCGGCCTGGGCCACGATCTCGGCCTCCTTGGCGTGCTGCTTGGCGTTGAGCACCTGGTGCGGCAACTTGGCCTTCTTCAGCAGCTCGGAGATGAGCTCGGAGTTCTCGATGCTGGTGGTGCCCACCAGCACCGGCTGGCCGCGCTCGTGGCAGTCGCGGATGTCGTTCGTGACCGCGTCGTACTTTTCCTTGGCGGTCTTGTAGATGAGGTCGTTGTCGTCCTTGCGGATGGTCGGCCGGTTGGGCGGGATGACCACCGTTTCCAGGCCGTAGATCTCCTGGAACTCGTAGGCCTCGGTGTCGGCGGTGCCGGTCATGCCCGCGAGCTTGCCGTACATGCGGAAGAAGTTCTGGAACGTGACCGACGCCAGCGTCTGGTTCTCGCTCTGGATCTGCACGCCTTCCTTGGCTTCCACGGCCTGGTGCAGGCCGTCACTCCAGCGCCGGCCCGTCATCAGGCGGCCGGTGAACTCGTCGACGATGACCACTTCGTCGTTCTGCACCACATAGTGCTGGTCGCGGTTGTACAGGTTGTGTGCGCGCAGCGCGGCGTACACGTGGTGCATGAGCGCGATGTTCGCCGGGTCGTACAGGCTCGCGCCTTCGGCCAGCAGGCCGGCTTCGGTGAGCAGCGTCTCGGCGCGTTCGTGGCCGGCCTCGGTCAGGAAGACCTGGTGCGTCTTCTCGTCCATCGTGAAGTCGCCGGGCTCGATGACGCCTTCGCCGGTGCGCACGTCCTCTTCGCCGATCTGCTTCTTCAGCGCCGGCACGATGGCGTTGATGCGCACGTACATCTCGGTGTGGTCTTCGGCCTGGCCACTGATGATCAGCGGCGTGCGCGCCTCGTCGATCAGGATCGAGTCGACCTCGTCGACGATGGCGTAGTTCAGGCCGCGGGCGACGCGGTCGGCGACGTCTTGCACCATGTTGTCGCGCAGGTAGTCGAAGCCAAACTCGTTGTTGGTGCCGTAGGTCACGTCCGCGGCGTAGGCGGCCTGCTTTTCCTCGCGGTCCATGCCGGGCACGTTGACGCCCACGCTCAGGCCCAGAAAGCCGTACAGGCGGCCCATCCACTCGGCGTCGCGGCGCGCCAGGTAGTCGTTGACGGTGACGACGTGCACGCCCTTGCCGGCGATGGCGTTCAGATACACCGGCAGCGTGGCCATCAGCGTCTTGCCTTCGCCGGTTCGCATCTCGGCGATCTTGCCCTGGTGCAGCGCGATGCCGCCCATCAGCTGGACGTCGAAGTGGCGCATCTTCAGCGTGCGCTTGCCGGCCTCGCGCACGACGGCAAAGGCTTCGGGCAGCAACTCGTCCAGCGCCGTGCCCTGTGCTGCGCGCTGACGGAACTCGTCGGTCTTGGCGCGCAGTTCGGCGTCGCCGAGCTTCTCGAACTGGGGCTCCAGCGCGTTGACCTGTTCGACCGTGCGGCGGTAGGTCTTCAGGAGGCGGTCGTTCCGGCTGCCGAAAATCTGGGTCAGGATCTTTGGGAACATGCGGCGTCGGGGCTGGGTGGTTCGAAGGAGCGTCGCGCCCCGGCAAGCGCGGGCGGTTGGGATCGGCTCCGGACGGAGGATGGTGGGGTCGCCGAAGCCCTTTTCAACGGCACCGTTGCAGGCGATGGCGCGGTCCACACGGCGGGCCGGAGGCGCCGATGGCGGCGCAGCCAGCACCGGCGGCAAGGCGGCACAAAACTTGTCGAGTTTAGCATCGGCGCCCTCTCGGAACGCTGCTGCACCGCGCGCGCCGGCGGGTACCGCTCAACGCCGCGCCGGCCGGGCGGCCAGCTCGGCCACCGGGGGACCGGGGCGGGCCAGGAAGCGGGCCGGGTCCTGCGGCACGCCGCCCAGCAGCACCTCGAAGTGGAGGTGCGCGCCGGTGGAGCGGCCGGTGTTGCCGACCCGGGCCACCAGCTGACCGCGCTTGACCAGGGCTCCGACCGGCACCTCGATCGTGGAGCAATGGGCATAGCGCGTGACCAGGCCGTTGCCGTGGTCGATCTCCAGCACCTCGCCATAACCCGGATGCCATTCGCGCACGCTGACGATGCCGCCGGCGGCGGCGTGGATCGGCGTGCCGATCTCGGCCGGGAAGTCCAACCCCGTGTGCAGCGCGGCGCGGCCGTTGATCGGGTCGGTGCGGAAACCGAAACCCGACCCCACCGGCCCCAGCACCGGCGCGGCGCTGGGCACCAGCAGCGCCGTCAGCCGGCTCTCCTGCAGCCGCGACTCGAAGTAGGTGAAGACGTCGGTTTGCCAGTCGGTGACTTCGTCCAGGCCGCCGACCACCGTCTGCAACTGCTCCAGCGACGGGCGCGAAGCCGGCACGAAAGGCCCGCCCTTGCCGCCGACAGCGGCGGCACCGCTGCCGCGCTGCAGCGGCTTGAGTTCTTCGGGCTTCATGCCGGCCAGGCTGGACACGCGGTCGCCCATCGCCTCGAGCTTGACCAGCTTGGCCTGCATCTCGCCGACCTTCTGCGCCATGGCGTCGAGGTTCTCGCGCATGAAGCGGTCGCGCTGTGCGATCTCGTCGCGCACGATCAGGCGCACGATCGAGCTGACCACCGGCCAGCCCTCGCGCGCCGCCTTCAGGAAGACGAAGTGGTAGATCGCGCCGGACGCCGCCATCAGCGCCAGCACAAGCGCCAGCGCCGCCAGCGCCAGTTGCCAGCGCTGGAACTGCAGCACGCGCGTGCGCGCCACCGTGCCGTGCGTGATGAGCAATTGCATCGCTAGACTCCCTTCATGACGACACCCGCACCGTCACCGTACCACCTGCCGCTGGCCACCGCGCTGGCCCGCAACGAACCGCTGGGCGCGCTGCTCAAGCGGGTGCGCGAGTCGCGCGCCCGCTTCGACACCATAGCCCCCTTGCTGCCCGCCGCATTGGCAGCCGCCGTCAAACCCGGCCCGCTGGACGACAGCACCTGGGTGCTGTTGGCGGCCCACGCCTCGGCGGCCGCCAAGCTGCGCCAGATGGTGCCCGAACTCGAAGCCGCCCTCGCCGCCGCCGGCTGGGCCGGGCCGGTGCTGCGCGTCAAGGTCAGCAGCGCGCCCTGAACCGCTGCACAGATCGCCGGGCTGCCCGGGCTGGTGCCGGCTGTCCGAATCGAACGGACGACCTTCCGCTTACAAGGCGGGTGCTCTACCAACTGAGCTAAGCCGGCGCGGATCGGGAT
>JAYUPN010000177.1:0-3907 GCA_043760065.1 Rubrivivax sp.
GCCAGGCATCCGGTGGGCTCGACGACGAGCTTCATGCGTTCTGCGAAGAACTTCATCGTGCGCACCAGTTGCGCGTCGGTGACGGTGGCGATCGACTGCACCAGGCGCTGGATGACCGGGAAGGTCAGGCTGCCGCTGTGCTGCGTCTGCGCGCCGTCGGCGATGGTCTGCGGGGTGGCGATGTGGACGATCTCGCCGCGCGCCAGGCTCTGCTGGGTGTCGTTGCCGGCCTCGGGCTCGACGCCGACGACGCGGATGCCCGGGCTCAGGTGGTGCGCGGCCACGGCGCAGCCCGAGATCAGGCCGCCGCCACCGACGCACACCAGCAGCAGGTCCAGCGCGCCGGTCTCGGCCAGCAGCTCGGCCGCTGCCGTGCCCTGCCCGGCCATCACGTGCGCGTGGTCGTAGGGCGGGATCAGTGTCATGCCGCGTTCGGCCGCCAGGCGCTTGCCGATGGCCTCGCGGTCCTCGGTGTAGCGGTCGTAGAGCACGACCTCGCTGGCCGGCTGGCCGTGCTGGTACTGCCGCGTCGCGGCCAGCTTGGCGGCCGGCGAATCGGTCGGCATGACGATCACCGACGGCATGCCCAGCAAGCGCGCCGACAAAGCGATGGCCTGCGCGTGGTTGCCGGACGAGAAGGCGATCACGCCGCCGCGGCGCTGCTCGGCCGTGAACTGCGCCAGCGCGTTGTAGGCGCCGCGGAACTTGAAGGCGCCCATGCGCTGCAAGTTCTCGCACTTGAAGAAGACCTTGGCGCCGCAGCGCTCGTCGGCGGTGCGCGAGCGCAGCACGGGCGTGCGGTGCGCGTGGCCTTCGATGCGGCGCGCCGCGGCTTCGATGTCGGCGTGGGTGATGGCCAGGGGTGTCATCGCTTCAGTCTCCGGCAGGGCCCTGGAAACCGCCTTGCCTGAAGGTCAGCACCAGCGTGTCGCGCCAGCTCGGCAGGGCCGGGTCCAGCGGTTGGATGGGGGTCGATTCGTGGATCACGCGTTCGTCGTCCAGCACCAGCACGCTCCAGGGTTCGGTGAGCGTGAAACGCACGCCCTGCGGGCCGCGGGCATCGAAGACGCGGGTCTCGCCGCCCTTGACGTTGTGGCGAGCCACGAACACCACCGCCACCAGGTCGACGCCGTCGCGGTGTGCACCTTCGGGCGTCGGCCGGCCGATGCCGTCGCTGGCTTCGATGCGGAACGGGTGCGCCTCGACGTACCAGGCGCCGGCGCTGCGGATCTGCGTCGCCACGCCGGCCAGCGCGACGAGCAGCTGCGACCAGGCCGGATCGGCCGCCAGCTGGGCGTGCAGCGGGTCGAAGTGGCGTTCGATGCCGCCGTGCAGCGCGTTGTATTCCACCGGCTGCCAGTGCGCGCGGTGCGGCACCGGCGCGCAGTGTCTGTCTTTCACCACAAAGCAGCCGTGCCGCCGCCGGCGGTAGCGGCCGCCGTCGCGCAGGTGCCGGTCGGGCGGCAGGTCGTGCCAGAGCGGCTGCCAGGCGTCGAAGGTCGAGGCCTGCAGATGGGCCAGATCGCCAACGCTGGCGCGGCTGAGCACGGCCCAGCCCGAGGCCAGCAATTGCCCCGGAAGGTCGGCCAGGGCGGTCAGGGTCGGCGTCGAATTCATCCTCGGATGTGCAATTGGGGCGTTTCGGGCACCGGATTCTGGGGGAGGCTGTCCAATCCGCTGTCAGCTTGCAGCCGGACTCTGCCGTTAACGTTACATCGTGCTGAATACGCGTCCCTTGCTGAGTCCACCCGAAAGCGACCCCACCGTGCTGCCGCTGGTGAAGATCATCGAGCTGAAATGGCTGCTGGCCGGCGAAGGCATCCACATCCATGTCGAACGCCTGCAGAAGGACACCGCCTACGCCCGTCGCGCGCTCGATGAAGCGGCGGCGTCGCCCAGCCCCGCCCTGCGCGCGATGGCGCTGAACCTGCGCAGCCGCCTGTCCGGCGCCTGACCCGGCAGACCCGGCTGGCGCGGCGCGCAAGCGCGGCGTACCATGAACTCCGGCCCCGCGACCGGGGCTGCTGAAGGGCTCTTCATGAACCCGTTCCTGGCCCGCATCGCTGCACATGGCTGCGCGTTCGCATCGGCCAGCCTGCTCGTGCTGTTCCTGTCGGCCTGTGCGGTCGTGCCTCAAACCCCGCCCGTGGCGGCCCTGTTGCACGACGAGCTGTTCCCAGCGCCGGCCACGGCGCCGGACGTCAGCAGCGTCTTCGCCATGAGCGACGCCATGAAGGCCTACGCCGACACCGAACTGACAGCCGCGCTGCGCGGCCGCGACCCGCGGCGAGCCCTGATCGAAGCCCTGTACGCCAAGGGCCGGCTGCGCCTGGACTACGACGGCACGCACACGCGCAATGCGGCCGAGGCCTTTGCCGACCGCGCAGGCAACTGCCTGTCGCTGGTCATCATGACCGCCAGCTTCGCGCGCTACCTGGGACTGCCGGCCAGCTTCCAGTCCGTGCTCGGCGACGACTTCTACAGCCGCAGCGGCCAGCTGACGATGGCCAGCGGGCACGTCAACCTGGTGCTGGACCAGATCTCGCGCTCGGGCTTCGATCGCGAAACCCATGTCGCGCTGACGGTCGACTTCCTGTCCCAGGACGAGTTGCGAGGCCAGCGCACGCGCACACTGGACGAGTCGACGCTGGTGGCGATGTACCTGAACAACCGGGCCGCCGAACTGCTGGTCGACGGCCGGTTGAGCGAGGCCTACGCCTTCGCCCGCGGCGCGCTGCACAGCGACCCTGACTTCCACGCCGCCGCCAACACCCTGGGCGTGATCTACAACCGCGCCGGCCACCTCGCGCCGGCCGAGGCCGCGTTCCGGCAGGCCCTGGTCCGCGACGGCAACTACGTCAGCGCGCTGTCCAACCTGGCCCAGCTGCTGCGCCGCGAAGGACGCCCTGAAGAAGCAGCGGCCCTGCAGGCGCGGCTGGACCGCATCCAACCCGTGGCGCCGTTCCAGCACTTCAATCAGGGGCTGCAGGCGATGCAGGGCGGCAACTTTGCCCAGGCGCTGGAGCTCTTCAGGCGCGAGTTGCGGCTGCAACCGTTCCAGGACGAGGTCCACTTCTGGACCGCCCGCGCCTACCTGGAACTCGGCCAGGCCGAGAGTGCCGCCAGGCACCTGCAGCGCGCGGCCGACTTCAGCCGAACCCGCGGCGCACGCGACCGCTACAGCGCCAAGCTCGAGCAACTGCGCAGCCACACGCGGCTTTGACCACGGTTCGCGCGAAAATGCACGCGCGGCTGTCGCCGCGCCTGCGGTCGCGGTGGCGACCGGTGCCGGCGCCCGGCGCTCCGTGAACAAACACCCGCAGCCGCACCGCGCCTGCGGTTAGCCTCCGACCCCGATGAAGACCGACGCCAAACCCAACCCGCTGCTCGAGATCGCGATCACGATCATCGTCCCCGCCGTCGTGCTGATGAAGCTCAGCGGCGCCGACAGCCTGGGCCCGCTGCGGGCCCTGATGCTGGGCCTGCTGTTTCCGCTGGGATGGGGCCTGTGGGACGGCTGGCGGCGGCGAAAACTCAGCTGGATGGCCGTCATTGGCGTGGTCAGCACGCTGCTCACGGGCGGCATCGGGCTGCTGGCGCTGGACGCCAAGTGGCTTGCAGTCAAGGAAGCCGCCGTGCCAACGCTGATTGGCCTGGTCATCCTTGGCTCGATCTGGACCGGCAACCCGCTGATCCGCATGCTGGTCTTCAACGCCAGCCTGTTCGATGTCGACAAGGTCAACCGGGCGCTGGTGGCCAAGGGCAACACGGCGTCGTTCAATCAACGGCTGCGCCAGGGCACGGTGATGCTGGCGGGCACCTTCTTCTTCTCGGCCGTGGCGAACTTCGTGCTCACGCGCTGGGTCGTCACCAGCCCGGCAGGCACCGAGGCCTTCAACCAGGAACT
>JAYUPN010000178.1:0-3906 GCA_043760065.1 Rubrivivax sp.
TTGGCGGCGCCGGCGGCGGCGCTGGTGCTGGCGGCCTGGGCGCTGCGCGGCGCGGCCCTGCGGCGCAACCGGCGCCTCAAGCCGGCGTCGACACTGCAGTCGGCCACCGGCATCCGCGGCGCGCCGCTGGTGCAGAAGAGCATGGGCATGTCGGCGGGTTCGTTCAACACGCGCGAGTTTTTCCACGGCGCCAGCGCCGCCGCCGTGCGCCACGTGCGACTGGCGCTGCACCTGCTGTGTTTCGCCGCGCCGCTGCTGCTGCTGGCCGCGGTCGGCGCCGGCGGCCCGCTGGCACTGCTGCCGCTGGCGCTGCTGCTGCACGTGCCGGGCCTGCTGGCCGAGCGCTGGCTGTTCTTCGCCCAGGCGCGCCACCCGCAGAACCTGTATTACCAGCAGGTTTCCTGAGCCGCACGCCCGACGGCGGGTCACCCCCCGATCTGGGTGGCGCACGCCCGGCGGCTCGGGTAAGGCCCGCTGGGCAGGGCCGGGAGCCGGCCCTATAAGCCGAGAGCACAAGTCCACAACGGAGACTCTCCATGCACTTTCCTTTCGCCCGCTCCTTCCTGGCGGCCGCTTCCCTGTCACTGCTGGCCCCGCTGGCCATCGCCGACGGCGTCAGCGTCCGCGCCGACCATGGCGACCCGGCCGGCGCGCCCTTCCCCAGCAACCGCTTCACCGTTTTCGACGGCACGCAGCGCACGCTGCGCCGCGTCAACCTGCCGACGCCGGACTGCACGGTGCGCGTCAGCGACTGCCGGGACATCGCGGTGCTCAACACGCTCGACGGCTTCTCCACGCAGCCGCGCATCACCGTGCCCTTCACCGGTGACATCGACGCCGCCAGCGTCAACAGCAGCACGGTCTACCTCGTGAACCTGGGCGACACCTTCACGCTGCGCGGCGCCGGCGACCGCGTCGGCATCAACCAGATCGTCTGGGACCCGGCGACCAGGACGCTGAGCTTCCAGAGCGACGAACTGCTGCAGGAGCACTCGCGCTACCTGATGGTGGTGACCGACGGCGTGCGCGACAGCACGGGCAAGAAGATCAAGAGCGGCGGTTGGGGCGAGGACTGGGGCCGCGGCCACGACGGCGTCAGCGCCGAGTACGGCCGCGACCTGCGCGACGGCATGCACGGCCACCGTGGCCACGGCAACAAGGTCGTGGCGGCGAGCCTCTTCACGACGCAGAGCATCGCCCCCGACCTGGTGAAGATCAACCGTGCGATCAAGGCTTCGAGCCCGGCGCCGGTGGACTTCATGATCGGCAGCGCCGCCGGCGTGCCCACGCGCGCCGTCTTCGCCACCGCCAGCGTGGCGGGCATCCAGTTCAACCGCCAGACCGGCACGGCACCGGTCTTCACGAGCGGCTTCCTGCCCACACCCGCGCTCGGCGCGGTCGGACCGACGGTGGCGCAGATCGCCTACGGCCGCTTCCGCTCGCCCAACTACCGGACGGCGGCCAAGGTGATCCCGGCCACTGGCACGCTCACCGGCACGCCGGCGCTGCAGGGCAGCCACGATCTCGTGGTGCAGATGTTCGTGCCCGCCGGCGCCAAGCCCGCCGGCGGCTGGCCGGTGGCGATCTTCGGCCACGGCTTCACCGACAGCATGTACGGTGCGCCCTGGACCGTGGCCTCGGTGATGGCGTCGCGCGGCATCGCCACGGTGTCGATCAACGTCGTCGGCCACGGCGGCGGCGCGCTGGGCAACCTGGCGGTCCTGCGCAGCGGCGCGCTTCCAGTGGTGGTGCCCGCCGGTGGCCGCGGCATCGACCAGGACGGCAACGGCAACATCGACTCGACCGAAGGCGTCAACGCCGCGCCGCCGCAGACCATCGTCGCCAGCCGTGACGGCCTGCGCCAGACGGTGATCGACCTCATGCAGCTGGTGCGGCAGGTCGAAGCCGGCGTCGACATCGACGGCGACGGCAGCGTCGACCTCGACGCCAACCGCGTCTACTACGCCGGGCAGTCCTTCGGCGGCATCTACGGCACGATCTTCCTCGGCACCGAGCCTTCGCTGAAGGCCGGCGTGCCCAACGTGCCAGGCGGCTCGATCACCGAGATCGCGCGCATCAGCCCGGCGTTCCGCTTGCTGACCGCGATCAACCTGGTCAGCCGCGCGCCGTCGCTCATCAACCTGCCGCCGACACCGGGTGTGCCGTTCCCGTTCAACCTGAACTTCAACGAGAACATGCCGCTGCGCAACGTGGCGCCGGTCATCAACACGGTGCCGGGCGCCGCGGACATCCAGGCTTTCATCGACCGCGCGCAGTGGGTCACGCAGGCCGGCAACCCGGTCAGCTACGCGCCGTACATCCGCAAGCAGCCGCTGCACGGCCACAGCGCCAAGCCGGTGATCGTGCAGTTCGCCAAGGGCGACGTGACGGTGCCCAACCCGACCTCCAGCGCCATCATCCGCGCCGGTGGCCTGAGCGACCGCACCACGTACTTCCGCAACGACCTGGCCTACGCCGCGAACCCGGGCGTGGGCAAGAACCCGCACGTGTTCCTGACCAACATCGGCAGCGCAGCGTCGGCGGGTTATGCGATTGCAGCGCAGACGCAGATTGCCTTGTTCTTCGCCACCGGCGGCGCCGCGACCATCGACCCCGATGCGGCCGGGCCGTACTTCGAGGTGCCGCTCGTCGGGCCGCTGCCGGAGACGCTGAACTTCATCCCCTGAAGCCGGCAGCCTCTGCGCATGCCAACGCCGCCCGCCCGGGCGGCGTTTTTCCTTTCAGGCCGCCGCCAGCAAGGCGGCGACGCGGCCGCGCAGGGCTTCGGGTGACACCTGCGACGCGGCCAGCGGCGCGCCCACGTCCAGTCCCACCGGTGAGAAGAGGCCGCGCCGGAAGGGCTTGACCATCGCCGTGCCCTTCTCGACGCGCGAGAAGTAGCTGCCCCACAGCTTGGACAGCGCCATCGGCACCACCGGCACCGGGTGCGTCTGCAGGATCTTCATGACGCCGCCCTTGAACTCGCCCAGGCTGCCGTCGCGCGTGATGCCGCCTTCGGGGAAGATGCACAACAGGTCGCCGTCGTCGAGCACGCGGCGCGCTTCGGCGAAAGCGCGCTCGTAGGACTGCGGATCTTCCTTCTGCGGTGCGATCGGGATCGCCTTGGCCAGCCGGAACAGCGTGCCCAGCACGGGCGTTGCAAAGATGCGGTGGTCCATGATGAAGCGGATCGGCCGCGGGCTGGCCGCCATCAGCAGCACCGCGTCGACGAAGCTGACGTGGTTGCAGACCAGGATCGCCGCGCCGCTGGCCGGGATGTGTTCGTCGCCGCGCACCTTGAAGCGGTAGACGACGTGCGTCAGCAGCCAGGCCAGGAAGCGCAGCAGGTACTCGGGCACGAGCAGGAAGATGTAGCCGGCCACCACCGCGTTGAGCAGGCCGACGACCAGGAACACCTGCGGGATCGTCAAACCCGCCGACAGCAGCGCGCCGACGCCGACGGCGCTGACGATCATGAACAGCGCGTTCAGGATGTTGTTGGCGGCGATGATGCGCGCGCGGTGCGTGGGCTGGCTGCGGATCTGGATCAGCGCGTACATCGGCACGCTGTAGATGCCGGCAAACAGCGACAGCAGCGCCAGGTCGGCCAGCACGCGCCAGTGCGCGGGCTGGGCCAGGAACTGCGACAGCGTCAGCGACGCGGCCGGCGGCAGGCCGCGCGAGGCGAAGTAGAGCTCGACCGAGAACACGCTCATGCCGATCGCGCCCAGCGGCACGAGGCCGATCTCGACGTGGCGGCGGCTGAGCATCTCGCACAACAGCGCGCCGATGCCGATGCCGACCGAGAACACCACCAGCAGCAGCGAAGCCACCTGCTCGTTGCCGTGCAGCACGTCGCGCGCGAAGCTCGGGAACTGGCTCAGGAACACGGCGCCGAAGAACCAC
>JAYUPN010000179.1:0-35412 GCA_043760065.1 Rubrivivax sp.
CCGTACCGGCCGCTGAACGCCGACGCGATCATGAGCCAGTACATCGACAAGAAAAAGCCGCCGGCCTGGTTCGGCATGGACGTGTGGGGCGCCACGGTGTGCTTCAACACGGTCGAGGCGCAGAAGAAGAACATCCCCAAGCCCGAGACCTGGAAGGACCTGCTCAAGCCGGTCTACAAGGGCCAGATCGTGATGCCCAACCCGGCGAGTTCGGGCACCGGCTTCTTCGACGTCACGGCGTGGCTGACGCTGTGGGGCGACAAGGACGGCAAGGGCGAGAGCAACGGCGGCGGCTGGAAATTCATGGACGGCCTGCACGAGAACATCGCCCAGTACACGCACAGCGGCTCCAAGCCCTGCAACATGGCCGGCGCGGGCGAGTACGTGGTCGGCATCAGCTTCGAGTACCGCGCCAACACCAACAAGGCCAAGGGCGCGCCGATCGACCTCGTGTTCCCCAAGGAAGGTCTGGGCTGGGACCTCGAGGCCTTTGCCATCCACAAGGGCACGAAGAAGCTCGATGCAGCCAAGAAGCTGGCCGACTGGGCCAGCAGCAAGGACGCGATGCTGCTGTACGGCAAGAACTTCGCCATCACCGCGATGCCCGGCGTCGCTGCGCCGCTGGCCAACGTGCCCAAGGACTACGAGGCGCGGCTGGTGAAGATGGACTTCGGCTGGGCCGCCGACAACCGCGAGCGCATCCTGGCCGAGTGGACTAAGCGCTACAACGCAAAGAGCGAAAAGAGGTAACGCCCCGTACACGCGCGCTGCGCACCGCAACGTGGCTCCCTATCTCCGGCTGGAAGGCATCCGCAAGGACTTCGGCAGCTTCACCGCGCTGAAGGACATCCACCTCGACATCCAGCAGGGCGAGTTCGTGTGCTTCCTCGGCCCCAGCGGCTGCGGCAAGACGACGCTGCTGCGCATCATCGCCGGGCTCGAGGTGCAGACCGCCGGCCGCATCCAACTCGCCGGGCGCGACATCTCGGCGCTGCCGCCGGCCGAGCGCGACTACGGCATCGTGTTCCAGAGCTACGCGCTGTTTCCGAACCTCAGCGTCGCCGACAACGTGGCCTACGGCCTGGTCAACCGCAAGGTGCCCAAGGCGCAGGCGCGCGCACGCGTCACCGAGCTGCTGGCGCTGGTGGGGCTGCCGGGCAGCGAGGCCAGGTTCCCGGCGCAGCTCTCGGGCGGCCAGCAGCAGCGCATCGCGCTGGCGCGCGCGCTGGCCACCTCGCCGGGCCTGCTGCTGCTGGACGAGCCGCTGTCGGCGCTGGACGCCATCGTGCGCGTCAAGCTGCGCGGCGAGATCCGCAGCCTGCAGCGCAAGCTGGGCGTGACGACGGTGATGGTCACCCACGACCAGGAAGAAGCCTTCGCCGTGGCCGACCGCATCGTGGTCATGAACCAGGGCGGCATCGAACAGGTCGGCACCGCGCTGCAGGTCTACCGCGACCCGCTGACGCTGTTCGTGGCCGACTTCGTGGGCCGCATCAACGCGCTGCCGGCCACCGCGCACGCGGGCGGCCTGCGCGTCGGCGAGCAGCTGCTGCAGTGCGAGCACGCGTCGCTGCACGAACACGGCCCCGGCCTCGTCGATGGCCGCGAGCTGCGCGTCTACCTGCGGCCCGAAGACGTGCTGGCAAGGCCCATCGCGCCCGGCGACAGCAACGTCTTCCAGGGCCAGATCGAGAGCATCGACTTCATGGGCCCGTACTGCCTGGTGCGCGTGCGCGCCGCGACACTCGGCGCGCAGGCGATCACGGTCTACCTGTCGCTGAACTACCTGTCCGAAGCGCGGCTGGAAGTGGGCAGCGTGCTGCCGCTGCGCCTGCTGCCCGAGCGCATGCGCGTCTTCGGCTGAGGGCCCGGCCTTGAGCACCGCCGCGCTGGCCGTCCCCGCCCTGCCGGTGCGCCAGCGTGTGCACTGGACCGAGCGCATCGCGCACGTCGCGCTGCTGGCGGTGGCGCTGGCGCTGCTGGCCTTCCTGGCCGCGCCGCTTTTCACGCTGCTGCTCAAGGCGGTGCAGGACGACAGCGACCGCTTCGTCGGCCTGGCCAACTTCATCAGCTACGCGCGCACGCCGGCGCTGATGCAGTCGGTGTGGAACAGCGTCTGGGTCAGCCTGGCGGTGACGGCGGTGACGGTGCCGACGGCCTTCGTCTTTGCCTACGCGCTGGCGCGCAGCCGCATGCGCGGCAAGGGCCTGGCGCGCACGATCACGCTGGTGCCGCTGCTGGCCCCGTCGCTGCTGTCGGCTATCTCGCTGATCTACTGGTTCGGCAACCAGGGTGTGCTCAAGGGCGCGATGCAGGCCCTGGGCATCGAGCAGATCTACGGCGCGCCGGGCATCGTGCTGGCCGAGATCTTCAGCACCTTCCCGCACGCGCTGATGATCCTGGTGACGGCGCTCACGGCGTCGGACGCGCGCCTGTACGAAGCCGCCGACGCGATGGGCACGACGGCGCAGCGCAAGTTCTTCACCATCACGCTGCCGGGCGCCAAGTACGGCCTCATCAGCGCGGCGCTGGTGGTGTTCACGCTCGTCATCACCGACTTCGGCATCCCCAAGGTCATCGGCGGCAACTTCAACGTGCTGGCCACCGACGTCTTCAAGCTCGTCATCGGGCAGCAGGACTTCCACCGCGGGGCCGTGGTGGCGCTGCTGCTGCTGGCGCCGGCGCTGCTGACCTTCGCCGTCGACCACTGGGTCAGCCGCAAACAGACCGCGATGCTCACCGCGCGCGCCGTGCCCTACCGGCCGCAGCGCGCGCCGGTCTTCGACGCGCTGATGACGCTGTACTGCGCCGGCGTCTGCACGCTCATCCTGGCCATGCTCGGGATGGCGCTGTTCGCGTCCTTCGCCACCTTCTGGCCCTACAACCTCAAGCCCAGCTTCAGGCACTACACGATGGGCCTCGTCGACGCCGAGGTCGGCGAGGCCTTCGTCAACAGCCTGCTGATGGCCGGCGGCACGGCGCTGTTCGGCACGCTGCTGGTCTTCGTCGGCGCGTACCTGATGGAGAAGACGCAAGGCCCCAAAGCCGTGCGCAGCCTCGTGCGCCTGCTGGCGATGTTGCCGATGGCGGTGCCGGGCCTCGTGCTGGGGCTGGGCTACATCTTCTTCTTCAACGCGCCGGCCAACCCGCTGAACGGGCTGTACCACACACTCACGCTGCTGACGGTTTGCACCATCGTCCACTTCTACACCACCGGGCACCTCACCGCAGTCACCGCGCTGAAGGCGCTGGACCCGGAGTTCGAGGCCGTCTCGGCGTCGATGAAGGTGCCCTTCTACAAGACCTTCTGGCGCGTCACGCTGCCCATCTGCACGCCGGCGCTGGTGGACATCGCGCGCTACTTCTTCATCAACGCCATGACCACCATCTCGGCCGTGGTCTTCCTGTACTCGCCCGAGACCAAGGTGGCGGCGATCGCGATCCTCAATCTTGACGAAGCTGGCGAGATCGGCGCCGCGGCCGCGATGGCGATCCTGATCGCCGGCGCCAACACCGTCGCCACGCTGCTCTTCATGGCGCTGGGCGCGTGGGTCGACCGCCGCACCCAGGCCTGGAAAGCGCCCTGAACTTCGCGGCCTGACTTTAGGCCTGTTGCTGTGAGAACCTGGCATTGACGTGGTGCGGGCGACGTGCCGCAAAACTGGTGAGAATCCGGCACTCATGACAAAGGAAGCGACAGCCCGGATCAAGATCAACAAGCTGCTTGAGGCTGCTGGTTGGCGCTTCTTCGCTGACGCCAGCGGCCCGGCCAACATTCGCCTTGAGCCCAGTGTCACGATCAAGTTGACCGATCTGGACGCCCTCGGCGACAACTTCGAGAAGTCTGGCCGTGGCTTCGTGGACTTCTTGCTGCTCGACGCCAAAGGCTCCCCGCTGCTGGTGCTTGAGGCAAAGGCAGAAGACAAGAACCCGCTGGTCGGCAAGGAGCAGGCCCGCAAGTACGCGAAGTCACAGAACTGCCGGTTCGTCATCCTCTCCAACGGCAACCTTCACTATTTCTGGGATCTGGAGCGCGGCAACCCGTACGTCATCACGTCCTACCCCACGCCAAACTCTGTCAGCGGCTACCGGCTGGTGACACCCAACCCGCAACGGCTGATCGCAGAACAGGTGGCGGACGACTACATCGTCCTGACTCAGCGCCCCAACTACCTAGCCGAGGCAGGGTGGAAGAACGAAGCCGAGCGGCCAGCCTACGTTCAGGCCAACAAACTCCGTTTCCTGCGCGCATACCAGCGCAAAGCCATTCAGAGCGTTCAGTTCGCCGTGAAGGAAGGCAAGGACCGCTTCCTTTTCGAGATGGCCACCGGCACCGGCAAGACGCTCTCCGCAGCGGCCGTCATCAAGCTGTTCCTGCGGTCGGGCAACGCCCGGCGGGTGCTGTTCCTGGTTGACCGCCTGGAACTCGAAGACCAGGCCAAGAGGGCCTTCGCAGCATTGCTCTCTGCCGACTTCCAGACCGTGATCTACAAGGAGAACCGCGACGACTGGCGCCGCGCCGAGATCGTCGTCACCACGGTGCAGTCTCTGCTCTTCAACAACAAGTACCAGCGGGTCTTCTCGCCCACCGACTTCGACCTCGTCATCTCCGATGAAGCGCACCGGTCTATAGGTGGTAACGCCCGTGCTGTCTTCGACTACTTCATCGGCTACAAGCTGGGCCTGACCGCGACGCCGCGCGACTACCTCAAACGTTTCGACAAGAACACGCCCACCAGCCGCGACCCGCGCGAGGCCGAGCGCCGGCTCCTGCTGGACACCTACCGCACCTTCGGCTGCGAGGACAGCCAGCCCACCTTTCGCTACTCACTGCTGGACGGCGTGAAGGACGGTTTCCTGATCAACCCCACGGTGGTGGACGCGCGCACGGAAGTCACCACCGAGTTGCTCTCGAAGGAAGGCTTTGTCGTGGCCTTCACCGACGACACCGGCGAAGACCAGCAGCAAGCCTTCAAGCAGCGCGAATTCGAGAAGCGCTTCTTTGCCGACGCCACCAATCTGCTTTTCTGCAAGACCTTCCTGGAGAACGCGCTGCGTGACCCGGTCAGCGGTGAGATTGGCAAATCACTGATCTTCGCGGTGAGCCAGAACCATGCCGCCAAGCTGGCGCAGATCTTCAACCAGATGGCTGACCGCATGTTCCCGGCCAAGTACCAGTCCGACTTTGCAGTGCAGGTCACGTCGCAGATTTCAGACGCGCAGCAGTTCACCATCAACTTCGCCAACAACAACCTGCTGGGCTCGGGCAACTTCATCGCTGCCTACAAAACCAGCAAGGCCCGCGTATGCGTCACCGTCGGCATGATGACCACGGGCTACGACTGCACGGACATCCTCAACCTGGGGCTGTTTCGCCCGATCTTCTCGCCCACCGACTTCATCCAGATCAAGGGGCGCGGCACCCGCCCTCACAATTTTCTGGAGCAGCTGTTCGACGAGAGCCTCAAGGTCAGCGTTGCCCATCCGTCGAAAACGGCGTTCAAGCTCTTCGACTTCTTTGCGTCGTGCGAGTACTTCGAAACCGGGTTCAAGTACGACGAGGTGCTCAAGCTTCCCAAACCGGGTAACGGCAGGCGCGAGAGCCCCGACCCGCCACCACCACCCGGCGGCACCTACGAGCATCTAGGTGAGGACATCCTCGAATCGATTCGTATCGCGGACATCACTGCCGAGGGCATGAAGATCGACCGCATGTTCTTCGACAAGTTTGAAGACAAGGTCCGCGAGAACGAGACCATTGCCAGGGCGGTAGAGGCCGGCCAATGGGACCAGGTCATCGACTATGTCAATCGAGAGGTATTTGACAAACCCGACGAGTACTACACGCTGGCCAAGCTTCGCAAGGCCGCAGCAGTAGACCGGCGCCTGACCCTGCGCGAAATCTTGGAGAAGGTGTTTGGCCTGATCCCACGATTCAAGTCGAAGGACGAGTTGCTGGAAGAAGAGTTCTCAAAGTTCGTCGCCGACGCCAAGCCCGAAGATCCGATTGCCGTGCCGGCCATCAAGACGTTTTTCAAGGCCTACGTCACCAGCGGCAAGGTGCGGGACATCATCGACAGCCGCCAGTTCACCGATCTGGCGACGCACGCCATGTTCACCACCCGCGAATACAAGGCCGTGCCAGCCAAGTACCGGGCGCTGGTGCCGGAGTACGTCAAGGACTACGTTTCACTGAACCAGTTTTCTGCATAAGAAGAACACATGCTCGACACCGATACCAAACGCCGCATCGACACCGCCCGCGACATCCTGGTGGGCAAGGTGCCCGACCCGAAGAGCCAGGTCGAGCAGATCACCATTGCGTTGATCTACAAGTTCATGGATGACATGGATGCCGAGTCCGAGGAACTGGGCGGCAAGCGAAAATTCTTCCACGGCGACTACGCCCGCTACGGCTGGGCCAAGCTGATGCGGTCGGGCCTGGGCGGCCACGAGACGCTGAACCTGTACGCCGAGGCCATTGCCAAGATGCCCGAGAACCCCGGCATTCCGACACTGTTCCGCGACATCTTCAAGAATGCGTACCTGCCCTACCGCGACCCGGAGACCTTGCGTGCTTTTCTGAAAGTCATTGACGAGTTCGCGTACGACCACAGTGAGCGCCTGGGTGACGCTTTTGAGTACCTGCTCTCGGTGCTGGGCTCGCAGGGTGATGCCGGTCAGTTCCGCACGCCGCGGCACATCATCGACTTCATGGTCGAGGTCATGGCACCCCGGAAGAACGAAACCATCCTTGACCCCGCCTGCGGCACCGCCGGTTTCCTCATCTCTGCCTACAAGCACATCCTGCGCACCAACACCGACGCCAAGGGCCACAGCACCCTGACGCCCGATGACAAGGGCCGGCTCGCACAGAACTTCAAGGGCTACGACATCTCGCCCGACATGGTGCGGCTGTCACTGGTGAACCTGTACCTTCACGGCTTCACCGATCCACACATCGTCGAGTACGACACCCTCACGTCTGAGGAACGCTGGAACGAATTCGCCGATGTGATCTTGGCCAATCCGCCGTTCATGTCGCCAAAGGGCGGCATCAAGCCGCACAAGCGCTTTTCCATACAAGCCAAGCGCAGTGAAGTGCTGTTCGTGGACTACATGGCCGAGCACCTGACGCCCACTGGCCGCGCCGCCATCATCGTGCCCGAGGGCATCATCTTTCAGAGCCAGACCGCCTACGCCACGCTGCGAAAGCTGTTGGTCGAGAACTCGCTCGTTGCCGTCGTCTCGTTGCCGGCGGGCTGTTTCAATCCCTACTCCGGGGTGAAGACCAGCATCCTCGTCCTTGACAAATCCCTCGCCCGACAGAGCGACACCATCGGCTTCTTCAAGGTGGAGAACGACGGGTTTGGTCTCGGTGCTCAACGTCGGGTCATCGAGAAGAACGACCTGCCGCAGGTGCAGGCCGAACTGGCCGCCTACCTCCAAGCCCTCCGTACCAAAGCGTCCGCTGAAACCATCCTCTCCGTCACATCCACTGCCCAGATCGTGCTGAAAGAAAGGATCGCCGCGAATGGCGACTACAACCTCAGCGGCGAGAGGTATCGGATAGGCGGAGTAAATGCAAACATTTTCCCGTTGGTGAAACTGAGCGACGTTTGTACCGTGAATCCACGGAAGAGCCAACTCGCGGCAAAGCCTGAAACTCGTGTTTCTTTCGTACCAATGGCCAATGTGGATGAGCATCGTATTTCGTTCGAGCCCAGCGACGAGAAGCAACTGTCCGAAGTCTCGGCAAGTTACACCTACTTTGAGAACAACGATGTTCTTCTCGCCAAGGTCACGCCTTGCTTTGAAAACGGCAAAGCAGGCATCGCTCGCGGCCTGCGCAACGGAATAGGCTTTGGCTCCAGCGAGTTCTACGTGCTGCGGAGCAACGGCCAGGTCTTGCCCGAGTGGGTTTACTTCTGCGTCATGCACCCGCTGTTTCGAGATGCAGCTGTCGCGCGGATGACTGGCACAGGCGGCTTGCAGCGTGTGCCCCGCGACTACGTGGAGAACTTCCAAATTCCCCTGCCACCGATGGAGGTACAGAAGGAAATCGCGGCGGAGATCGAGGGCTACCAGAAAGTCATCAATGGCGCCCGCGCCGTCCTCGATCACTACCGCCCCCGCATTCCCATCCACCCCGACTGGCCGATGGTCGAGTTAGGGAGCGTCGTTAGCTACAGCAGCGGCGGGACGCCATCAAAAGCCAATGAGGCCTATTGGATTGGCAGTATTCCGTGGGTCTCCGCAAAGGACATGAAATCCGACGTGTTGTCGGATGCTTCGACCCACGTCTCTGAAGCCGCCGTCAACGAGACCGCCACGCAAATCGCGCCAGTCGGCTCGCTGTTGATTCTTGTGAGAGGCATGGGCCTTGCCAACGGAGTGCCCATCTGTGAACTCGCGAAACCATGCGCATTCAATCAGGACGTGAAGGCGATGAAGCCACACGCCTCTGTCAATTCGACCTTTCTCAGAGTGATGCTCAAACAAGAAGAGTCCCAGTTCCGGAGGATTCTCGAAACGGCTGCGCACGGCACGCTGAAGATCAACACCGATGACCTGAGCGCGATAACCTTCCCACTCCCACCGCTCACCACACAGCAATCTATCGTGGCGGAGATCGCAGCCGAGCAAGCGTTGGTCGCCGCTAACCGCGAACTGATCATCCGCTTCGAGAAGAAAATTCAGGCGACGCTGGCCCGAATTTGGGGCGAGGGCGAAGCTGCGCCCGCGACGGACCGTGAGTCCTCCGGAACCGCATCGCCCTCGGCAGAGCGACAAGCGCAAGAGATGAGCGAAGTGCTGCCTCACTGATTGGAGCTTCCATGCTGGCCACCTTCACCTTCAAAGACTTCAAGAGCTTCCGAGAGGCGCGTCTGCCACTGGGTCCGCTGACGGTACTCATTGGTGCCAATGCGGCTGGCAAGAGCAATGCCATCGAGGCACTTCGACTGCTCTCATGGCTGGCGCAGGGTCAGAAGCTCAGTTCGATCCAGTACGCGGTCAACAGTGCCGACCGGGTCGTGCGCGGGCGAGTTGAAGACCTTTGCCATCGCGGACAGAGCCAGTTCGGGCTGGGGTGCGTGACCGACGATTTGCACTGGAATCGCCTGAACATGCAAATCAGCATTCGCGAGAGCGAGCTGCACATCTCTGCTGAGAAGGTTGACGAGGTCTTGGCGACTGTGCCGCTGTACGACATGGACCAACCGTCCAAGGGCTTGAGCACCGACGCGGGCGTGGCGTACAACAACTTCGCGCGCGGCGGGAACAAGCCGCATGTCACGGTCAGCGACCAGATGGCGGTGTTTGTTCAGTTCGAGAGCGCCGTGCGCTTCGAGGCTGGGCACAAGAAGGCGCAAGAGACAGTTCCGGAGGTGGCCAGACGCTATCAGAGCCTGCTGTCAAACATCCTCTTCCTCGATCCGGTGCCCGCGCGCATGCGCGAGTACAGCTTCACCAATGACAAGAGGCTGCTGGGAGACGGGACCAATCTTTCCAGCGTCCTCCATCGCCTGTGGGGCGCTGACGCCGAAGCAGCCTCCGAGCCGTTTGCGACGCAGCGCGAAGCGATCCTCGCGTTCATCCAGAGCCTGCCCGAGCAAGATATTGCGGGCTTGAGTTTCCTGGATGGCCCGCGCGGTGAGGTGATGGTGCAGTTGCAGGAGACCTTCGGAGGCCAGCCGACGGCCTATGACGCGTCACTGCTTTCCGACGGCACTTTGCGCGTGTTGGCGATCGCCGCGGCAATGTTGTCGGCGCCGGAGGGCAGCCTGGTGGTCATCGAAGAAATCGATAACGGTGTGCACCCCAGCCGCGCGCGCCACTTGCTCAACAGCATCCGATCGATTGCCGAACGCCGCAAGCTGCGCGTGCTGCTGTCTACACACAACCCGGCCATGCTGGATGCGCTGCCCGACGTGGCCGTGCCCGACGTGGTGTTCTGCTACCGGGACCCGGCCAGCGGCGCCAGCAAGCTCGTCCGCATGCAGGAGATTCCTGATGTCCCCGAGCTCCTGGTTCAAGGGCCTCTGGGTCACCTGATGACGTCCGGGGCGCTGGAGCGCTTCGTCAAGACACACAAGGGTTCAGAAGCGCGCAAGCAAAAGGCCAAGGCGTGGCTGGAGTCACTTCGGGCGGCCCAGCCCGGGGTGGAAGGATGAGCTCGATCGTCATCGTCGACACATCGGTGTTGCTGAATATCCTGGACGTGCCCGACAGGAATCAGCGCAAGAAGGAAGTCCTTGACCGCCTGGGGATGCTCATTGAGGCGGGTGACCACTTCTTCATTCCGATGGCAGCGATCGTTGAGACCGGCAATCACATTGCCCACGTGAAGAACGGGGCGCAACGCAGGGCAGCGGCGGCGCGGTTCGTGAAGGAGGTGCGCAGTGCGTTGTCAGACGAAGCGCCATGGAAGCCAATCAACTTCCCTTCCAACCAGGAGGTGCTCAGTTGGTTGGACGCATTCCCCGACTCCGCCACGCGGGGCATCGGCATGGGCGACTTGTCGATCAAGAAGGAGTGGGAAGAGTTGTGCCGCCGACACCGCTTGAGCCGCGTATGGGTCTGGACCTTGGATGCCGATCTGGCGGGCCTTGATAGGCCAGCACACCGAGAGCGGATGTAGGCGGACCGTGACCTGAAACGAGTGAAACCCTGATAGGAAAGATGAAGCCGATGGACCGCGACCACATCCTGCTCACCCCCGGCCCGCTGACGACGACGCTGCGCACCAAGCTGGCGATGCTCAAGGACTGGGGCAGCTGGGACACCGACTTCATCGCCGTCACGGCCAGCGTGAGCAAGCGCCTGCTCGACATCGTGCACGGCCACCACAGCCACGTGCTGGTGCCCTTGCAGGGCAGCGGCACCTTCAGCGTCGAAGCCGCGGTGGCCACGGTGGTACCCCGCAACGGCCACGTGCTGGTGATGGACAACGGCGCCTACTGCAAGCGCGCCGCCCGACTCACGCAGCTGATGGGCCGCCGTGCCACCGTGGTGCCGCAGGCCGAAGAAGAACCGGTGTCGATCGCCGTCATGGAGCAGCACCTCGCCGCCGACCCGTCGATCACGCACGTCGTGCTGATCCACTGCGAAACCGGCACCGGCGTGCTGAACCCGCTGCCCGAGGTGGCGGCGGTGTGCCAGCGCCGCGGCCTGGGACTGATCGTCGATGCGATGAGCAGCTTCGGCGCGCTGCCGATCGACGCGCGCGAGATCCGCTTCGACGCCCTGGTCGCCGCCAGCGGCAAGTGCCTGGAAGGTGTTCCCGGCATGGGCTTCGTGTTCCTGCGCAAGGCCATCCTGGACGGCTGCGCCGGCAACAGCCAGAGCCTGGCGATGGATCTGCACGACCAGCATGTCTACATGGGAAAGACCGGCCAGTGGCGCTTCACGCCGCCCACCCACGTGCTGGTGGCGCTGAGCGAGGCCATCGCGCAGTTCGAGGAAGAAGGCGGCCGCGCGGCGCGCCTGGCGCGCTACACAAACAACTGCCGCGTGCTGGTGGACGGCATGGCCGCACTCGGCTTCAAGCCGCTGTTGCAGCCGGAGGTGCAGGCGCCGATCATCGTCACCTTCCACGCGCCGGCACATGCCAACTACGAGTTCCGCCGCTTCTACGAAGCCGCCAAGGCACGCGGCTTCATCCTGTACCCCGGCAAACTGACGCAGATGGAGACCTTTCGCGTCGGCTGCATCGGGGCGATTGGGGGCAATGAGATGCGGCAGGCGGTGGCGGCGGTGGGGGACGCTTTGGTTGAAATGGGGATTGCGGACGGGCGGTCTGGAAGCTGACGGGTTGGCTGCCGGCAGCGGCGAGTAACAGTCGCCTCAGACAGTTGATGGCCGTTAGGCAAGCCTTGCCCCAATGCCCAGTTCCTGACGCCCGTAATTGGCGGCATTCCGGCAGCAATCAGGCAGCAACTCCAGCGGCCAACCGAGTGCATGTTGGGTTACCAGGCGCCGGCACGATGCGCCGGCGCCGGACTACTTTCTCTTCAGCCGAATCTGCATCGTGGCATTCCGCTCGCCGGCACTGCTCAACGAGCCGTCTTCATTGGCGTTGAACACCAACTCTTCCCTGTCGAAAATGACCGTTACACCATTCGCCGTCTGCTTGTAGGTGCAAGCTCCGGTCATCGGGCCAAAGGAGATGAAACACTTGTTGCCCGCCAGAGCTTCCAACTTGACTGTCCCATCGGCGTTCTCCCAGTTCCCTTGGAGCCTGACGGCAACACCCATTGCCGCAGCGGAATTGATGGCGGGCGCAGGCCTAGCAGGTGCAGCGGCTTGGGCCGCAGTGCGCAACGCTTTGCACTCGATCCAACCGATCGTAGTAGCGCTTGCTGTCCTGACTTGGCACCAGTTGCCGTTGATCTTGTCGACGCTGCCCGCTTCCGCGACACCGCCGCTGACCCAGCGCACCGGCTCGTTGACGCCGATCGACGCATTGGGCGTGCCCGCACTCTGCACCAGCCGCAGCTTCTGTGTATTGACCGGAACCTTCTTCCCGGTCGGAAGCGAGATCACAACGAAACCCGAAGCGTCGGGTCCCTCGACGATCTCTGCCAGCGTCGGGCCGAGGCCGGTGACGAGCTCGACCAAGTCACCCACTTTTGCTCGACTCTGCGACAGGGCTTCAGGCGCAAGTGCCGTGAGTGTCACGCCAAGCATCAAAGCGACAAGCCAAGTCGTTTGCGGATTGCTCATCTTCGTTCTCCTCCCAGAGCAACGTGGGTGTTCGAGTGCAAAGATCGAACGACGGACAAGACTTGTCACGGCGCGTTGTGCGCAATGTATCGCTGGGCCCCCGATGGGGCAACCAAAGCTTCCGGGCAGGACAAACGGGGTATCCAGGTCTGGCTTGTTGCACGTCCCTGATCTGGCAGCCCGGCGGTGCAACCCGTTCCGCAACGGTCTCAAGCCGTGCTCCGCGCCAAAGTCGCGCCGATATCCACACGGCGGCCGAGCAATTCCTGCGCATCCAGCAACAGGCCACGCAGGGCGAGGGCACTGGTGCCTGGCGCCAGGGTCACCAGCAGATCAAAGTCGCTGTTGTCAGTGGTGCCGCTGCCATCGCCACGGCTCATCGAGCCAAAAACCCGAACACTCGTGACGCCGCGCCTGCGTGCCAGGGCCAGCAGTTCGGCGCGGTGGGTTTCGACCAGCGAGTGCATGGACATCGGTGTAGCCATGGCGGGCCGGCAGGGAGGCACTCATGGCCGGGTCATCAAGCTTGATGGCCCGGGAATTGTTCATCCACCTTCGGCAAGTACGAAGGCTTTCGCCGCTCGGGTGCCAAGGGCATGTGCGCGGTGGGTGAATTCGTCGGCAGCGCCGAAGGCCGCGCGCACTCGACCGCCTCAGCCTTCAGCGGCAAGCCGGTGCCCGTGGTCGTGCGCTTCTCGGTGGGCGGTGCCAACCCCAAGGCGCCCGACAACGCGCGCAGCCAGCGCAACCTGGCGCTGCAGTTCAACCTGCCCGACGGCGAGCGCTGACAGATGGGCAACATCTCGGCCCCGGTGTTCGGCGCCGCGACGCCCGAGCAGTTCCTGGGCCGCCCGCAATCGCTGCAACCCGACCCGACCGCCAAGGCCGCCGATCCGGCCAAGGTGAAGGCCTTCGCCGATGCCAACCCCGAGGTGCTGCTGCAAGGCCGCTACTACGCCAGCCAACCGGTGCCAGCCAGCTTCGGCAGCGTCTTCAACTTGCAGCTGGCGCAACCCGGCGATCGCATCGACAGCGCCGGCGCGCGCCGCACCCTACGCCATCGGGCTGGGCCGTCGTCTGGTCGAAGGGCCCAAGCAGTGACGCAGCCCTGAGCGGCGGGTGCGTGAGGGCACACAACCCTGGCGCACCTGCCGCCGGCCCACCCGGGCGCTGGCGGGCTTGGTTGCTGATACGCTGAAGGGCGGGGACTTCCCCGACGGAAGTTCCCACCTTGTGCAGGAGCAGCAGCAATGGCCAGCAAGCAGAACAAGCCGCCCAAGGAACACCCGGCAGTCGCTGCGGTGCGCAACAGCAGTGCCACCAAGGTCAAGGTCGCGTGCAGCGACATCGACGGCGTGCTGCGCGGCAAGTACCTGCACCGCGACAAGTTCCTGGGCGCCGCCCAGCCCTACCCCGACGGTGGCTTCGGCTTCTGCGACGTCGTCTTCGGCTGGGACTCCTCGGACCAGTGTTACGACAACGCGCAGGTCACCGGCTGGCAGCACGGGTTCCCCGACGCGCTGGCGCGGCTGGACCTGGCCACCGCGCGCCACGTGCCGTGGGACGGCGGCGTGCCCTTCTTCCTGGGTGAGTTCGTCAACGCCGACGGCACGCCCTACGCGGTGTGCCCGCGCCAGACGCTCAAGCGCGTGCTCCGGCGCGCCGAGAAGCTGGGCCTGCAGCCGATGGCCGGCATGGAGTTCGAGTGGTTCAACTTCGCCGAGACGCCGCAGAGCTGGGCGGCCAAGAAGGGCGTCGGCCCGGAGACGATCACGCCCGGCATGTTCGGCTACTCGCTGCTGCGCATGGCCGACAACCGCGGCTTCTTCAACGCGCTGATGGATCAGATGGCGGCTTTCGGCGTGCCCATCGAGGGCCTGCATACCGAGACCGGCCCCGGCGTCTATGAAGTGGCCATCGCCTTCGGCACCGCGCTGGAGCAGGCCGACCGCGCGATCCTGTTCAAGACCGGCGCGCGCGAGATCGGCAAGCAGCACGGCATCATGCCCAGCTTCATGGCCAAGTGGAACGCTGCGCTGCCGGGCTGCAGCGGCCACATCCACCAGAGCATGTCGGACGGCAAGACGAACCTCTTCTACGACGCCAAGAGCCCGCGCAAGATGAGCAAGCTCTTCGACAGTTATCTCGCCGGCCAGGTGGCGTGCCTGATGGAGTTCGCGCCGATGTTCTGGCCCACCATCAACAGCTACAAGCGGCTGGTCGACGGTTTCTGGGCGCCGGTCAAGCCGACCTGGGGGCTGGACAACCGCACCGCCAGCTTCCGCGTCATCGCCGGCAGCCCGAAGGCGACGCGGCTGGAGACGCGCTGCCCCGGCGCCGACGTCAACCCGTACCTGGCGATGGCCGCCGTCATCGCCGCCGGCATCCACGGCGTCGAGAAGGGACTCAAGCTCACCACGCCGCCGATCACCGGCACCAACCAGGGGGCGGAGAACATCCCGCGCGCGCCGCGCTCGCTGCTGGACAGCACGCGCAACTTCCGCCAGTCGGCGATCGCGCGCGACTTCCTGGGCGACACCTTCGTCGAGCACTTCGCCGCCACGCGCGAATGGGAGTACCGCCAGTGGCAGGACGCGGTGACGGACTGGGAGCTGAAGCGTTACTTCGAGATCATCTGAAGGCACGCCGATGAACGATGCCAGGACGATGACCTCGACCCGCCTCGACGGCAAACGCGTGCTGCTGACCCAGGCGCACGATTTCATGGGCCCGGCGCTGGCCGAGGTGTTCGAGCGCCAGGGCGCCAGCGTCATCGCCGATGCGCAGGCACTGCACGAAGACCCGGCGTTGCCGGCGGCGATCGTGCAGGCCGCCGGGCCGGTCGACGTGCTGCTGCTGCACCTGGCGCTGCCCGCGCCGGCCACCGCCGCCGCCGCGATCGGCGACGAGGAGTGGCGCCGCGTCTTCGCCCACCTGGTGGACCCCATGCCGCGCCTGGTCGCCGCCGTGCTGCCGCAGATGGTGCAGCGCGGCCGCGGTCGCATCCTGCTGATGGGCAGTGCCGCTGCGCTGCGCGGCCAGAAGCGCACCGGCAGCTACAGCGCCGCGCGCGGCGCGCAGCTGGCCTACATGCAGGCGGTGGCGCTGGAGCTGGCGCCGCAGGGCATCCAGTTCAATGCCATCGCGCAGAACTTCGTCGACAACCCCACCTACTTCGGCCCCGAGGTGCAAGCCAACCCGCGTTTCCAGGACAAGCTGCGGCGCGAGGTGCCGCTGGGCCGGCTCGTCAGCGCCGAAGAGGACGCACTGTTCGCGGCCTACCTGTGCAGCGACGCGGCGGCATGTTTCGTCGGCCAGGTGTTCCCGGTCAGCGGCGGGTGGGCGGGCCGCTAGCGCCAGAGCTCAGCTGCGCTGGAGGCCGTGGGGAGTCCGGGGCAGCGGAGGCGACCCTGGAGCAGCGACCGGCCTGGCGTCGACCGCGTGCGGTCGGACTGCAATCGCCGTCGCGGCGTCATGCGGTCACTTGTCCTCGGCAGTCGGCAAGCAACGGACGATCGCCGCCAGCGTGGTCATGTTCGTGCCATGGGGCGGCGGGCCCTCACGCTTGAAGGGGCTGCGGCCGATGCCCTCGGAGGCGGCTCTCTTGGCAGGCGGTTCAGCGCGGTCCAGGTCGGGCACCGTGCGCTCGGCAAACTTCGCCCACCGCGGGCCGGCGGCCTCGGCACTGGCTTGCAGCCGGCGCGTTGATTCGTTGCGCAGCACCCAGGTCAGGCACGAAAACGCAAGCACCAGACCCAGCACTCACAAGGCGAGAACCAGCCAGTCGGAAGAACGGATTTGATTCATGTCGCGGTGTCCATAACACGGTGGACCGGGCAGATGCGTCGGCGCCGTCTTGCCCATCGTCGAGCTTGCGTCGGCACAACGCGCGTCGGGTTGAGCGCTGCTTGAATGCGCACTCGGCGCACTCGGTGCACTCGGCGCCCGCGACGGGGCCACGACCTGCGGCACACGGGGTTTGGCCGCTCGGGTTCAGCTGGTCTGCACGAGCTCGCCGACGCGGCTGCGGGTGGTCGCGCGGTGCAAGCCACCGGCACTGGATGCTGCGGCCAGGTGGCGCCCGAGTTGATCGACGGGCAGCGGCCGACAGAACAGGAATCCCTGCAGTTCGTTGCAGTCGGCGTCGGAGAAGAACGTCGCCTGTGCCTCGGTCTCCACGCCTTCGGCAACCACCGTGATGCCCAGCGCCTTGGCAAGCTCGATGATGGCGATGACAACCGCACGATCCCGCGGGCTGCCGGCAATGTCCTTGACGAAGCTGCGGTCGATCTTGAGGTAGTCCACGGCAAACTGCCGCAGGTAGTTGAGCGACGAGTACCCGGTCCCGAAGTCATCGATCGAGATCTGCAGCCCCAGCGCCTTCAACGCGTCGATGGTGCTCCTCGCCTGTTCCACGTTGGCCATCAAGAGCGACTCCGTGAGCTCCAGCTCGATCAGCTCGGGCGGCGCGCCGGTCTCCCGCAGCACGCGCTGCACCATCGGGACGAAGGCGCTGTTCTGGAACTGCACCGAAGACACGTTGACCGACACGCGAAGCGGCGCCATGCCCTCGGCACGCCAGCGACCGATCTGCGTGCAGGCGCTGCGCAGCACCCATTCGCCGACGATGGTCATCATGCCGGTGTCCTCGAGCACGCCGATGAAGTCGCCCGGCGGTACCACGCCGCGCGTCGGGCTCACCCAGCGCAGCAGCGCCTCCAGGGCGACGACGCGCCGGTGCCCCCCGTCGACACGGGGTTGGTAGTACAGCGTGAACTCGCCATCCCGAAAGCCCTTGCGCAGCGCGACCTCGAGGCCCAGGCGCTGCGAGGCGCGCTGGTTCATCGCGCTGCGGTAGAAGGCGTGTCCGCCGCGCCCGTTTTCCTTGGCGCTGTACATCGCGGCATCGGCGTTCTTGAGCAGTGCCTCGGCGCTGTCGCCGTCGCCCGGGTACACCGCAATGCCGATGGTGGCGCCGACCGCCAGCTCATGTTCGTGCACCGACACCGGCGCGGCAACCGCCTCCTGGACGCGCCTGGCAACGAAGGCCGCGTCTTCGGGCGTGGCGATGTGGGGCAGGATGATCGTGAACTCGTCGCCGCCCATGCGGAACAGCAGGTCGCTCTCGCGCAGGCAGGCTTGGATGCGCTCGGCCACCACCCTCAGCAGCGAGTCACCGGCCTCGTGCCCGAGGCTGTCGTTGACGATCTTGAAGCGATCGAGATCGACAAACATCAGTGCGCAGGTCTGGTCGGTGCGCTGGGCCAGCGCGATGGTCTCGCCGAGCCGCTCGGAGAAGTAAGCCCGGTTCGGCAGACCGGTGAGCGCGTCGTGATAGGCCTGGTGCCGAACCTGCTCCTCCTTTGCTGCACGCTCCTGCTCCTGGCGCGCGATGATGCGGTCGGCCTTGCGGATCACGAGGAGCAAGAACAGGTACAGGGTGGCCAGCAGCGCCAGCACGATGCCGGCCACCTGCCACTGGGCGCGGATCTGCGCCTGCAGCAGTTCGGTGACGTCGGAGTAGACCTCGAAGACGCCCTCGATCGGCAGGTCGGGGGTGGCGCGGACCGGCACGTACGACGCGATCAGGTTGCGGTTGTTGAGCACACCCTCGAAGGCATCGAAATTCTCGCGAAAGGTGATCTGGCTGTTCACGGCGCCGGCCTTGGCCTGCCGAAACCCCGCATTGCTGCTCTTGTCCTCGCCGATCTGCTTCTCGTCGGTCGAGAACACCGTCAGGCCCTCGAGGTTGTAGATCTTGATCTTGGCGATCTGCAACCCGTTCATCTTGGTCATGACATCGGCGCGCAACAGGGGCAGCGCCGGGTCCGCGAGCAAGGCTTGGCGCGGACGCCCGGTCGAATCGACGACGAAGCTGCGGTAGCTTCCCCATACGGCGTTGGCGAAGGCACGCGTCAGGTCGGCGTTGGCCCGGCTCTCATGCTCGACGAGATGGCGCTCCGTGAGCTCCCGGTAGGTCCAGAACAGGCAGGCCGTCACCACCACGACGCCGATCAGGCTCGTCAGCGAGTAGAACCGGGTCAGCCTGAACGGGCGCACTCGGTGTCGCGTCGCGGGTAGCGGCGGATTGGATTCGGCACGCATCTGCGAGGCCTTCTTTCAGGGTGTTTCGTTCTTGTCGGCACGTCGCGGGCGAGATGGAGGGTCGGCGGTGTCTGCACCGCCACGCCGGCGCCGGTCGTGTGCGGTATGCCACTGAAACGGGGTTTCCGGGCGCCATGATTTGACGGCAGCTGGGCCGTCGCCGGCCCGCGCTGCGGGCGTGCCGACCGAGCGCCGGGGCAGGCCTGGTCGGGGCGCCGGCATCACCGCATCGCCCGCAATCCTGCGCTTGGCTTGCCGGCGCCAAACTGCTTGGCGACGAAGGCCCAGGCCAGCCGCGACGCATCGGGGCCCTTGCTGTCGCTGAAGGGCTGGCTGGCGGCGCCGCCGCTCCAGGCGTGCGCCAGGCCGTCGACCTGCACCAGCGTGGCCACCAGCGCCGAGCCGCGCTTGAAGTCGGTGACGGTCATGGGGTAGCGCTTGCCGCGCTGCACCGCACGTTCCTGCCCCGCACCGGCCTGCCCTGCCTGGGCCCAAGTCTCGGCGGCGTCACGGCCGTTCTGCGCCGACACCACTGCGTCCGCGTTGCCATGGATGACCAGCAGCGGTGGCCACGCCGTCGCCACCGCACCGGTCGTGGCGGGCAATGGACGCGGGGTCCGCTGGCCGTGCATCGCGCTGATCGCCGACAGGGTGGAGTCCGCCGTGCCGGGTGCGACCCCCGAGTGCATCATCGCTGCCTTGAAGCGCTCGGGGTAGCGCGCGACCAGCAGCGCGGCCATGCTCGCGCCGGCGGACAAGCCGGCGATCGCGACGCGCTGGCGGTCGGCAGCAAACAGCACGCAGACCTGGTCGACGGCGCGCATGATCAGCGCGGCTTCGCCATAGGCGCGGCCGGATCGGGTGTCGAACCAGTTCCAGCAGCCCTGCGGATTGGACAAGCGGTCCTGCTCGGGGTAGAGCACGAGGAAGCGCTCCCGTGCGGCCAGGATGTTCATGCGTGTGCTGGCAGCAAAGCCGCGCGCGTCCTGGCCGCAGCCGTGCAGCATCACGAGCAAGGGCAGCCGTTCACCGAACTTGACGCCGGCGGGCCTGAACAGGTGGTAGCGCCGCACGCCCGCGGCGCCGGCCACCGTTCCCGCCAGCCAGTCGCCGCCCCCTGCCGGTGGCTTGCGCTTGGCCTGCGTCGCCCTCAGGACCCGTTCGTGCGACAGCAGGCCGGCCCGGACGCTGGCGCGCGTGAGCTGGCGTGCCTGGCTGGCATAGACGTGGGCCCATGCCGCGAACAGGCTTCGCTTCTTCATCGGCTGGTCACCGTGTGCAACGCCGAAGCGGGGCGTTCAGCGCTTCTTCCTGCGCGCCGCAGGGGCGGTGCCGGTCAACGCCCGGGCCCAGATGCCCAGCAGATCGTTGCTGGCCTGGTTCACGGCGGCCGAGGACTGTCGCTTGGCCTGCGCTGCAATGCTGCCGCGCGCCGTGTTGGCGACGCGGTTCGCCCCGCTGAGCCACAGGCTCACGAACGGGTTCTTCTTCAACCATGGGTTGGACATCACCATCACCTGTTTTTCAGGCCGTGCCGCGGCCTGGAGTCGGTTGTCTCGAAGGGGATGTGGACGGCGCGACACCGGACGTTGCGGTGACGCGGTCAGCGGATGCCGATGCGCCGATGTTCAAGCCGCAGGCCGCCGGCGCCCGTCGGACGGTGGCTGCAGGGCGTGTAGGCCGACAGGCCGAGACCGCCGCCGGACCGCCTGCGCGCAGCTCACTGGCAGCTCGCCGGCGGGCCCGCTCAGAGGTGCTGCGCCAGCACCCGGGCCACGTGCCAGGCCTGACGCTGCGCGCCGTCGGCAATCTGGTGGCGACAGCTGGTGCCGTCGGCGACGATCAGCGCGTCGGGCCGCGCGCGCACGGCCGGCAGCAGGCTCAGTTCGGCCATCTGCATCGAGATCTCGAAGTGAGCCGCCTCGTAGCCGAAGGCGCCGGCCATGCCGCAGCAGGAACTTTCGATGCTGCCGACCTCGGCGCCAGGGATCAGGCGCAGCACGTCCAGCACCGGCGGCATCGCGCCGAAGGCCTTCTGGTGGCAGGGGCCGTGCACGAGCAGCGGCTGCGTCGCTGCGCGCAGCGACAGCTTCAGGCGCCCGGCGCGCTGCTCGCGGGCCAGGAATTCCTCGAACAGCAGCGCCTGCGCGGCCAGTCGCTCGGCTGCAGCGCCCAGGCCCATGACCAGGAACTCGTCGCGCAACGACAGCAGGCAGGACGGCTCCAGGCCGACGATGGCGATGCCCGCGTCGACGAAGGGCGCGAAGGTCTGCACCAGGGCGGCGGCGCGCGCGCGGGCCTGCTCGGCCAGGCCGGCGGCCAGCAGCGTGCGACCGCAGCACGGCGCGCGGCCGTCGGCCTGCGTGGCCACGTGCACGGCGTAGCCGGCGGCCTGCAGCACGCGCACGGCAGCGGTGGCGTTTTCGGTCTCGAAGTTGCCGTTGAAGGTGTCGACGAACAGCACCACGGCCAGCCCGCCATGTCGGGCAGTGTCCAGCACCTGTTCTCGCGTCGCCAGGCCCAGGGCGTGTGCACCGGCGGCAAAGGTGTCGCGCCGGAAGCGCGGCAGCGAGCGCCGCGCCGAAAGCCCGAGCCAGCGCTCGCTCAGGGCCTTGGCTCCGGGCAACCGGTCGCGCAGGTTGAAGAGCCACGGCCAGCGGCTCGCCAGCGGGGCGATCTCGGGCAGGCGGGCAAGCAGCCGGTCCTTCAGCGAGAGGCCGCGCTCGGCGGCGCGCTGGGCCGTGAATTCGAGCTTCATCTTGGCCATGTCGACGCCAGTCGGGCAGTCGCGCCGGCAGCCCTTGCAGCCCACGCACAGGTCCAGCGCGTCGTGCACCGCGTCTGACGTGAAGCCGCCCTCGATCTGCCCCGACAAGGCCAGCCGCAGCGTGTTGGCGCGGCCGCGCGTCAGGTGCTGCTCGTCGCGCGTGACGCGGTAGCTCGGGCACATCGTGCCGGCGTCGAACTTGCGGCAGTGGCCGTTGTTGTTGCACATCTCCACCGCCTTGGCCAGGCCGCCGGTGGTGTCGCCGCCGGTGCCGGGCGCGGTCGTCTGTTCGGTGGCGGGATTGTTCTGCACGTCCCACGCCGACCAGTCGAACACCGGCTTGAGCGCGATCGTCTTGTAGCCGGTGGCGAAGCGCAACAGCGACGCGTCGTCCATCTTCGGCGGGTCGACGATCTTGCCGGGGTTGAGCAGGTTGCCGGGGTCCAGGTGCGTCTTGATGGCGCGGAAGGCCTCGTTGATCTGCGGGCCGAACTGCCACTCGATCCACTCGCCGCGGCACAGGCCGTCGCCATGCTCGCCGCTGTAGGCGCCCTTGTACTTGCGCACCAGCGCGCTGGCCTCATCGGCGATGGCGCGCATCTTGGCGGCGCCGTCCCGGCGCATGTCGAGGATGGGCCGCACGTGCAGGGTTCCCACCGACGCATGCGCGTACCAGGTGCCGCGGCTGCCGTGGCGCCGGAAGACCTCGGTCAGCGCGTGCGTGTACTCGGCCAGGTGCGGCAGCGGCACGGCGCAGTCCTCGATGAAGCTCACCGGCTTGCCGTCGCCCTTGAGGCTCATCATGATGTTCAGGCCCGCCTTGCGCACCTCCCACAGCGCCTTCTGCGGCGTGTCCTGCTCCATGCGCACCACGCTGTCGGGCAGGCCCAGGTCACCCATCAGTTCGACCAGCGCGTCGAGCTGGCGCAGCAGCGCGGCGCGGTCGTCGCCGCTGAACTCGACCAGCAGGATGGCCTCGGGCGCGCCGATCAGCGCCGTCTCGATGACGGGGCGGAACGCCGGGTTGGCGCGACTCAGCTCGATCATCGTGCGGTCGACCAGTTCCACCGCGCTGGGGCCGAGCTTGACGATGTGCTGCGCCGAGTCCATGGCGCTGTAGAAGCGCCCGAAGTTCACCACGCCCAGCACCTTGGCGCGCGGCAGCGGCTGCAACTGCAGCGTCAGCGAGCGCGTCAGCGCCAGCGTGCCTTCGGAGCCCACCAGCAGGTGCGCCAGGTTGACGCTGCCGTCGGCGGTGTAGGGCCGAACGCTGCGCGGATCGAAGATGTCGAGGTTGTAGCCGCCGACGCGGCGCAGCACCGTCGGCCAGCGTTCTTCGATCTGCGCGCGGTGCTGCACGGCCAGGCCGCGCACGAAGTCGGCGATGGCGCTTTCGCGCGCGCCCAGGCCGGCCAGCGGGCCGAAGCGGGCCAGCGTGCCGTCGGCCAGCCAGGCGCTGATGCCGGCCACGTTGTGCACCATGTTGCCGTAGGCGATGCTGCGGCTGCCGCAGGAATTGTTGCCCGCCATGCCACCCAGCGTGGCCTGCGCGCTGGTCGATACGTCGACCGGGAACCACAGGCCGTGCGCCTTGAGCTCGGCGTTCAGGTGGTCGAGCACCATGCCGGGCTCGACCTCGGCCGTCATCGCGTCGCGGTCGAAGGCCAGCAGGCGGCGCAGGTGCTTGCTGCAGTCGATGACCAGCGCCGCACCGGTGGTCTGCCCGCACTGCGAGGTGCCGCCGCCGCGCGGCAGCAGCGGCACCTTCAGGTCGCGGGCGATGGCCAGCGCTGCGGCCACGTCGTTGGCCGTCCGGGGCACCAGCACGCCCAGCGGCATCTGCTGGTAGATGGAAGCGTCGGTGGCGTAACGGCCGCGTGAGGCGGCATCGAACATCAGCTCGCCCTGGGTCTCGGCGCGCAGGCGGCGCTGCAGGGTGTCGATCATGCGGAAACGGCTCCGTGCAGGGTGCCGGCGCGCATCAGCTCGATCACGGCGTCACGCTTGTTGTGCAGGTGCTGGACGAGCAGGTCGCGCAGCCCCGGCGCGTCGCGTGCGTCGAGCAGCTCGACCATGCGGTCGTGTTCCTTCACCGCGCGCAGCCATTTCGCTTCGTCGAAATTGGAACGGAACCGCAGCGCCTGCAGCCGTGCGTTGACGTTGCGCCAGGTCTGGGTGAGCACCGGGTTGCGCGCCGCGGCATTGATCAGCGCATGGATCTGGGCATTGAGCCGGTAGTAGGTGGACAGGTCGCGCCGCGTGTGGGCCGCCAGCATCTCGTAGTGCAGCGCGCGGATCTCGGCGCGTTCGGCGTCGGTGATGCGCTGTGCGGCCAGTTCGCCCGACTGGCCTTCCAGCCCGGCGATGACCTCGAAGGTGTCGGCCACGTCCTGCTCGCCCAGGCTGGCCGCCACCGCGCCGCGGTTGGGCAGCAGTTCCACCAGGCCCTCGGCGGCCAGCATCTTGATCGCTTCGCGCAGCGGCGTGCGCGAGACCTGCAGTTGCGCGCTCAGCTCGCGCTCGTTGAGCTTGGCGCCGGGCGCGATCTGGCCCTCGACGATGCGCTGGCGCAACCGCGTCGTGACCTCCTGGTGCAGCACCTGTCGGGGGATGGAGATGATCTCGGCCAAGGTGGTACCTTCGGTATGTATGCAAAAAGCAGCGCCACTTTAGCCAGTTTCAAGGCAATCTGGATTGACAAATGAATTTTGTATGCAAAACTTTCGTGCAATGAGACTTGAAGGGCCCCCATGATCCCGCTCGACCAGCATCCCAGCGGCCGCCACTTCCTGCAGATCCCGGGCCCCAGTCCGGTGCCCGATCGCATCCTGCGCGCCATGAGCCTGCCCACGATCGACCACCGCGGCCCGGAGTTCGCGCACCTGGGCAAGAAGGTCATCGGCGGTCTGCAGCAGGTCTTCCAGACCCGGCACCCGGTGGTCGTCTACCCGGCTTCCGGCACCGGCGCGTGGGAGGCGGCACTGGCCAACACCATGAGCCCCGGCGACACGCTGCTGATGTTCGAGACCGGCCACTTCGCCACGCTGTGGCAGAAGATGGCCCAGCGCCTGTCCTTGAAGCCGGAGTTCCTGAGCCTGCCCGGCACCTGCGAGGCCACCGGCTTGCCACTGGCCTGGCGCCGCGGCATCGACGCCGGCTTGATCGAGCAGCGCCTGCGCGCCGACACCGGCCACGCCATCAAGGCGGTGTGCGTGGTGCACAACGAAACCTCCACCGGCGTCACCAGCGACATCGCTGCCGTGCGCCGCGCCATCGACGCCGCGCGCCACCCCGCGCTGCTGATGGTCGACACCATCTCCGGCCTCGCCAGCGCCGACTATCGGCACGACGAGTGGGGCGTCGACGTCAGCGTCAGCGGCTCGCAGAAGGGGCTGATGCTGCCACCCGGCATCAGCTTCAATGCGCTGAGCCCGAAGGCCATCGAGGTGAGCAAGACGGCGACGCTGCCGCGGGCCTTCTGGGCCTGGGACGAAATCGTCGAGATGAACAAGGGCGGCTACTGGCCCTACACGCCCAACACCAATTTGCTGTACGGCCTGAGCGAGGCGCTGGACATGCTGCTCGATCAGGGCCTGCCGGCGGTGTTTGCGCGTCACCAGCGCTGGGCCGAAGGCGTGCGTGCCGCGGTGCGTGCCTGGGGCCTGCCGATACAGTGCGCCGACGCGGCCGTCTACTCGCCCGTGCTGACCGGCGTGGTCACGCCGGCGTCGGTGGACGCCGATGCGCTGCGCCGCCTGATCCACGATCGCTTCGACCTTTCGCTGGGCACGGGCCTCGGCAAGGTGCGCGAACGCATGTTCCGCATCGGCCACCTGGGCGACTGCAACGACCTCACGCTGATGGCCGCGTTGTCGGGCGTGGAAATGGGCTTCAAACTCGCAGGCGTGGCGACGGCCGGCAGTGGCGTGCTGGCTGCGATGGACCACTTTTCGGCGCACCCGCTTCAACAACCCCTGCAAGCCGCGGCCTGATTGGCCCGGCCGCAACGGAGAACCGCACCATGCAAAGACGCACCCTCGTTCAGGCCGCCGCCGGCGCCGCCGCCGCACTCGCGCTGCCGCTGTCGCGCGCGCAGGGTCAGCCGAACCTGCAGCATCTGCCAGCAGGCCCGATCCGCATCATCGTCGGCTTCCCGCCGGGGGGCGGTACCGACGCGCTGGCGCGCATCGTCGCCGCCAAGCTGACCGTGATGTGGAACCAGCAGGTCATCGTCGAGACCAAGGCCGGTGTGGCCGGCGTGCTCGCCGCCGACTACACCGCCACGCAGCCCGCCGACGGCACCACACTGCTGATGGCGCACATCAACAGTCATGCCTTGGCGCCCAGCCTGCAACCCAGGCTCAAGTACGACCCGGTGGCCGACTTCACGCCCATCGCACTGGTCGGCGTGACGCCCAACCTGCTGGTGTGCAACCCCTCGCAAGCGGCCAAGACGGTGCCCGACATCGTCGCGCTGTGCAAGGCCAAGCCCGGCGAGGTCAGCTTCGGCTCCGCCGGATCGGGCTCGGCGCAGCATCTGGCGCTGGAACTCTTCAAGCAGCGCGCGGGGGTCAGCGCCATTCATGTGCCCTACAAAGGCAGCGCGCCCGTCATCACCGACCTCATCGGCGGCCAGATCCAGTACGCCTTCGAAACCATGACCGCCGCGACGCCGCACGTCAAGGGCGGGCGGCTGATGGCGATCGCGCAGACGCGGGCCAAGCGCGCCAAGAGCTACCCCAACGTGCCGACGATGGTGGAACTGGGCTACCCCGGCTTCGAGGCCACCACCTGGTACGGCCTGGTCGGCCCGGGCAAGCTGCCCGCGGCGATGGCGCAGCGCATGAACGAGGACGTGAACAAGGTTCTCGCCATGCCCGACGTGCAGGCCAGCCTGGACAACTACGGCGCCGAAGACGGCGGCGGCACGCGCGAGCGTTTTGCCGACTTCATCAAGAGCGAGATCGTGCAGTGGCGCAAGGTCGTGACCGAAGGCAACGTCAAGGCCGACACCTGACGGCCAGCCCCCAGCTCGCTGCGCTCGCGCCCCCCCCAGGGGGTGCGTTCCGGACCGGGAGACCCGGATCCGGAACCCTAGCCCGCCAGCAGCGCCGCCGCCATCGCGTCGGTGATGGCCTGATCCTCGGCCGAACTCAGACCGCTGACGCCGATGGCGCCGAGCAGCCGGCCGCCAGCGTCCTTCAGCGGCGTGCCGCCGGGCAGCGCGGTCAGTTCCGGGTCGCAGAAGTAGCCGACCTCGATCTGTTCGCGGTGCAGCCGCGCCAGCAAGGCCTCGGTCGTCACGCCCATGCGGGCCGCGGAGTAGGCCTTGCCCTGCGAGATGCGCACGCTGCGCACCGGTGCGCCGGCCATGCGGGCAAAGGTCAGCAGGCAGCCGCGTTCATCGCAGACCGCGACGCAGATGGGGCGGCCGTGGTCTTGCGTAGCCTTGGCCATCGCAGCGTGTGCGAGCGCCAGGGCGCGTTCCAGGGTCAGCTCAGGCATGGAAGTCCTTTCATGGCTTGCGCCGGCGCAAGGCTTCCTGCACCAGGTCGGGCCGGTCGGAGATGATGCCGTCGACGCCCATGTCGAGCAGCTTGTTGATCATTGCCGGCTCGTTGACGGTCCACGGGATGACGCTGACGCCCAGCGCCTGCGCCTCGCTGCGCAGCGCCGGCGTCAGGTAGGTCTGGTTGGGCGCCCAGATGCGGCCGCCTGCGGCATGCACGGCCCTGGGCACGCTGCTGCCGTGGCGGTCGGGGTCGAAGCCGGCCAGCCACGGTGAAGGCCCGCCGTCGGCTGCGCGGGCCAGCGTGCGTGGCGACGACAGGTACATCGTGCGGATCTCCGGCGCGTCCTTCTGCACCACCTGCAGCGTGCGCCAGTCGAAGGACTGGATCATCGTGCGCTCCTGCATGCCGCCCTTGCGGATCTCGGCGATGACGCGGCGCGCGAAGTCCTCGGGTGGCAGCGTGGCTGCCGCGTCCAGCGGCGAGATCTTGGTTTCGCAGTCGAAGCCGACGCGCGTGTTGCCGGACTTGCGCACGAGGTCGAACAGGTCCGACAGCCGCGGCACGCGTGTGCCGTCCACGGCCTGCTGGTCGGGGAATGTCTTGGCGTACTCGGTGCCGGGCTTCAGCCGGCCGACGTCGTAGCGCTGCAGCTCGGCGTAGCTGAGCTCGGCAATCGCCGGGCCGCGCTTGTCGAGCCACTGGCCGTCGGGGCCGCGCGTGGTGTCCGGGTTGAGCCACAGGTCGTGGTGGATGACGACGACGCCGTCGCGCGTGATGGCCATGTCGCATTCGAGCGTCGTCACGCCCAGGTCCAGCGCCTTCTGGAAGGACGGCAGCGTGTTCTCGGGCATCAGGCCGCGGGCGCCGCGGTGGCCCTGCACATCGAAGGCGCGTGGCACCGGCACGGCACCGGCCTGCGCCAGGGCGGCGCAGGAGGCCAGCGTGCAGACGGCGACCAGGATCGTCTGGCGGATGCTGTTCATGGGCGGTTGTGGCGGCAGGAAACGGTGCCCAGGTTACACCGCCGTCTGCCCCGGCAACTGCCGCGTCACCGGGTGCGAACTCGACAGGCCGCCATCGACCACGATCGCCTGGCCATTGACGTAGCTGGACTGCGCCGACGCCAGGAACAGCGCCACCTGCGCCAGCTCTTCGGGCTGCGCGGCGCGGCGCAGCGGGTTCAGGCGGCCGAGCTTGTCCTGCACGCCCTTGTCGCGCGCGTGGTCGAAGATGGGTTGTGTCATGCCGGTCTGCGTCAGACCCGGGCACAGCGCATTGACGCGCACGTTGCTCTCGCACAGCTGCTGCGCCGAGACCATGACGAGGTTGATGACGCCGGCCTTCGACGCCGAGTACGCCGGCCCGCCCGCGCCCGAGCGGATGCCGGCCACAGAAGCCGTGCAGATGATCGAGCCGCCCCGGCCGGCGTCGACCATCGCCTTGCCGGCGTGCTTGACCATCAGCCAAGGGCCGATCAGGTTGACCCGCAGCACCTCGGCCCAGGCTTCGGGCGTCAGATCGAAGATGCCTTCGCGGCCGCCCGAGATGCCGGCGTTGGCGAAGGCCACGTCGAGCTGGCCGTACTGCGCCAGCGCGGTGGCCACCATGCGCGCCACATCGGCCTCGACGCCGGCGTCCATCTGCAGCGCCACCGCCTGGCCACCGCTGTCCTGCACCTGGCGCGCGGTGTCGTGCACCGCCTCGCTCTTGTCGCCCAGCACCAGCCGCGCGCCTTCGGCGGCAAAGCGCAAAGCCGCGGCGCGGCCGATGCCCGATCCGGCGCCGGTGATGAGCGCGACCTTGTCCTGCAGTTGCTGCGTCATGTCAGTACCGCGCGGCCGTTCCGAAGGTACTGAACGCCCCTTGGGGGCCGCGAACGAAGTGAGCTTGGGGCAGTTTCATCCTGGTGCTCAGTTGCGGAAGGTGGCGGCCAGCGCCGCGTCGTCGTCGCCGCCGCTGTGCAGGCCCAGTTCGTGGCGGCCCACCACCAGGTGGTGCACCTCGTCGGGCCCGTCGGCCAGCCGCAATGTGCGCTGCTGCGCGTACATGTGCGCCAGCGGCGTGTGCTGCGACACGCCGAGCGCGCCGTGCATCTGGATCGCCTGGTCGATGATCAGGCACACGCGTTCGGGCACCAGGGCCTTGACCATGTGCACCCACAGCCGCGCCTCGCGGTTGCCCATCACGTCCATCGCCTTGGCGGCCTTGAGCACCATCAGGCGCATCGACTCGATCTCGATGCGCGCGCGCGAGATGATCTCGACATTGCCGCCCAGCCACACCAGCGGCTTGCCGAAGGCCTTGCGCGAGTTGCCGCGGCGGACCATCAGGTCCAGCGCCTTCTCGGCCGCGCCGATGCTGCGCATGCAGTGGTGGATGCGGCCCGGGCCCAGGCGCAGCTGCGAGATCTCGAAGCCGCGCCCTTCACCGAGCAGGATGTTGTCGCGCGGCACGCGCACGTTGTCGAACAGGATGTGCATGTGGCCGTGCGGCGCGTGGTCTTCGCCGAAGACGTGCATGGCGCCCAGGATCTTCACGCCCGGCGTGTCCTTGGGCACCAGGATCATCGACTGCTGGCTGTGCGCCGCCGCGTCGGGACTCGTGCGCACCATCGTGATCAGGATCTTGCAGCGCGGGCTGCCGGCGCCCGAGATGTAGTGCTTCTCGCCGTTGATGACCCATTCATCGCCGTCGAGCACCGCGGTGGTGGCGATGTTCTTGGCGTCGCTCGAGGCGTGGTGGACCTCGGTCATGGCGTAGGCCGAGCGGATCTCGCCGGCCAGCAGCGGTTTCAGCCAGCGCTCCTTCTGCGCCGGCGTGCCGACACGTTCCAGCACCTCCATGTTGCCGGTGTCGGGGGCCGAGCAGTTCATGCACTCCGAGGCCAGCGCATTCTTGCCCAGCTCGGCGGCGATGTAGGCGTAGTCCAGGTTGGACAAGCCTTCGCCGGTCTGCGCGTCGGGCAGGAAGAAGTTCCACAGGCCTTCCTTCTTGGCCTGGTCCTTGGCCGCGCCCAGCAGTTCCAGCTGGCCGGGTGCGTACTGCCAGCGCTCGTCGCCGGTGCGGCCTTCGCCCAGCGCCGCGTACTTCACGCTCATCGGCTCCACGGTCTGGGCGATGAAGCGCTTGACGTGTTCGTACAAGGGCATCGACTTGGCCGACATGCGCAGGTCGTTCAGCGCATCGCTCGGGTCGAGGCCGAAGGACGACGCGGGGTGGGTGTTCAGGGGCATGGCGGGAATCTCCAGGCGGTGCACGGCCTCGGGGCAAGGCCAACGAAGCAGTGTGGGACGCGACGGCCGCCGGCGCAATCCGGTTGGCGACAGCGGCGAAAGGGTTTGCCCCGATCAGGCCGCCCGGTCTGCCAGGTCGGCCAGCATCCCGGCAAGGGCCAGCGGCTGGTCGATCATGACGTGGTGGTCGGCGTCGGGCAGCTCCAGCCGCTCGCTGCCGGGCGGGGCCTGGGCCAGGGCGTGGTCGAGCAGCGCCGGCGTCATCAGGCGTGACCGGCCGCCGCGCACGAGGGTCAGCGGGCAGCGTGCCGCACCCAGGTCGCGGTAGGTCCGGCCCAAGTCGAAGTGGCGGAACAGGAAAGGATCGAAGCACCACACCCAGCCCGGCTGGCCGTCGGGGCCGGTGGTCTGCTTCAGCCCGCGCCTGGCGATCAGGTCGGCGATGTACGGATGCGCGCAGCCTTGCGGCGGCAGCAGGCGAAAGCGCAGCAGGGCCTGGGCGACCGTGCCGTAGACGCGCGCCGAGCGCAGCTCTTGCGCACGCTGGCGGCGGCGCGCGCTGCCTTCGTGGGCGGCGGTCAAGGTACGCAGCGGCGTGTCGATGACCACTGCGCGCGCCAGCCGCTGGCCGTGGCGCGCCGCCAGGTTGATCAGCGGCAGGCCGCCGAAGGAGTGCGCCGCCGCGGTGGGCGGCGTCGCGGCGGCAAAGAGGCCCGCCGCGTCGGCCACGGCCAGCGCCTCGTCGGCCCACTGCGCCACGCTGTACTGCGTGCGCCAGCCCGAGCCGCCCATGCCCGAGAAGCTCATCGCCACGACGCGGCGGCCGTGGCGCAGCAGCGGCGCGATGAAGCTGTACCAGTCGGCATGCGCGCTGTTGCCGTGCAGCAGCAAGAGGCCCGGGTCGCCGACGCGGCCCCAGGCCAGGACTTCGATCGGCGCACCCTGCACCGGCACGTGGAAGCGCTCGGGCGCGTCGGCCAGCGCCTGCACGAACCAGTCGGGTGCCGGCGGCGGCAGGCCGCCGAAGTCCGCCAGCGGCGGCGGAAAGTGCGGCGGATGCAGGCGGTGCGACATCAGCGGCGCGCGACAGGCAACCCGGGTGCGTGGCGGCCCCGTGCGGCGCCGCCGGCGATGGCCCCGCGGCCGGTGAAGTCCAGAGCCATCGGCAGTTCTCCAGGTGAGCCGAGCCTTATACCGCGCGCGTGGACGCCCCTCGCTGCCGCCCCGGCCATGCGCTACGCTTGCAGCACCTGTCCACCACCGCACGCCATGAGCAACGCCATTGCCCGCTTTGCCTTCCCCACGCCCATCGCCTTTGGCGTTGGCGCGCGCAAGCTCGTCGGCCCGCATCTGCTGGAGCGCGGCATCCGGCGCCCGTTGATCGTCACCGACCGCGCGCTGGCCGCGCTGCCGGTGATGGCGGAGTTCAAGACGCACCTCGACGGCCTGGAAGTGGCCGTGTTCGACGGCGTCTTCGGCAACCCCACCTGCGCGCAGGTGATGGCCGGCGCGGCGGCGTTCAAGGCGCACCGCGCCGACGCGGTGATCGGCTTCGGCGGCGGCGCAGCGCTGGACGTGTCCAAGGTCGTCGGCCTGATGGCCGTGCACGAAGGCGACGTGCTGCAGTACGTGTGGGACCACCCGCAGGTGCGGCCGATCGTGCATCCGCTGCCGTATTACGTCGCGCTGCCCACGACCGCCGGCACCGGCAGCGAGGTCGGCCGCAGCGCCGTGGTGTCGGAGGACGACACCCACGTCAAACGCACCGTGTTCAGCGCCAGCATCCTGGCCCAGGCGGTGTTCGCCGACCCCGAACTGACGCTGGCGCTGCCGGCAGCCGTCACCGCGGCCACCGGCATGGACGCGCTCACGCACAACATCGAGAGCTACCTTTCGCCGGCCTTCCACCCGATGTGCGACGGCATCGCGCTGGAGGGCCTGCGCATCGGCGCGCGCGCGCTGGCCACCGCGGTGGCCGAACCCGGCAACCTGCAGGCGCGCGCCGACATGATGATGAGCAGCATGATGGGCGCCGTGGCTTTCCAGAAGGACCTCGGCGGCGTGCACGCCTGCGCGCACGCGCTGAGCGCCGTGTGCGACCTGCACCACGGCCTGGCCAACGCGTTGATGATCGACACCGTGCTGGCCTGGAACTTCGAAGCCGTGCCTTCGAAGTTCGACGAGCTGGCGCACGCCGCCGGCGTCAGCGGCGGCGGCGGCGCCTTCGTGCCGTGGCTCAAGCAGCTCAAGCAGCGCATCGGCATCAGCGGCGGCCTGGCGGCGCGCGGCGTGACGCCCGAACAGCTGCCGCGCCTGAAGCAGCTGGCGGCCACTGACTTCACCAGCCAGACCAACCCGCGCGCCGCCACCGAAGCCGACTACGAGCGCCTGTTCCTGCAGGCGATGTGAGCACCATGCCGACCCTGGACATCCACAACCCCGCCACCGGCAAACGATTCGCCACCGTCGAGTCAGACGACGCCGCCAGCGTCGCCGCCAAGGCCGCCGCCGCGCGCGCGGCGCAGCCGGCCTGGGCGGCGCTGCCGATCGAGCAGCGGCTGGCCTGCATGCGCCGCTTCCGCGCCGGTCTGGTGGCCGAAGTCGAGACCCTGGCGACGACGCTGACACAGGAGGTGGGCAAGCCGATCGCGCAGTCACGCAACGAGATCAATGGCCTGCTCGGCCGCATCGACTTCTTTCTCGAGCAGACCGAGAACGCTGTCGCCGACGAACACGTGTTCGACGGCGGCGGCATGCACGAGCAGATCGGCCACGTGCCGCTGGGCGTCGTGGCCAACATCTCGGCCTGGAACTACCCCTACTTCGTCGGCTGCAACGTCATCGTGCCGGCGCTGCTGACCGGCAACGCGGTGCTCTACAAACCGAGCGAGTTCGCCACGCTCAGCGGCCAGCACATTACGCGGCTGCTGCATGCAGCGGGCGTGCCCGCCGACGCCCTGCAGTGCCTGGTCGGCGCCGGTGCGGTGGGCGCGGCGCTGCTGGATCAACGCATCGACGGCCTCTTCTTCACCGGCAGCCACGCCACCGGGCAGCGCATCGCGGTGGCGTTGGCGCCGCGGCTGGTGAAGGTGCAGCTCGAGCTCGGCGGCAAGGACGCGAGCTACGTGCGTGCCGACGCCGACCCCCAGGCCGCTGCCGAGAGCCTGGCCGACGGCGCGATGTACAACACCGGCCAGAGCTGCTGCTCGGTCGAGCGCATCTACGTCCACGACAGCCTGCACGACGCCTTCGTGCAGCACTTCGTCGCCACCGTCGCTGCTTTCAAGGCGGGTGACCCGATGGCCGCCGACACCTATATCGGTGCCATCACGCGCGCGCCGCAACTCGCGCTGCTGGAAGCGCAGGTCGCCGACGCCGTGGCCAATGGCGCGCGGCTGCTGGCCGGCGGCAAGCGCCGGCCGGGCCCCGGCAACTGGTTCGAGCCCACGGTGCTGAGCGACGTCGACCACACGATGTTGCTGATGCGCGAGGAAAGCTTCGGCCCCGTCATCGGCATTCAGCGCGTCGGCAGCGACGAAGAAGCGGTGGCGCTGATGAACGACAGCCGCTACGGCCTGACCGCCGGCGTCTACACGAAGGACGAAGGCGCGGCGCGCGCGCTGCTGTCGCGCGTCAACGCCGGCAGTGTCTACTGGAACTGCTGCGACCGCGTCAGCCCGCGCCTGCCGTGGTCGGGCTTCGGCGACTCGGGCCTGGGCCTGACGCTGTCCACCGACGGCATCCGCGCCTTCACGCGGCCCAAGGCCTGGCACCTGCGTTCGCCCTGATGGCGGCCCGCCCCAAGCTGGCGCTGTTCGACCTCGACCACACGCTGCTCGATGGCGACAGCGACGTGCTGTGGTGCGACTTCCTGATCGCGCGCGGTGTGCTCGACGCGGCCGCATTCGGCCCGCGCAACGCGGCGATGGCGCGCGACTACCAGGCCGGCACGGTCGGCATGCAGGCCTTCTGCGACTTCTATGTCGCCACGCTGGCCGGCCGCACGGCAGCGCAGTGGCAGCCGCTGCGACAGGCGTTCCTGGCCGACGAGGTTGCGCCGCGCATCGGCGCTGCGGCGCGTGCGCTGGTTGGGCAGCAGCAGGCCGACGGCGCGCTCGTCGTGTTGACCACGGCCACCAATCGCTACATCACCGAGCTCACGGCACAGGAACTCGGCATCGCTCACCTCATCGCCACCGACTGCGAACTCGCCGCCGACGGCAGCTTCAGCGGCCGCACAAGCGGCACGCTGAACATGCGCGACGGCAAGGTGGCGCGTCTGCACGCATGGCTGGCGGCACGCGAGCAGGCGCTGGCCGACTTCGAGTCCTGGGCTTACAGCGATTCCAGCAACGACCTGCCGCTGCTGGCTGCCGTGGACCACGCCTTCGCCGTGCACCCCGATCCGCGCCTGGCCGCCGAGGCCGCGCGCCGCGGCTGGCCGGTGCTGCAGCTGCACGCCGCGCCGGCGCGCTGAGCGAGAGCCCCGATCGACCCGCGCTTCGCCGTCATACAGCGCGGGCGCAGCCGCCATGCAAAGCCGGCATGGCGGACGGTGACATATTCGGTGCCTGCGCGCCTACAGTGCTGATCCACGCTGCACCTGCAGGGCGGGCCCACGAAGCCCGCGCACCGCTGCAGCCACATCCAAACCGGAGACCCTCGTGATGACTGCACCCCTGTCCTACGTCAATCCCACCGCCAACAGTCCCTGGGGCACCTACCTCTCGCAGGTCGACCGCGTGGTGCCGTACCTGGGCCACCTGGCCAAGTGGGTGGAAACGCTCAAGCGCCCGAAGCGCGCGCTGATCGTCGACGTGCCGATCGAGATGGACAACGGCGACGTGGCGCACTTCGAGGGTTATCGCGTGCAGCACAACCTGAGCCGCGGCCCGGGCAAGGGCGGCGTGCGCTACCACCCCGACGTCACGCTCGAAGAAGTGATGGCGCTCAGCGCCTGGATGACCGTGAAGTGCGCGGCCGTCAACCTGCCGTACGGGGGTGCCAAGGGCGGCATCCGTGTTGACCCGAAGGCGCTGTCGATCAAGGAGCTGGAGCGCATGACGCG
>JAYUPN010000180.1:0-10403 GCA_043760065.1 Rubrivivax sp.
CCCCGAAGAGCAGCGCACGCGCACCTACCTGGGCATGGGCGAGGACGACATCAACCTGCACGACCAGTGGGCGGTGGAGAGCATGGGCGCCATCGCCGACCGCACGCGCGAGCACCTGGGCAGCAGCGACAAGGTCATCATGGCCAACCGGCGCACACTGCTGAAGGCCATCGAGACGGTGCAGCAGGGCGGCACGCCGCCGCTGGTGCTGGACGCCGCGCAGGCCGCCGCACTGCAGGGCCCCGACACGATGGACTGCATCGCTCCGGCGGCCGACTGGCAGGCCTTCTGGCAGCAGGCGGCCGCCGCCAAGCGCGCCGGGGCGGCCTGGCTGGCGGCGCCGGCGCAGCAGCCGCAGCAGCTGGCGCAGCAGGCGCAGCAGGCGCAATCGCCGGCATGACGCTGGCGCAGCGCTGCGGCGCCGACAGCGCGGAGCGGCAGGCGGCCTGTGCTGCGCTGCTGGCGCGCGTGCGCCATCAGGGCATCGAACAGGTGCGGGTGTCGTGGGCCGACCTGCACGGCACGCTGCGCGGCAAGACGCTGGTCACCGGCAGCGACGGCGCGGCGCTGGCCGCAGCGCTGGACGAGGGCGTCGGCCTGGTCAGCACGATGTTCCTGAAAGACACCTCGGACCGCACCGCGTTCCAGGTCTTCGAGCCCGCTGCGCTGGCCGCGCTGGCCGGTTTCGGTGGCGCCAACAACGCGCTGCTGCTGCCCGACCCGTCCAGCTTCACGGTGCTGCCGTGGGCAACCGACACCGGCTGGCTGCGCGCCGAGCCGCGGTGGCCCGACGGCAGCGCCGTGCTGGCCGACCCGCGCCGGGTGCTGCAGCAGGCGCTGGCCGCTCTGGCCGAAGCCGGCTACGGTCTGCGCTGCGGGCTCGAGGTCGAGTTCCACGTCTACCGCATCGTCGACGACCGGCTGGCCGCAGATCAAGCCGACTGGCCGGGCGAGCCGCCAGCGGTGAAGCTGGTGCACCCGGGCTATCAGTTGCTCGGCGAAGGCTGGGCCGACCTCGCCGACGAGCCGTTGGCGATCGTTCGCCGCACCGCGCTCGGCCTCGGCCTGCCGCTGCGGTCGCTGGAAATCGAACTCGGGCCGAGCCAGGTCGAAGCCGTCTTCGCGCCCACCGACGCGCTGACCGCCGCCGACCACATGGTGCTGCTGCGCAACGGCGTGCGCCAGGCGCTGCGCCGCGCCGGCTACCACGCCAGCTTCGTCTGCAAGCCGCCGCTGCCGCACGCGGTGGCCAGCGGCTGGCACCTGCACCAGTCGCTCGTGCAGGCCGACGGCCGCAACGCGATGGTGCGCGCGGTGCCCGCTGGTGCGGTGGGCGATGCGCGCCAGGTGCTGTCCGATGCCGGCACGCAGTGGCTCGCCGGCCTGTTGCAGCACGCCGCGGGCATGGCGGCGCTGTGCGCGCCGACGATCCCCGCCTACGGCCGATTTCGCGGCAGCGTGATGGCGCCGCAGGCGGTGCTGTGGGGCCGCGACAACCGCGGCGCGCTGCTGCGCGTGCTGGGCGCGCCGGGCGACGACGCCACGCGCATCGAGAACCGCCTGGGCGAGCCGATGGCCAACCCCTACCTGGCCATCGCCGCGCAGGTGCTGGCGGGGCTGGACGGGCTGCAGCGGCAACTGGAACCCGGCCCGGCCACGGCAGCGCCCTACGCGGCCGGCGCGCAGCCGCTGCCGGCCAGCCTGGGTGAAGCGCTCGACGCGCTGGCCGCCGACCGCGTGCTGCAGCAGGGCCTGGGTCCGGTGATGGCCACCGTCTTCGACGCCGTCAAGCGCCAGGAACTGGCCCGCCATGCCGCAGCCGCCGATGTGCAGCAGTGGGAGCGGCGCGAGTACTTCGGCCGCTACTGAGCGCGCTGCCATGAGCACCATCACCGTCCACCTGCAGGCCGCCAGCGGCGCCGTGCACCTGCTGCGCGCCCGCGTCGGCCGCAGCCTGATGAAGGAAGCCGTCAGCGACGGCGTCGAGGCCATCGCCGCCGACTGCGGCGGCGCCATGAGCTGCGCCACCTGCCACGTCATGGTCGACGAACCGTGGCTCGGCCGCCTGCCGCCGCCGCTGCCCGACGAGCTGTCGATGCTGGAGATGACCGCCGCGCCGCGCGAGGCCGGCAGCCGGCTGTCGTGCCAGATCGTGCTGACCCCCGGCCTCGATGGCCTGCGCGTGCGCCTGCCGGCCACACAATACTGAGTCCTGAAGCGGTGCGGCGCCGAGCAGCCGGCCGACAAGAACCGGAGGAGGCGACCTTGAGAGTGCTGGAATTCCTGGCCAAGCTGTGCGCGGTGCTGGCCGGCGTGCTGCTGACCGTGATCACGCTGATGACCTGCGTCAGCGTCATCGGCCGCAACACCACCGGCTGGACGATCGTCGGCGACTTCGAGTTGTCGGGTTCGGCCGCCGGCGCGGCGATCGCGCTGTTCCTGCCCTGGTGCCAGTTCCGGCGCGGCAACATCATCGTCGACTTCTTCACCACCCGGGCCAGCGCCGCCACGCAGGCGGGTCTGGACCGCGCCGGCGCGCTGCTGCTGGCGCTGATGATGGCGCTGATGGCCTGGCGCAGCATCGTCGGCGGGCTCAACGCCTGGACCTCGCAGGCCGGCTCGATGATGCTGGGCTTCCCGGACTGGGTTGTCTACTGCGGCATGGTGCCGCCGCTGGTGCTGACGGCGGTGATCGGCCTGGCGCAGGCCGTGAACGGCTTCGAAGCGGAGCCGGCGGCATGACGCCCATCACGCTGACGCTGCTGATCTTCGGCGTGATGCTGGTGCTGATGGCGCTGCGGGCGCCGATCGCGGTGTCGATGTTCGTCGCCGGAACGCTGGGCTACGTGCTGCAGGCCGGTTGGCTGCCGCTGGCCAGCTTCCTCAACACCCAGGCCTTCGCGCGTTTTGCCAGTTACGACCTGAGCGTGATCCCGCTGTTCATCCTGATGGGCAACTTCGCCACCCAGGGCGGCATCAGCCGCGCGCTGTTCGAGTTTGCCGCGGCGGTGATGGCGCGCTTCCGCGGCGGCCTGGCGATGGCGGCGGTGATGGCCTGCGCGGCCTTCGGCGCCATCTGCGGCAGCAGCGTGGCCACCGCCGCCACCATCACGCAGGTGGCGCTGCCCGAGATGCGCAAGCACGGCTACAGCGGCCGCCTGGCCACCGGCACGCTGGCCGCCGGCGGCACGCTGGGCATCCTGATCCCGCCGTCGGTGCCGCTGGTGATCTACGCCATCCTGACCGAGCAGAACATCGCCAAGCTCTTTGCCGCGGCGATGGTGCCGGGCCTGATCGCGATGCTGGGCTACATGGCCGCCATCGCCATCTACGTGCGGCTGGTGCCCGGCCACGCGCCCGAGCACGACGAGGTGCCCAAGATCACCGCCCACGCGCTGGCCGGCATCGCGCCGATCGCCATCATCTTCATCATCGTCTTCGGCGGCATCTACGGCGGCAAGTTCACGCCCACCGAAGGCGCCGCCGTCGGCGCCGCGGCCACCTTCGCGGCGGCGCTGATCAAGCGCGAGATCACCTGGGACAAGTTCAAGCTGTGCTTCTATGCCACGGCCGAGTCGTCGGCGATGATCTTCATGATCTTCCTCGGCGCCGACCTCATGAACTCGGCGCTGGCGCTGACCCAGGTGCCGGGGCAGCTGGCGGCCGTGGTGCAGGGCTGGGGGCTGGCGCCGCTGGTGGTGGTGGCCGCGATCCTGCTCTTCTACGTCGTGCTCGGCGCGGTGATGGACGAGCTGAGCATGATCCTGCTGACGATCCCGATCTTCTTCCCGATGGTCATGGGGCTGGACTTCGGCATGCCCAAGGAGAGCGTGGCGATCTGGTTCGGCATCATGGTGCTGATGACGGTGGGCTTCGGCCTGCTGGCGCCGCCGGTGGGGCTGAACGTCTACGTCGTCAACGGCATGGCCAAGGGCGTGCCCATCGCCGAGAGCTACCGCGGCGTGATGCCGTTCCTGATCAGCGACACGCTGCGCACGCTGCTGCTGCTGTTTTTCCCGCCGATCAGCCTGTGGCTGGTCAAGTACGTCGGTTAGCGGCGCGTCAGCCCTCGCGCGTGAAATCGCGCTCGGGCCTTCGTGCAGCATTCGGGTCCTTCCGGACCCTCATGTCCTCACTCAGGGTAAACCGCAACCTCGGCCCGCACCGGCGGCCGTTAAGTTCCTGCCCGTCCAACGATTGGAGAGATCACCCATGAAACGTCGCACCTTCGTCCAGGGCGCTGCAGCAGCAGCAGCGCTGGGCGCCCCGCACCTGTCGGGCCTGGCCCAGCAGACGGTCACGCTCAAGTTCCACACCTTCATGGCGCCCATGAGCAACGTCTGGCTGACGATGCACAAGCCGTGGATGGACAAGGTCGAGAAAGACAGCGGCGGCCGCATCAAGTTCGAGGCCTACCCGGCGATGCAGCTCGGCGGCACGCCGGTGCAGCTGTACGACCAGGCGCGCGACGGCGTCGTCGACATCGTCTGGACGCTGCCGGCCAACACCGCGGGGCGCTTTCCGCGCATCGAAGTCTTCGAGCTGCCGTTCATGATGAACAACGCCGAGGCCACCTCCAAGGCCTACTGGGAGTACTTCCAGACCCAGTGCCCCGACGAGTTCAAGGAAACCCACGTCATCGCGCTGCATGTGCACGGGCCCGGCATGTTCCACTCGGTCAACAAGCAGATCAAGAGCGTGGCCGACCTGAAAGGCATGAAGGTGCGCGGTCCGACGCGGCAGATCACCAAGATGCTGGGCTCGGTGGGCGCCACGCCGGTGGGCATGCCGCTGCCGCAGATTCCCGACGCGCTGAGCAAGGGCACGATCGAAGCCTGCGTCATCCCGTGGGAGGTCGTGCCTTCGGTCAAGGTGCACGAACTGACCAAGTTCCACAGCGAGTTCGACAACACCGGCAGCGCGCTGTACACCACCACCTTCGTGATGGCCATGAACAAGGCCAAGTACGAAGGCCTGGCCCCCGACCTGAAGAAGGTCATCGACGCCAATTCCGGCCTCGCGACCTCGGCCTGGCTGGGCAAGACGCAGCAGGGCAACGACCCCAACGGCCGCAGGGCCGCGGTCGACCGCGGGAACACGATCTACCAGTTCACGGCCGCGCAGCGCGAGGAGTTCGTCAAGCTGTCCAGCCATGTCGACGAAGAATGGGTCGCCGACATGGACAAGCGCGGTTTCAAGGGCAAGGCGCTGCTCGACACCGCCAAGGCGCTGATCGCCAAGCACGGTTCGCGGACGTGAGGCGCCGGAAGGCGCCGAACGCCTCGAGCCGGACCGATCGCGATTTCACGCGATCGGGCGGGAGAGCGTAGGCGGCGGGAGCGGAGAAAACAGACGGGGCCCACTTGCGCGGGCCCCGTTGCAAGCGATCCCTGAATGGGTTGTGCCCGGATCGCGGAGGAGGGGTCGATCGGGGGCCGGCTCAGGAGGAATCAGCACCCCGGACGCAATCTATGCCGCCGGCGCTGCCCGCGACAGTGCCTTGCGACGAACAGCAGCATCGCGGGCTCAGCCCGTTGTCAGGCCCGACAGGGCGCTCAGGCGCGAAGGTTCAGCGCTGCCGCCAGAGCCAGGCCGCACCACGCACGCCCGAGGCGTCGCCGTGCAGCGCTGGCAGCAGCCGGGTACGCACCGCTTCCCGCGCGCCCGCTGCGAAGACCCACTGTGACCACAGCGCCGGCACGTGCGTGTACAGGTGCTGCATCGCGGACAGGCCGCCGCCGAGCACGATGACGTCCGGGTCGAGCAGGTTGATGACCGCTGCCAGTGCACGCGCCAGGCGGCCGGCGTGGCGCTGCAGCGTGGCGGCGCAGTCGGCATCGCCTTGCGCCGCCCGGGCCGCGATGCTGCGGGCGTCCAGGCTGCCGCCGTGGCGCAGCGCGTGCTCGCGCGCCAGGCCAGGGCCGCTGAGCAGCGACTCGACGCACAGGCGCTGGCCGCAGTAGCAGCCGAACTCCGGGTCTTCGCCGGCGGCGCCCCAGGGCAGCGGGTTGTGGCCCCATTCGCCGGCCAGGCCGTTGGGCCCGCTCAGCAGGCGGCCGTCGACGGTGATGCCGGCACCCGTGCCGGTGCCCAGGATGGCGGCAAAGACCACCGGCGCGCCGGTGCCGGCGCCGTCGGTGGCTTCGGACAGCGCCAGGCAGTTGGCGTCGTTGGCCAGGCGCACCGGCTGGCCGATGGCCTGCTCGACGTCGGCCTGCAGCGGCATGCCGTTCAGGCAGGTGGAGTTGCAGTTCTTCATCAGCCCCGACGCCGCCACCGCACCAGGCGTGCCCATGCCGACGGTCATGGCTGCGGCCACGTCCAGTTTGTCGCGGCGCAGGCGTGCGCCGGCCACCAGTGCGGCCAGCAGCCGCAGCGTGGCGCGGTAGTCGCCACCGGGCGTGGGCCTGCGCTCGCGCCAGACCTCGGCGCCGTGGGGATCGAACAGGCGTGCCTCGGTCTTGGTGCCGCCCAGGTCGATGCCCAGGCTGAAGGCGGCAACTGCCAAGGACGGGATGCTCAGAGCGGTTGCGTGCGCGCGTTCAGCCACGCGAGCGCGGCGCCGCCGAGCAGCGGCGCCAGGCGCTGGCGCACGCTGGCGTGGTAGCCGTTGAGCCAGGCCACCTCGTCGTCGCGCAGCAGGCCGCGCTCGATGCAGCGGATGTCGATCGGGCACAGCGTCAGCGTCTCGAACTCCAGGAACTCGGCGAAGGTGGCACCTTCGGGCGTGGCCGCCGGCACGTTGAGCACCAGGTTCTCGATGCGCACGCCCCACTGGCCGGGCCGGTAGACGCCGGGCTCGATGCTGGTGATCATGCCCGGCTCCATCGCCATGTGGGCGTCGGGGATCACCTTGCCGATGCTCTGCGGGCCTTCGTGCACGTTCAGGAAGTAGCCCACGCCGTGGCCGGTGCCGTGGCCGAACTCGATGCCCTCGGCCCACAACGGCACGCGCGCCAGCGCGTCGAGCATCGGGCTCGGCGTGCCGCGCGGGAAGCGCGCGCGCGAAAGGTTCATCGTGCCCTTGAGCACCAGCGTGTAGTCGCGCTTCATCGCCGCGCTGACGCGGCCGATCGGCCACACGCGCGTGATGTCGGTGGTGCCGCCGCGGTACTGGCCGCCGCTGTCGATGAGCAGCAGGCCGTCGCCCTGGATCACCGCGTGCGATTCGTCGGTGGCGCGGTAGTGCGGCATGGCGCCGTTGGCGTTGAAGCCGGCGATGGTGGAAAAGCTCAGGCCGACGAAGCCGGCGCGGCGCGCGCGCGCGGCGCTGAGCCGCTCGTCGACGGTCAGCTCGGTGATGCGCTCGCCGGCAGCCAGCGCGGCTTCGAACCAGGCGTAGAACTCGCACATCGCGGCGCCGTCCTCGGCCATCGCCTCGCGCACGTGGGCGGCTTCGGCGGCGCTCTTGCGGCTCTTCAGCAGCGTGCTGGGGTTGATCGCCTCGCGCACCGTGCAGCCGGCGCCGACCTGCGCACGCAGGCCGTGGGTGACGCGCTTGGGGTCGAGCAGCAGCGTGTCCTGCGGCCGCAGCGCAGCCAGTGCCGCGCCGGCGTCGGCGTAGGGCGCCACGCGCACGCCGTCGGCCGCCAGCCGCGCCTGCAACGCGGCGTCGACCTTGCCGGCGCCGACGAACAGCGTGGCGCCGGTCAGGTCGAGCAGCAGGTGGCTCAGGAACACCGGGTTGTAGGTGACGTCGCTGCCGCGCAGGTTGGTGATCCAGGCCTGGTCGTCGACGGTCGACACGAAGTGGTGCGTGGCGCCGTGCGCGGCCATCGCGCGCCGCACCAGCGCCAGCTTCTCTGCGCGCGACAGCGTGGCGTGGGGCGCCAGGTGCTCGTAGACCGGCTCGGTGGGCAGCCCCGGGCGGTCGGGCCAGAGGGCGTCGAGCAGGTCGACTTCGGTGCGCAACTGCACGCCGGCCGGCAGCAGGGCCGCCTGCAGCGCCTGGTGCATCGCCAGGCCCAGCACCTGGCCGTCGACTGCCAGCGTGGCGCCGCGCGGCACGTGGCGGGCGAGCCAGTCGACGTGCGCCAGCGACGCGCCAGTGGCGATCTTCACGAGCTCGATGTCGGTGCCCAGCAGTTCGGCTTCGGCCTGCACCCAGTAGCGGCTGTCGGCGAACAGCACCGCGCGGTCGGCGGCCACGACCAGCGTGGCCATCGAGCCGGTGAAGCCCGACAGCCACTGGCGGCCCTGCCAGCGGCCGGGCAGGTACTCGCTGAGGTGCGGGTCGGCCGAGGGCACCAGCAAGGCGTGCACGCCTTCGCGCGCGAGCACCTCGCGCAACTGGGTGATGCGCAGGCGGATGGGGGAAGTGCGGGTGTCCATGACCGGGCTTTCGTCAGCAGGGCTGAAGGGAGCGAATTCTAGGCGTCGGCGGTTTTCGGCGGACCGCTTGACAGCGGGCCCGCCAATATGTGACCATTAAGGCACATATGGAATCCGACCAGCTCGACGCCACCTTCTTTGCGCTGTCGTCCGACCTGCGCCGGCGCATGCTGGACCTGCTGCAGCGTGAGCCCGGCTGCAACCTGAGCCGGGTGTGCGCGTTTTTCGCCGCCGAGGTCGGGCGCTTCGCGGTCATGAAGCACGTCGCCATGCTGCAGCGCGGCGGCCTGGTGATGGCGCAGCGCCAGGGGCGCGACAAGCGGCTGTGGTTCGACCCGACGCCGATCCAGCTCATCCACGAGCGCTGGACCACCGAGTTCAGCGCCTACTGGGCAGCGCGGCTGACGCGGCTGAAGTACAGCGCCGAAGGTGCACTGGTGCAGCCGCTGCCCGTTTCACGAAAGGACCGCCGCCATGGCTGAGACCACCGACATCCCCGACGCCGTGTTCCGGGTCTTCATCCGTGCCGACATCCAGCGTGTGTGGCGCGAGCTCACCAAGACCGGCGAGGCGCAAGGCGCGGTTTTCAACGCCTGGCTGCACACCAGCCCGCCGGGCGGGCCGGCACCCGGCGCGCGGCTGCAGATGCGCACCGGCAGCGGCAAGCACACGCTGGTCGACGGCGAGGTGCTGGCCTTCGAGCCGCCGCACCGCTTCGTGCACACGCACCGCTTCACGCAGTTCGACGACCCGGTGTGCCAGGTCAGCTACGAGCTCAAGCCGGTGGGCAGCGGCGTCGAGGTCACGTTGTGCGTGATCGGCATGCCGGCCGGCAGCCGCACCGCCAAGAGCATGGCCAGCGGTGGTCATTCGATCGTGAACGCGCTGAAGGCGATCTGCGAAACCGGCCGGCCGCCGCTGGGCACGCGGCTGCTGTACCGCGTCTTCGACTGGATGGAGTTCGTGCTGCCGGCGCGCACGCGCAGCGAACACTGGCCGTTGAAGAACCCTTGAACCCACCCAACGGAGACCTGCCATGGCCGACCCCCAAGCCGCCACGATCACGCAGCTGAAGAACATCCAGGCCCGCACCGGCAAGAGCATCGCGCAGTTGCTCGATGCCGCAGCCGCTGGCGGCGCCGTCAAGCACGGCGAGCGGCGAAGCTGGTTGATGGAGCACTTCTTGCTCGGCTACGGCGACGCCAATGCGGTGGCGCTTTTCGCAGGCAAGCCGCTGCCCGATCTGGCCGGCGGCGTGCCCGCTGCGCCAGCGGCGAGCGACGGCGATCCGCTGGACGTCATCTACAGCGGCGCCAAGGCGGGCCTGCGGCCGGTGCACGACGCGGTGATGGCGGCGGTGCGCAGCCTGGGCGACTTCGAGCAGGCGCCGAAGAAGAGCTACATCAGCCTGCGCCGCAAGAAGCAGTTTGCGATGGTCGGCCCGGCGACCCAGGACACGGTGGAGATCGGTCTCAACGCCAAGGACCTGCCGCCGCACGCGCGGCTGAAGGTGCAGCCGCCGGGCAGCATGTGCCAGGCCACGACGCGCATCGGCAGCGCGGCCGAGGTCGATGCCGCGCTGAAGGGCTGGTTGAAGAAGGCCTACGACGCGGCCGCTCGAGGCCGCGCCGCGGCGCTCACTCGAACTTGGCGCCCGAGTCCCTGACCACCTTGGCCCAGCGCACCTTCTCGTCGCGGATGAAGGTGCCGAACTCGGCCGGCGTGCCCGGCCGCGTCTCGGCACCGGCCATTTCCAGTCGCTCCTGCATCTCGGGCGTGGCCAGGATGCGGGTGACGGTGGCGTGCAGTTTCGCCACCACCTCCGGCGGCGTCCCGGCCGGGGCGACGATGCCCTGGAACGAGCCGGTCTCGAAGCCCGGCAGCCCGGCCGACTCGGCGACGGTGGGAATGCCCGGCGCGGCTGCAAAGCGCTTGGAGCTGGAGATCGCCAGCGCCTTCAGCCGCCCGTCCTTGACCGCCGGGTAGGTGGCCAGCATGCCGTTGAAGAGCACCTGCGCCTGGCCGCCCATGACGTCGGCGATGGCCTGCGCGCCGCCCTTGTACGGGATGTA
>JAYUPN010000181.1:0-10377 GCA_043760065.1 Rubrivivax sp.
CTTTTGGGCTGCTGGGACTGGCCTCAGCGCTGGTCGGCGGCTGGTGGCCGGCGCTGCAGGCCGAACGGCTGGCGCCGGCGCAAGCGCTCAAGGGGCTGGGCTCGCCTGACGCAGGATCGCCCCCTGCGTGGCCGGGCGTGGCCCTGCTGGCGCGCGGCGCGGCAGCGGCCTTCTTGCCGCCGAGCGCCGGCCGGCCGCTGGCCGCCTACGGCGCCGTCGCCGCGCTGCTGTTCGGCGGCGTGGCGCTGATCCCGGCCCTCGTTCACGCGCTGCTGGCGGCGGCACCGCCGCCGCGCGGCGCCCTGCCCTTGCTGGCGCTGCAACGCGCGCGTTTCCAGCGCCGCACCGCCACCGCCGCAGTGGCCGGCGTGGTCGCCAGCCTGGCGCTGTCGGTGGCGCTGACGGTGATGGTGGCCAGCTTCCGCCAGGGCGTCAGCAGCTGGCTCGACAGCGTCTTGCCGGCCGACCTGTACGCGCGCAGTTCGGGCTCCAGCAGCACCGCCGACCAGGCCTGGCTGACGCCCGAGTTGGTGGCACGTGCGGCGCGCCTGGCTGGCGTCGTACGGCTCGAAGCCTCGCGGCTGCAGCCGCTGCAGATGGCCAGCGGCCGCCCGTCGGTGACGCTGATCGCGCGGCCCCTGTCCGACCCGGCGGCGCAGCTGCCGCTGTTGCAGGCACCGCTGCCGCCGCGCGCCGGCGAGGTCGGCGTCTTCGTCAGCGAGGCGCTGGTGGCGCTCTACGGCGCCACACCGGGCCGTGTGATCGAGCTGCCGTTGGCCAGCGGCTTGCGGCCGGTGCGCGTGCGCGGCGTCTGGCGCGACTACGCACGCCAGTTCGGCGCCGTGGTCATGGACAGCGCCGACTACCAGCGCCTCACGGGCGACCTGCGGCTGAACGACCTGGCGCTGACGCTGGCGCCGGGTGCCGACGTCGCCGCCGTGCAGGCCGGGCTGCGCGCGTTGCTGCCCGATCCGGCCTTGCTCGAATTCGCCTCCAGTGCCGATCTGCGGCGGATCTCGCTGCGCATCTTCGACCGCAGCTTTGCCGTCACCTACTACCTGCAGGTGGTGGCCATCGCGATCGGACTCGTCGGCATCGCGGCCAGCCTGTCGGCGCAGGTGCTGGCGCGGCGCAAGGAGTTCGGCTTGCTGTCGCACCTGGGGCTGACGCGGCGCCAGGTGGTGGGGGTGGTGGCTGCTGAAGCGGCGGCGTGGGTGGCGGCCGGCGTGGTGATGGGTCTGGCACTGGGGCTGGCGATCAGCATGGTGCTGGTGTTCGTCGTCAACCCGCAGAGCTTTCACTGGACGATGGACCTCGTGCTGCCGTGGCTGCATCTGGCCGCGCTGGCCGCCGCGGTGATGGCCGCGGGCGTCGCCACCGCCGCGCTGTGCGCACGCAATGCTGCCGGGCGCTTGGCCGTGATGTCGGTCAAGGAGGACTGGTGAGCGCCGCGCGGCCGCTCCGAAGGCGCTCGCTCCCCCACGGGGGGACGACGCGAAGCGTCTTGGGGGCCCGATGAGCCCGCTTCGTCGCGCGCTGCTGCTGGCCGCACTCGGCGGCCCGCCCGCGGCGGCGGCCGTGCGCGCGGCGGCCGACGACCCGGTGCGCCGCGGCCGGCGCATCGAGTTCCCGCGCGACCACGGCGCCCACCTCGGCGTGCGCACCGAGTGGTGGTACGCCACCGGCTGGCTGGGCACGCCGCAGGCGCCGGCGGCGGGCTTCCAGCTCACCTTCTTCCGCAGCCGCACCGGGCTGGCGCAGCACAACCGCAGCCGCTTCGCCGCGCGCCAACTGCTGTTTGCGCACGCCGCGCTGACGCAACTCGCGCCGCAGGGTGCCACGCACCAGCACGACCAGCGCATCGCCCGCTGGTCGGGCGACACCCAGGCCGCCCACGCGCATGCCCAGCTCGACGACGGCCAGGTGCAGATCGGCAACTGGCAGTTGCGCCGCGCGGACGGGCGCTGGCAGGCGCGCATCCCGGCGCGAGGGTTCGCGCTCGACCTCGGCCTGCAGCCGACCCAGCCGCCGCTGCTGCAAGGCGACGGCGGCTTCTCGCGCAAGGGGCCCGAGGAGTCACAGGCCAGCCACTACTACAGCGAGCCGCAACTGGCGGCAACGACCGCCGACGGCCGCGTCGGCCGCGCCTGGCTCGACCACGAGTGGAGCGAGCAGATCCTGCACCCGCAAGCCGTGGGCTGGGACTGGATCGGCATCAACCTGTTCGACGGCAGCGCGCTGACGGCCTTCGTGCTGCGCCGGCGCGACGGCAGCACGCTGTGGGCCGGCGGCAGCTGGCGCGGCGCCGGCGGCCCGGTTCAGGTCTTTGCGCCCGACCAGGTGGTGTTCACCGCCGGCCGCGTCTGGCACAGCCCAGGCAGCGGCGCCCGCTACCCAGTGCAGTGGCAGGTGCGAACGCCGGCCGGGGCCTTCGAAGTGCAGAGCCTGCTCGACGCGCAGGAACTCGACAGCCGCGGCAGCACCGGCACGATCTACTGGGAAGGACTCAGCGAGCTGCGCGATGTGCAGGGCCGCCGCGTCGGCCTGGGCTACCTGGAGATGACCGGCTACGCCGCGCCGCTGCGGCTCGGCTGACTACTTCGGCCGTGCGCGGTGGTCGTCGAGCCAGGGTCCGGCCGCATTGAGCTGCGTGCCGTCCACCGGCGCCGCGCGCACGCAGTTGCCGCCGGCCTGGCGCGCGGCATAGACGGCTTCCTGGGCGTCGTCGACCAGCGCCTGCAGGTTCAGGTGCGCCGGGCGCAGTTGCGACACGCCGACACTGACCGTCACGCGCAGGTTGCGCGAGCTGGCTTCGCGCTGCAGCGGCATGGCCATCTGCTCGGTGCGCTCGCGGATGCGTTCGGCCACGTCCAGCGCTCCCGTCGCGTCGGCATGGGACAGGAAGACCGCCATCTGCGACTCGGAAAAGCGCGTCAGCAGATCGGCACCGCGCAGCGTGGGCGCGGTCTGGCGCAGCATCTCGGCCAGCACCGCGTCGGTGACGACGCCGCCCCGCGACTCGACCAGGCGCGCAAAGCGGTCGACGTCGACCAGCAGCAAGGCCGCGCCCGAGCCGTAGCGGCGCGCCCGCGCCCATTCGCGGCCGGCGAGTTCGAGGAACACCGCGCGCGTCGCGCCGACCGGGCCGTTGACGCCGCCGCAGACGGGGGCGCCGCCGGCGGCCTCGCGCTGCAGGCGCAGCAACAGCGCAGCGGCGGGAATCGACGCGCCAGCCACCGCCAGCGCAGCCGCCAGCGGGGCCTGCCAAGCGGCCGCGCCACCCAGCGCCGTCGCCAGGCCCCAGGTGAGCAGCGCCGCCAGCAGCACCGCCACGGCCATCAAGGCCGCAGCCAGCCAGGGCAGCGCGATGCGCGTCGAGGCGGGCACGCGGGCGGCTGCCGGCTTGTCGGCAGCCAGCGGGAGGAGTGGCATCGGCTTGGTCATCGGGCGCCCGTCAACAACCCTTATTCGACCACAACCGGCGCTCGCTGAATGACCATTCAGATGCGGGGGTGTGACGCAACTGTCACCGTCTGTCGGGCGTCTGTCGGGCGTCTGTCGGGCCTAAGGGAGCGGTTGTTGCCGCCGCGCATCGCCCCGGAGCAGCCCCGGCCGGCGCATAGACTCGTCGACATGGCCAAAGACGACCCTTCCCGCGCGGCCGCCCGGTCGCCGCGCTCGCTCTCGGGGCTGCTGCCCTTCATCCGACCCTACCGCGGGCGCGTGGCCCTGGCCGGCGTCTTCCTGGTGATGGCGGCGCTGAGCACGCTGGCCTTTCCGCTGGCCCTCAAGGTGCTCATCGACCAGGGCCTGGTGGCGGCCGACCCCGGCGAGCGCGTGATGGCGCTGCGCGAGCACTTCCTGGCCCTCTTTGCCGTGGCGGCGGCGCTGGGCGTGTTCTCGGCGCTGCGCTTCTACATGGTGAGCTGGCTCGGCGAGCGCATCACCGCCGACCTGCGCAACGCCGTCTACGCGCGCGTGCTGCGTCAGAGCCCCGAGTTCTTCGAGAGCACCAAGACCGGCGAGGTGCTGTCGCGGCTGACCACCGACACCACGCTCGTGCAGACGGTCGTCGGCTCCAGCCTGAGCATGGGCCTGCGCAACGTCGTGATGGGCATCGGCGCGCTGCTGGCGCTGGTGATCACGAACCCGCTCGTGATGACGCAGGTGCTGGGCATCCTGGTGCTGGTGGTGCTGCCCAGCATCTACTTCGGCCGCCGCGTGCGCACGCTCAGCCGCGACAGCCAGGACCGTGTCGCCGACAGCAGCGCCATCGCCGCCGAGGTGCTGGCCGAGATCCCGGTCGTGCAGAGCTACGTGCAGGAAGGCCGCGAAGCCGAACGCTTCGACCGCAGCACCGAGGACGCCTTCGCCACGGCGCGCAAGCGCACGCGCGTGCGGGCGCTGCTGGTGGCCTTCATGATCACCGCCACCTTCGGCGCGCTGCTGTGGGGGCTGTACCAGGGCACGCAGGCCGTCATCGCGGGCAAGATCAGCGCCGGCCACCTGGGCCAGACGGTGGTCTTCGTCATCATCTTCGTCGGCGCCGTGGCCGTGCTGTCCGAGATCTACGGCGACCTGCTGCGCGCCGCCGGCGCCACCGAGCGGCTGATGGAATTGCTGTCGGCGACGTCCCCGGTGGCCGACCCGCCCGCGCCGCGACTGCTGCCCGCGGTGCGCGGCGGCTCGGCGGTGGCCTTCGAGAACGTGACATTCAACTACCCCTCGCGCCCCAAGCAGGCGGCGCTGAGCGGCTTCTCGCTGCAGGTCCGTGCCGGCGAAACGGTGGCGCTGGTGGGGCCCAGCGGCGCCGGCAAGAGCACCGTGTTCCAGCTGCTGCTGCGCTTCTACGACACCCAGCAGGGCAGCGTGTGCATCGACGGCGTGCCGGTGCGCGAGGCCGCGCTGCAGGCGCTGCGCCAGCGCGTGGGCATCGTGCCGCAGGACAGCACCGTGTTCTCGACCAGTGCGCTCGAGAACATCCGCTACGGCCGCCCCGAGGCCAGCGACGCCGAGGTCCATGCCGCTGCCAAGGCCGCCTTCGCGCACGAGTTCATCAGCGCCCTGCCCGAGGGTTACGCCACCTACCTGGGCGAGCGCGGCGTGCGGCTGTCGGGCGGCCAGCGGCAGCGCATCAGCATCGCGCGCGCGATGCTGAAGAACCCGCCGCTGCTGCTGCTCGACGAAGCCACCAGTGCCCTCGACGCCGAGAGCGAACGCGTCGTGCAGGCCGCGCTGGAAGCAGCCATGGCCGACCGCACGACGCTGGTCATCGCACACCGCCTGGCCACGGTGCTGAAGGCCGACCGCATCGTGGTCATGGACGGCGGGCGCATCGCCGACATCGGCACCCACCAGGAACTCGTCGCGCGCGGCGGCCTGTACGCGCGGCTGGCGTCGATGCAGTTCGACCTGCAACCCGCGCTGGCGCTGGCCGAAGCGGGCTGAGCGCACCTGCGCCGCCGAACCCGCCGTCCGATAATCCGCCCCCATGCAGCAGCGCCCGCTCCAGACCCCGTACGAAGACCTGATGCGCCACGTGTTCGAGCACGGCGTGGCCAAGACCGACCGCACCGGCACCGGCACGAAAAGTGTCTTCGGCCACCAGATGCGCTTTGACCTGAACCAGGGCTTCCCGCTGATCACGACCAAGAAGGTGTTCCTCAAGGCCGTGATCCTGGAGCTGCTGTGGTTCCTGCGCGGCGACGGCAACGCACGCTGGCTGCAGGAGCGCGGCGTGACGATCTGGGACGAATGGGCCGCACCCGACGGTGACCTGGGCCCGGTCTACGGCGTGCAGTGGCGCAGCTGGCCGACGCCCGACGGCGGCCACGTCGACCAGATCGCGCAGGTCGTCGAGCAGCTCAAGAGCAACCCCGACAGCCGCCGCATCATCGTCAGCGCCTGGAATGTGGCCGAGCTGCCGAAGATGGCGCTGATGCCGTGCCACGCCTTCTTCCAGTTCTACGTCGCCGACCACAAGCTCAGCTGCCAGCTGTACCAGCGCAGCGCCGACATCTTCCTGGGCGTGCCCTTCAACATCGCCAGCTACGCGCTGTTGACGCACATGCTGGCGCAACAGTGCGGCCTGGCGGTCGGAGACTTCATCTGGACCGGCGGCGACTGCCACATCTACAACAACCACTTCGAGCAGGTGCGGCTGCAGCTGTCGCGCGAGCCGCGCGCCTGCCCGAAGCTGGTGATCAAGCGCCAGCCGGCGTCGATCTTCGACTACGCGCTCGAGGACTTCGAAGTCCAGGGCTACGACCCGCACCCGGCCATCAAGGCCCCGGTCGCGGTCTGATCGCCGGCGCGGGCGCCGCGCACCAACACCTTGTGACGGGCCCAGCCGCGTGCCGCCGACACAATGTGCGCAGGAGGAAGTCCATGCGCGCATGGCTCAGTGCTTGTGTCCTGTCGACGGCCCTGGCCGCCTGCGGCGGCAGCAGCGATGCACCCGCGACCAACCAGGCTCCCACGCCGCGCATCATGGCGCCTGCAACGGGGGCGCTGTTCAGTGCCGGGCAGAACCTGACGGTGGCGGTCGAGGGCAGCGATGCCGAGGACGGCACGCTGGCAGCGGAGCGGCTGAGCTGGTGGATCGAGCTGCACCACGACACGCACGTCCACCCGTTCCAGGCCCAGACCGTGGGCGCCGGTGGCACGGTGTCGATTCCGGCCCGCGGCGAAACATCGGACAACATCTTCTACCGCCTGCACCTGCGCGCCACCGACAGTGCGGGCCTGAGCACCGAGGTCACGCGCGACGTGCTGCCGCGCAAGTCGCGCGTGACGCTGAACACCGCGCCGGCAGGCCTGGCGCTGACGCTGGACGGTCAGGCCTTCACGGGCGGCTCGGCTTTCACGGGCGTGGTCGGCACCGAGCGCGACCTCGGCGCCGCCGACCAGGTCTTCGGCGGTCGCCGCTACCGATTCGCCAGCTGGAGCGACGGCGGCGCCGCCAGCCACACCCTGAACACACCTGCCGCCGACACCACGCTGACCGCGACTTTCGTCGACGCCGGACCGGCGACCAACGTGCCGCCGACGGTGAGCCTTTCGGCGCCGGCCACCGCGACCACCGGCGTGGCCGTGACGCTGACCGCGCTGGCGGCCGACAGCGACGGCAGCATCGCGCGCGTGGCCTTCTTCGACGCCAGCACACTGCTCGGTGAGCTCACCTCGCCGCCCTACTCACTGGCCTGGACGCCGGCCACTGGCGGCGCGCGCAGCCTGACGGCGCGCGCCACCGACGACGCCGGCGCCAGCACCGTCAGCACCGCCGTGCTGGTCAGCGTGAGCGTGGCAACGGCCGACACGCAGCCGCCCACCGTGGCGCTGACCTCGCCGGCGGCCTTGGCCAGTGGCCTCGCCGGCACCCTCGCCCTGGCAGCGACGGCCAGCGACAACGTCGGCGTGGCCAGCGTCGAGTTCCAGATCGACGGCGTGGCCATCGGCAGCCCGCGCACCGCGCCGCCCTACAGCGCCAGCGTCGACACCGCGGCCCACGCCTCGGGGCAGCACGTGCTGCGGGCGCGGGCGCGCGATGCTGCCGGCAACGTCTCGGCCTGGGCCGAGGCCACGGTGCAGTTCGGCGGCAGCCGCACGCAGCCGCAGGGCGTCACGCGGCAGGAGAACTGGGTCGGCGGCCTGAACGCCGCCACAGCCATCGCGCAAGCGCCCGACGGGCGACTCTTCGTCGCGCAGCAGGGCGGCGCCTTGCGCGTCGTCAAGGCCGGCGCGCTGCTGAGCGCGCCTTTCCTGAGTCTGGCCGTCGACGCGGCCGGCGAACGCGGCCTGATCGGCGTCGCGCTGCACCCGTCGTTCGCCAGCAACGGCTGGGTCTACGTGCACTACACCACCCCGAGCGGCGGCCCGCACAACCGCATCAGCCGCTTCACCGCCAGCGCCGTCGACGCCGACCTGGCGCAGGCCGGCAGCGAACTCGCGCTGGTGGACCTGCCGGCGCTGTCCGGCGCCACCAACCACAACGGCGGCGCGCTGCACTTCGGCGTCGACGGCAAGCTCTCCGTCGGCGTGGGCGACAACGCCGGCAGCAGCAATTCACCCAGCCTGAACACGCCGCTGGGCAAGCTGCTGCGCTTCAACGACGACGGCAGCATCCCCACCGACAACCCCCATTTCGCGACGCAGACCGGCCTGGCGCGGGCGATCTGGGCACGCGGCCTGCGCAACCCCTACACCTTCGCCGTGCAACCCGGCAGCGGCCGCATCCACATCAACGACGTCGGCCAGAACACCTGGGAAGAGGTCAACCTGGGGGTCGCCGGCGCCGACTATGGCTGGCCGTCCTCGGAGGGGCCCGACAGCGTGACCGCCGGCCGCACCGGGCCGCTCTTCGCCTACAAGCACAGCGCGGCCACGCCGGCTGGCTCGGGGCCGGGCGGCTTCTTCGTCGGCTTCGCGATCGCCGGCGGCGCCTTCTATCCCGACAGCGGTGCACTCGGCTCGCCTTGGCGCGGCAACTACTTCTTCGCCGACTACGTCAACCGCTTCGTCGGCGTCATCGACCTCGCCAACGGCAACGCGGCCTATGCCTTCGGCAGCGTCAGCGGCAGCCCGGTCGACGTGCTGGCCGCGGCCGACGGCGCGCTGCTGGTGCTCACGCGCAGCAGCATCGTGCGCTTCAGCGTGCCCTGAGCAGGCCCGGTGCGTGGCCCGCGAGACAATGCGGGACGATGACGACCGCACCCGCGCCAGGCCCAGAGATCGTGCTCATCGCCGCCGTGGCGCGCAATGGCGTCATCGGCCGCGACAACGCGCTCGTCTTCAGCCACCCGGCCGACCAGCGCCACTTCCGGCAGGCCACGATGGGCTGCCCGGTGATCATGGGCCGCAAGACCTGGGACTCGCTGCCAGCGCGCTTTCGGCCGCTGCCCGGGCGCCGCAACGTGGTGCTCAGCCGCAACGCGGACTGGCAGGCGCCCGGCGCCGAGGTCGCCCAGGACCTCGACGGCGCGCTGGCGCGGCTGGCCGGCGCGCCGCGCGTGTTCGTCATCGGCGGCGCCGAGCTGTATGCGCGGGCGCTGCCGCGTGCGCACACGCTGCTGCTGACGGAGGTCGACGCCGAGCTCGCTGGCGACGTGCACTTCCCGGCCTGGGACCGCACAGCGTTCGAGGAAGTCTCGCGCAGCGCGCCAGCCGACGCCGGCCCGCTGCGGTTCCACTTCGTCACCTACCATCGGCGAAAGCGCGCCTGAGGCCTGCTGCCGCCGGACATCAACCACCACCGCCCATGCTCAAGTTCGCCACCTGGAACGTCAACTCCCTGGCCGTGCGCCTGCCGCAGGTGCTGGACTGGCTGGCAGCCAACCCGATGGACGCGCTGGTGCTGCAGGAGACCAAGCTCACCGACGACAAGTTTCCGCACGCCGCCATCCAGGCCGCCGGCTACCAGGTGCAGTGGTTCGGCCAAAAGACCTACAACGGCGTCGCGCTGCTCAGCCGCAGCAAGGCACTGGACGTGGTGAAGAACATCGCCGGGCACGACGACGCGCAGGCCCGCGTCATCGCCGGCACCGTCGACAGCCCGTCCGGGCGTGTGCGCGTGATCGGCGCCTACGTGCCCAACGGGCAGAGCGTCGACAGCGACAAGTTCATGTACAAGCTCGGCTGGCTGGACAAGCTGGCCGCCTACCTGAAGGCCGAGCTCGAGGCCCACCCGCAGCTCGTGCTGATGGGCGACTTCAACATCGCCCCCGAAGACCGCGACGTGCACGACCCGGCGGCCTGGGCCGGCCAGGTGCTGTGCACGCCGCAGGAGCGTGCGCACTTCCAGGGCTTGCTCGACCTCGGCCTCACCGACGCGTTCCGGCTCTTCGAACAGCCGCCCAAGCCCTGGACCTGGTGGGACTACCGCAACCTGGCCTTCCGCAAGAACCAGGGCCTGCGCATCGACCACATCCTGGTCAGCCCGGCGCTGAAGCCGCGCGTGCTGTCCTGCCACATCGACAAGCTGCCACGCAAGAACGAGCGGCCGAGCGACCACGCGCCGGTGGTCGTCACGCTGGACCTGTGACGGCCGGCCGGGCCGGCGCTGCCTCAGTCCGGCAATCCCAGGTCCTGGATCTTGCGCGTGATCGTGTTGCGGCCGATGCCCAGACGCTGCGCGGCCTCGATGCGGCGGCCGCGCGTGATCTCCAGCGCGGTCTGGATCAAGGTCGCCTCGAACTGCTGCGTCAGCGTCTCCCAGACCTCGGCCTCGTGGGCGTCCAGCCGCGTGCGGGCGTCGCGCTTGAGGTCGGCCAGCCAGGGCGCCAGCGGCGCCGCGCTCGGCGGGGATGCCGCGTCGGCGCCCGCCGTCCCGGCGGCGGCTGCGGGCTCGGACGCGATCCAGGGCGCCGGCGCCGCCGCCGT
>JAYUPN010000182.1:0-34954 GCA_043760065.1 Rubrivivax sp.
CTACGAGGCCAAGGTCGACCGCGGCGAGATCAAGCTCTTCAAGCGCATGCCCGCCAAGGACCTGTGGCGCAAGATGCTGTCGATGCTGTTCGAGACCGGGCATCCCTGGATCACCTTCAAGGACGCCTGCAACGTGCGCAGCCCGCAGCAGCACGTGGGCGTGGTGCACTCGTCCAACCTGTGCACCGAGATCACGCTCAACACCAGCGACACCGAGATCGCGGTCTGCAACCTGGGCAGCATCAACCTGCCGCAGCACCTGAAAGACGGCCAGATCGACCATCACAAGCTCAAGCGCACCACCGCGACGGCGATGCGCATGCTCGACAACGTCATCGACATCAACTACTACGCCGTCAAGAAGGCGCGCGACAGCAACCTGCGCCACCGCCCGGTGGGCCTGGGCATCATGGGCTTCCAGGACTGCCTGTACCAGCTGCGCGTGCCCTACGCCAGCGCCGAGGCGGTGGACTTCGCCGACCGCAGCATGGAGGCCGTCTGCTACTACGCCTACTGGGCGAGCAGCGAACTCGCCGCCGAACGCGGCCGCTACAGCAGCTACCGCGGCAGCCTGTGGGACCGCGGCATCCTGCCGCAGGACACGCTGGACCTGCTGGCCGAGGCGCGCGGTGGTGCGCAGTACGTCGAGGTCGACCGGTCCAGCACGATGGACTGGGACACGCTGCGCGCGCGCATCAAGGAGCACGGCATGCGCAACAGCAACTGCGTGGCCATCGCGCCCACGGCGACCATCAGCAACATCATCGGCCTGGACGCGTCGATCGAGCCGAGCTTCGGCAACCTCTCGGTCAAGAGCAACCTTTCGGGCGAGTTCACGGTGATCAACGAGTACCTGGTGCGCGACCTCAAGAAGCTCGGCCTGTGGGACGACGTGATGGTCATGGACCTCAAGCACTTCGACGGTTCGCTGCGCCCGATCGACCGCGTGCCCGAAGAACTCAAGCGCCTGTACGGCACGGCCTTCGAAGTCGACGCGCTTTGGCTCGTCGAAGCCGGCGCACGGCGCCAGAAGTGGATCGACCAGGCGCAATCGCTCAACATCTACATGGCCGGCGCATCGGGCCGCAAGCTCGACGAGACCTACAAGCTTGCGTGGCTGCGCGGCTTGAAGACCACCTACTACCTGCGCACCACCAGCGCCACGTACTCCGAGAAGTCGACGGTTGCGCCGGGTGCACTCAACGCGGTGTCGAACACGCAGTCGAGCGGTGCGATCGAAGCCGCGAACACGGTGCCCGCGAGCGACATCCAGTTCTGTTCGATCGACAACCCGGACTGCGAAGCCTGTCAGTGAGAGCGCGCGTCAGAGCGTGATCCGGAACGTGATGAAGTGTTCGCATCGACGCGGCAAGTGCGTCGAGTCGATGCGCTGCTGCAACAACGAGAACGTCGCAAAGTCAACCAGTGCTTGGTGTTTGCGAGCAACACTCCGATAATTCGAGAAGACAGGACATACGCACATGCTGGTCTGGGAAGACGAAGTCAAGAACAGTTCGAATCACGCGCCGGTTCTCGCGCCGCGCGCCAACCCGTCGGCGGCGCTGCGCGAGCTGGCGGCAGCACCGGTGATGCACTCCGCAGCGTTTTCGCAGTCCGTCTCTGCGCAGCCTGTGGCAAGCAGCGTTGCAGCGCCGCGGATGGCCTCAACGACGACGGCCGCCAAGCCCGCTGCAGCCGCTTCTGCGCGCCGCGTCAACGCCGCCGACAAGCGCATCATCAACGGTCAGACCGACGTCAACCAGCTGGTGCCCTTCAAGTACAAGTGGGCGTGGGAGAAGTACCTCTCCAGCTGCGCCAACCACTGGATGCCGAACGAGGTCAACATGTCGCGCGACATCGCGACCTGGAAAGATCCCAACGGCCTGACCGAAGACGAGCGCCGGATCATCAAGCGCAACCTCGGCTTCTTCGTCACCGCCGATTCGCTGGCCGCCAACAACATCGTGCTGGGCACCTACCGCCACATCACGGCGCCGGAATGCCGGCAGTTCCTGCTGCGCCAAGCCTTCGAAGAAGCGATCCACACCCACGCCTACCAGTACATCGTCGAGAGCCTGGGGCTGGACGAGAGCGAGATCTTCAATGCCTACCACGAGGTCTCGTCGATCCGCGAGAAAGACGAATTCCTGATCCCGTTCATCGACGCGATCATGGACCCGCACTTCCACACCGGCACGCCCGAGACCGACCAGACGCTGCTGAAGAGCCTGATCGTCTTCGCCTGCCTGATGGAGGGTCTGTTCTTCTACGTCGGCTTCACGCAGATCCTGTCGCTGGGCCGCCAGAACAAGATGACCGGCGCGGCCGAGCAGTACCAGTACATCCTGCGCGACGAGTCGATGCACTGCAACTTCGGCATCGACCTCATCAACCAGATCAAGCTCGAGAACCCGCACCTGTGGACGGCGGCCTTCAAGGCCGAGATCAAAGCACTGTTCGAGAAGGCAGTGGAACTGGAGTACCGCTACGCCGAGGACACCATGCCGCGCGGCGTGCTCGGCCTGAATGCCAACATGTTCAAGGGCTACCTGCGCTACATCGCCAACCGGCGCGCGACGCAGATCGGCCTGGAGCTTTTGTTCCCGAACGAGGAGAACCCGTTCCCTTGGATGAGCGAGATGATCGATCTGAAGAAGGAACGCAATTTCTTCGAGACCCGAGTCATCGATTACCAGACCGGCGGCGCGCTGGCGTGGGACTGAGCATTCAGCCCTGCACAGCGACTCCGCAAAGCGCGGCCGCGGCAGCCTGGGCACTGCCGCGCAACCGCGCAAGTGAGAGATCAAGAATTGCGAATCAAGACCGGCGTCAGACCGTGTCCAGGTTCGTGACCCCGTTCATCGCACTGGGGCGACCGCCAGGGAGCGAAAGCTCCTTGGCAGACCACCGGGCGATGAATCACCGGGCTGCCAGACGTGGCACGGTGTTTTTTGTAACTTGATCAAGGAGATCGTTATGGCAACTGCGAAGAAGGCTGCACCCAAGAAGGCTGCGGCGAAGAAGGCTCCGGCCAAGAAGGCCGCCGCGAAGAAGGCCGCGCCGAAGAAGGCGGCAGCGAAGAAGGCCGCGCCGAAGAAGGCCGCTGCCAAGAAGGCCGCGCCGAAGAAGGCCGCGCCGAAGAAGGCGGCAGCGAAGAAGGCGGCGCCGAAGAAGGCTGCGGCAAAGAAGGCCGCACCGGCGAAGAAGGCTGCGCCTAAGAAGGCGGCGGCCAAGAAGCCGGCGACCAAGAAGGCTGCGGCAAAGAAGGCGGCTAAGAAGCCGGCCCCTGCCGCGCCTACTGCCCCTGCTGCCCCTGCGCCTGCAAAGACGACGCTCAATCCGGCAGCGGCATGGCCGTTCCCAACTGGGAACAAGCCCTAGTTGGACTCACCTGAGTCTTGCTAGCAAGACTCAGGCGGTTCCTGACTTCGAGGCCCAGTTCGCTGGGCCTTTTTCTTTGGTAGCCTCCATTGGGGAACACCAGCAATCTTGTAGAGATTAAATCCGTAGCAGTTTGAACCGACGGGAGGGTCTTGCCGTGAGCAAACTGATCTTGCGCATCGATGAGCAACTGCTCAGTGAGTCCGATCCATATCGACGCGCAGAACTTGAAGCGAAACGTGCGGCCTATTTGGCGCGAGTCGGTCGCTTTCAAGAGGCTGGCGAGACCATTGCGAACATTCGCAAGACGTTTGGCGATGGTCGAAGCGGAAGAGTAACGGCGCTGGTCATGCTCGCCGAAGCTCTGCTGATGTACTACGAGAAGCTTGCCCCTGGTGCGGCGGATCGAGTGGCCCGAGCGCAGCTACTGGGCCAAGCCATGAAGGACAGAGAGATCATTGCACTTGCTTCAGCCTGGCGCGGTTTTCTTGAATTTGAAGACTCGAAGTTCGAATCGGCCTTTCGATCGATTCAGCAAGCCTGCGAAAACGCAAGAGCCGAAGATCACTCAACATGGACCCGTAGCGCCATCGTCATTTCTCTCGGCTTTGCACTTTGTGGGCGCACAGCTGACAGCCAGCACTGGTTCCTTGAGGGCAGGAATCACGCCATTGCGGAAGGCGATCAAGCGAGTATCGATGCGCTGCTGTACAACAAAGCAGCATTCGGGGTAGCGTGGTTGTGCGCCCAGAGGTGCAAGGGCTCCGTTGTTCCGGAGGAACTTAAGCTGGCGCGAATGGAGCTAGCTTCGGCACGGAATCTTCAGGGCCTAGCGGGCGTGAGGGCGCACTCTAGCTACATCGATCTATCGGAGGCGAGACTTGGCCTCATAGAGGGACGGTACGAGACCGCGCTGGCGAGCCTCGACGCAATGAGCAGGGCCGGGCCGTTCCCAGCAGGACACTTCAACAGTTCGCTTCTTGCGCTCGAAGTAGCTTTCTGCCATGCATCCGTTGGCCGCATGGACTTGGCTATCAGAGCCTTCGCGCAGAGTGACCCTAGCTCGGTCTCGTCACTGGATGTGGACGATCGCCTAGTCGCAGCCTGGGTAGCTTCTGAGCTCAGCCGGATGGACGCGCGCTTCGGCGACGTGTCACAGCGCGCTTCAGACCTAGCTGCATCGATCGCGGAACATGAGGCGGCGGTAAGCTCTCTTCAGTCGCAGCTTTCGCCGTTTCAAAGAACCTAAAATTGGAAGAATCAGTAGATCGTCTGCAGTTGTCCATGATCGCTGATGACATAGTTTGCCTACGCACTCCCCCCATGCCCCCCACCATCGCCCTCCTCATGGGCTCCTCCAGCGACTGGGACACCCTGCGCCACGCCGCCGAGATGCTGGATCGTTTCCAGGTCGAGTACGAAAGGCGCGTGGTCTCCGCGCACCGCATGCCCGACGACATGTTCGCGTATGCAGAGGCGGCGCAAGCGCGCGGCCTCCGGGCGATCATCGCCGGGGCCGGTGGCGCGGCGCACCTGCCGGGCATGCTCGCTGCCAAGACGACCGTGCCGGTGCTCGGCGTGCCGGTGCCCAGCAAGCAGCTCAGCGGCATCGACTCGCTGTACTCCATCGTCCAGATGCCCAAGGGCATCCCGGTGGCGACCTTTGCCATCGGCCCGGCGGGCGCTGCCAACGCGGCGCTGTTCGCCGTGGCGATGCTGGCGTCGGGCGACGCCGACTTGCTGCAGCGCCTGAACCAGTTCCGCGCCGAACAGACCGAAGCCGCCCGTGCGATGACGCAGGACCTGCGGTGACCACGCCGTGGCCGGGCGCGCAGCGCACGTTGGGCGTGCTGGGCGGCGGACAGCTGGGCCGCATGTTCGTGCATGCGGCGCAGGTGCAGGGCTTTCGCGTCGTGGTGCTCGAGCCCGACGCGGCCAGCCCGGCGGGTGCCGCGGCGGACCGCCACCTGTGCGCACCGTACGTCGACGCTGCATCGTTGGCCGACCTGGCGCGCAGCTGCCAGGCCGTGACGACCGAGTTCGAAAACGTGCCGGCCGACGCGCTGCGCCGGCTCGCGCGCAGCTGCACGGTGTCGCCGCCGGCCGATGCCGTGCAGACGTGCCAGCACCGTGCGCGCGAGAAGGCCTGTTTCCAGCGTGCCGGCGTGCCCTGCGCGCCGCATGCGCTGATCGACACGGCGGCCGATGCCGCCCAGGCCGAGTGGGCTTCGCTGCTGCCCGGCATCCTGAAGACTGCCAGCCTCGGCTACGACGGCAAGGGTCAATTGTCCGTCGCGCGCATCGAGGACCTGCCGGCGGCGTGGGCGCAGCTGGGCGGCGTGGCCTGCGTGCTCGAGCAGCGCCTGCCGCTGCAGCGCGAGATCAGCGTCATCGTCGCGCGCGGCGCCGACGGCCAGTGCGTTGAGCTGCCGGTGCAGCAGAACCTGCACCGCGACGGCATCCTGGCCGTCACGCAGGTCCCGGCGCCCGACGTGGCGCCCGAACTGGCCGCGCAGGCGGTGGCGCTGGCGCGCCGGCTGGCCGAGGCGCTGGCCTACGTGGGCGTGCTGTGCGTGGAGTTCTTCGTGCTGCAGGACGGCTCGCTGGTGGCCAACGAGATGGCGCCGCGCCCGCACAACTCGGGCCACTACAGCATCGACGCCTGCGACGTGTCGCAGTTCGACCTGCAGGTGCGCACGCTGGCCGGGCTGCCGCTGGTGCAGCCGCGGTTGCACTCACCCGCGGTGATGCTCAACCTGCTCGGCGACCTCTGGTTCCAGGCCGGCGCTGCGCCGCAGACGCCGGATTGGCCCTCGGTGCTGGCGCTGCCCGGTGCGCGACTGCACCTCTACGGCAAGGCCGAGCCGCGACGGGGTCGCAAGATGGGCCACTTGACGATCACGGCGGCCACCGCCGAAGCAGCGATCGGCACGGCACGGATCGCGGCGCAGCGCCTGGGTCTGCAGGGCTTCTGAAGCGCTGACCGAAGCCGCCGGTTGACGACGCCATGAGCCCCGATGCAGCCACCCTGGCCGCTGCCGCACGGCGGCTCGCGGCGGGCGAGCTGGTGGCGTTTCCGACCGAGACGGTGTATGGCCTGGGCGCACGTGCCGACGATCAAGCCGCGGTCGCGCGCATCTTCGCCGCCAAGGGCCGGCCGGCCGACCACCCCTTGATCGTGCACGTTGCAAGCCTCGACGCGGTGGCGCTGTTTGCGCTGCAGGTGCCGGCGGCGGCGCAGCAGTTGATGGCGGCGTTCTGGCCTGGGCCGTTGACGCTGATCCTGCCGCGCAAGACCGGCATGGCGGCCGCTGCCGCCGCCGGGCAGGACAGCATCGGCCTGCGCATGCCTTCGCACCCGCTGGCGCTGGCGCTGCTGCAGCAGGCGGCCCGGCTCGGGGTGCCGGGCGTGGCTGCGCCCAGCGCCAACCGCTTCGGCTGCGTCAGCCCGACCACCGCGGCGCACGTGGCCGAGGAGTTCGGGCCGGACCTGTTCGTGCTTGACGGCGGTGCCTGTGCGGTGGGCATCGAGTCGGCGATCGTCGACTGCACGCGCGAGCGCCCGGCGCTGCTGCGGCCGGGGCAGCTGACGCGCCAGCAGATCGAGCGCGTGCTGGGCCAGCCGCTGGCGGCGCCCGACGCGGCGTCACCGCGGGCCTCGGGCACGCTGGAGTCCCACTACGCGCCGCGGGCACCCGTCACGCTGTGGCCCGCGGCCGAACTGGCGCTGCGCCTGCAGCAGCCGCCGCCGGCCGGTCAGGCCATCGGGGTATACTCGCGCCTCGCGCCCACCGGCGGCTCGGGCTGGCAACATCGAACGATGTCCGCCGAGCCGGATGCGGTGGCCCATGACCTGTTTTCGGTGTTGCGCGAACTGGACGCCGCGGGCGTGAGCGCCATCTGGGTCGAGCGTCCCCCTCAGGGCGCCGAATGGGACGGCGTGCTCGACCGCCTGCAGCGCGCCGCCGCCTGACGCGGCGCTCCGGCGATCCTGCACCGCGCCACACCCCACCCACATTGAAGACCGGAGTTCAGATGATTCTCAGCAGCAAGGCGATCCGACGCTGGCAGCGTGCCGTGGCCGCGGCCGTCGCCGGGGCCGCGGTGGCCCTGATCGGCGCCTGCGGCGGCGGCACTTCGCAGTTCGACCCTTTCATCGCGCAGCGCGTGTTCGTCTTCGGCGACGACAACAGCGCCATGACCAGCGACGGCCGTCGCTACGGCATCAACGGCCTGGCCGGCACCGAGACCACGAGCACCTTCGACTGCAACCTCAACCCGCTGTGGGTGCAGAGCCTGGCCGCCTACTACGGGTTCGTCTTTGCCGAGTGCAACACCGCCACGCCGCCGGCCGTGCCCAAGGCCTTCAACTTTGCGGCGCCGGGCGCCACGGTGGCCGACGTCGCCGCGCAGGTGGATGCCCGGGTCGCCGCCGGCGGTTTCGCCGACAAGGACCTGGTGGCGGTGATGGCCGGCATCAACGACGTGCTGGAGCTCTACCGCCAGTACCCCACGCGCAGCGAAGCCAGCCTGATCGACGAAGCGCGCCAGCGCGGCGACCGCATGGCGGCAGTCGTCAACCGCCTCGTCGACCTCGGCGCCAAGGTCATCGTCTCCAACCTGCCCGACATGGGCCTGAGCCCCTACGCGCGCAAGCAGGCGGCGGCCGACACGACGAGCGGCGTCGACCGCGCCGCGTTCATCACGCGGCTGACGAATGCCTTCAACGAACGCCTGGGCGTGAAGGTGCTGCTCGACGGCCGCTTCGTCGGCCTGGCGCAGATGGACCTGCGCACGCAGGCCATCGGCCGCTCGCCGGCGAGCTTCGGCTTCGCCAACATCAGCGACGGCTTCTGCAGCGTCGCGCCGCCGGCGTGCACCACGGCCACCGCCGCCACTGCCGGCGCGGTGTCTTCACAGTACCTGTGGGCCGACGACACGCGGCTGTCGGCGTCCGGGCAGAGCCTGATCGGCGCGCTGGCCGTGGAGCGGGCGCAGCGCAACCCCTTCTGAACGTCCGCTGGCCTACTCGGCCGGCGCCTTGTTCCGGGTCTTGCGCTGCTGGCGCTCGACGCTGATCTTGGTGACCAGGATCGTGGCTGCCAGCGCCAGCGTCACCAGGTTGGCCGCGACGATGGGCCACTCGCCCAGTGCCAGGCCGTAGACGAGCCACAGCGCCACGCCCACCGTGAAGGTGCCGTACATGGCCAGCGAGATGCCGCTGACGTCGCGCGTGCGCAGCGTGTGCAGCGCCTGCGGCACGAAAGAGCCGGTGGTCAGCGCCGCGGCGGCGTAGCCGATGAAATCCTGAAGGGGCATGGTGGCTGGGGTCCTGGGCCGTCGGCGTTCAGCGCGCCGGGGCGTCGCGCATCGTCCATTGCACCACCGCGTCGAGTGCCGGTCTGGCCGCATGGGCTTGCGGGTGGTTGATGATGGCGACCACCGCGTAGCGCTTGCCGTTGTTGGACAGCACGTAGCCGGCGACGCCGGCAACGTCGCGCAGCGAGCCCGTCTTCAGATGCGCGCGGCCGGGCGTGGCGCGCGAGCGGCGCAGCGTGCCGTCCAGCCCCGAGACCGGCAGCGACGACATCAGCTCGCTCATCACCGGGCTGTCGTGGGCCAGCTCAAGCAGCCGCGACAGGCGCTGCGCGGTGATGCGGCCCTTGCGCGACAGCCCCGAGCCGTTGTCCAGCATCACGTCGGCGCCGAGCTCGCCGGTGCGTTCGGCCAGCCAGCGCGACACCGTCTCGCGCGCGGCCTCGGGTGCGGCCGCACCGTTGCGCCGCGCCTGCAGCGCCAGCGTCAGGAACAGCTGCTGTGCCATCACGTTGTTGCTGTACTTGTTGATGTCGCGAACCACCTCGGCCAGCGGTGGCGAACGCTGCTCGAAGCTGGGCTTGAGGTCGGCCGGCGCCGGGCCTTCGCGCACCACGCCGTGCAGCCGGCCGCCCATCTCCTTCCACAGCCCTTCAAGCAGCCGCGCGTCGTAGGTGGCGGGCTGGGGGTCGGCCACCGGCCAGTGGAGCTCGCCGCAGGCCGTCGCGTAGAAGCCGGCAAAGCGCGTGCGGCCGGCTTCGAAGCCGGCCTTGAGCGCGGCGCGCCAGTCGCCGCAGGGCCCGGCCACCAGCGGCACCGTGCGGTCGACCTGCGTCGCGGCCAGCGGCGGCTCGGTCAGCACGCGCGCCACGCCGGCGGCTTCGTCGGGCACGAAGGTGTACAGCGCCGAGCGGAAGTTCAGCAGCAGCGCCGAAGGCCGCACGTTGTACGGCCGCAGCGGTTCACCGTCGAAGTCGGCCGGGTCGGCCTCGGGCACGGCGAAGGCCGAGTTGTCGAGCACGATGTCGCCGCGGATCTCGCGCACCCCCTGCTGCTGCACGCGGCGCAGCAGCAGCCAGACGCGTTCGAACACCAGCTTGGGGTCGCCGCTGCCCTTGATGTGCAGCGCACCGTCGAGCACGCCGTCCTTCACCGGCCCGGCCAGCCACACCGGCGTCGACCAGGTGAAGGCCGGCCCCAGGCGGTCCAGCGCCGCCATCGTCGTCAGCAGCTTGGCCAGCGATGCCGGATTGACGCTGCGCTGTTCCTGCCACTGCAGCACGCGGCGCCCGCTCGACAGGTCGTGCACCACGACCGACATCGACTCCGCCGGCACCTGCGCGCGCTGCAGCGCCTGTGCGGCTTCGGCTGGCAGGCCCTGCGCCGCCACCGTCGCCTGCGCCACGGCGCCGATGACGGCCGCGGCCAGCCGTGCCAGCCGCCGCACTTCTTTCCCAGATCCCTGCACTGAATGAAGCACGGCCAAACACACCTGAAACATGCGGTCGATGATCGCACGGCTAAACTCGTTCGATGCCCGACCTGACTCCGTCGCAGCTGCCCGTGCTGGCGCTGGACACGGCCACCGAACAGATCGCAGCCGGCGTGCATTCGGCCGCCGGCTCCTTCACCCGCCTGGCCGCTGGCGGTGCACTGGCCTCGGCGCGCCTGCTGCCCGAACTGAAGGCCTTGCTGACCGAAGCCGGCCTCGACTGGGGCGATCTGGGCGCCATCGCCTTCGGCCAGGGCCCGGGCGCCTTCACCGGCTTGCGCACCGCCTGCGCCGTGGCCCAGGGGCTGGGGTTCGGACTTCAGCGCCCCGTCGTCGCGCTGGACAGCCTGCTCATCGTGGCCGAGGACGCGCGGGCGCAGCTGGGCGCCGACGAAGTCGAGATCGGCGTCGTGATGGATGCCCGCATGGACGAAGCCTACGCCGCGCGCTACCGCTGGCGCGCTGGCCGCTGGCAGGTGCTGGTCGCACCGGCGCTGTACAGCCTGAGCGCGCTGCAGGCGCAGTGGCAGGGCGCGGCGCTGCAGGCGCTCGCCGGATCGGCGCTCGCGGCTTTCGGCGACCGGCTGCTGTTGCCGTGCGACGGCCCGCGGCTGGCCAACGAACACGACCGCGCCGCGGCGCTGCTGCGGCTGGCCGTGCGCGCGGTGGCCGACGATGCCGGGGTCGACGCGGCAGCGGCGCTGCCGATGTACCTGCGCGACAAGGTGGCGCAGACGACGGCCGAACGCGAGCGGGCCAAGGCCAAGGCCGGGGCCGTCTGATGAGCGCGCGCCTGCAACCACAACTGATCCGGCGCGCGATGAAGATCCCCGACATCGACGCCGTGCAGGCCATCGAAGCCTCGGCCTATGCGTTCCCGTGGACGCGCGGCAATTTCATCGACTCGCTCGCTGCCGGCTACCAGGCCGAGGTGCTGCTCGACGAGGGCGCGGTCGTGGCCTACTTCGTGGCCATGGCCGGCGTCGACGAACTGCACCTGCTCAACATCACGGTCGCGCCAGCGCACCAGGGCCGCGGCCTGGGCAGCCTGATGCTCGACGCGGTGCAGGACAGCGGCCGCCGCCAGGGGCTTTCGACGTTGCTGCTCGAGGTACGGCGCAGCAACCCGCGCGCACGCGCGCTGTACCTGCGGCGCGGCTTTGCCGAGGTCGGCTTGCGCCGCGGCTACTACCCTGCGGCGCAGGGCCGCGAGGACGCGCTGGTGATGAGCCTGGCGCTGGGTGGAGGTCCGCGTGGCCTGGTCTGAGCGCCAGCACCGCATGCTGCGCGCGATGGGCCTGCGCGTGTGGTCGCCGCCGCTGCGCCAGGCGGCGGCCGCGGCCGCAGCCGAGCCCGACCCCGAGCCCGAAGTCGCGGCGACGGCGCAGCGATCGGTCGTCGCTGCACCGACCGCCCTGGCCGCCCCGGCGCCCACCCGGCCGGTCGCGCTGACGCGCAGCATCGACGGTGTCGCGGCGATGGACTGGCCCGCCCTGCGCGACGCGGTCGCGAACTGCCGCGCCTGCGCGCTGTGCGACAGCCGCAGGCAGACGGTGTTCGGCGTCGGCCATCCGCAGGCCCACTGGATGGTGGTGGGCGAAGCCCCCGGCGAGCAGGAAGACCTGAGCGGCGAGCCTTTCGTCGGCGCCGCCGGCCAGCTGCTGGACCGCATGCTGGCGGCGCTGAACCTGAGCCGCACCGACGACGGCCCGGCGCCACCGTCGCGGCGCGTCTACATCGCCAACACGCTGAAGTGCCGGCCGCCGCGCAACCGCAACCCCTTGGCCGAAGAACTGGCGCAGTGCGAGCCGTACCTCGTGCGCCAGATCGAACTGCTGCGGCCGCGCCTGATCCTGGCCATGGGCCGTTTTGCGGTCCAGTCGCTGCTGCGCAGCGACGAGCCCGTCGGACGCCTGCGCGGCCGCGTCCACCGCTACCAGGGCGTGCCGCTGGTCGTCACCTACCACCCGGCCTACCTGCTGCGCAACCTGCCCGACAAGGCCAAGGCCTGGGAGGACCTGTGCCTGGCCGCCAGCGTGGCCGAAGCCGCGACATGAAGCCTGACGCGCCTGAGCGCGGTCTGCGTGACGTGCACGCCAAGCTGGAACTGTTCCGGATGGTGTGCAACGCGGTGCCGGTGGCCATCGCCTACTACGAACGGGCGGGGAACATCTGCCGTTACGCCAACCAGGGCTACGCGCAGATGTTCGGCTTCGACGAGCAATTGATCCTGGGCCGCCCGGTCGCCGAAGTCATCGGTGCCGAAGCGGCGCAGGCGATCCAGCCGCAGGTCGACGTCGTGCTGCGGGAGCAGAAGGGCAGCAGCTACGAACGCCAGCTCAAGGCCGCCGACGGCACGCTGCGCTCGATCGAGGTCCACCTGCTGCCGCACACCGACACCAGCGGCGTGGCGATCGGCGCCTTCGTGCTCATCAGCGACATCACGCGCCACCGCCAGGCCGAGGCGGCGCTGCGCGAGAGCGAGGAGCGGCTGGCCAAGTTCATGATGGCCAGTGCCGAAGGCATCGTCTTCCACAAGGGCGGCTTCATCACCGACATCAACCCGCCGGTGCTGGCGCTGCTGGGCTACACCGCCGAACGGATGATGGGCCGCTCGACGCTGGAGTTCATCGCGCCCGACGAGCGCGACCGGGTCAAGGCCGTGATTGCCGCCGGCCACGAGATCGGCTACGACAGCGTCGCGCTGCACGCCGACGGCACCCTGGTGCCGGTGGAGTTCATCGTGCGCACGATGCACTACCAGGGCGAGCGGCTGCGCATGACGATCGTGCGCGACATCCGCGACCGCGTCGAGGCGCAGGCGCGCATCCACCACCTGGCGCACCACGACGTGCTGACCGGCCTGCCCAACCGCGCCGCCTTCATCGAGCGCACCAACGTGCTGCTGCAGCAGGCGCGCGACAGCGGCCACGGCCTGGCGCTGCTGTTCGTCGACCTCGACCACTTCAAGCGCGTCAACGACTCGCTGGGCCACCCGGTGGGCGACGTGCTGCTGCAGACGGTGGCCGAGCGCATCATCGGCACGCTGCGCGAAGCCGACCTGGTGGCCCGCTTCGGCGGCGACGAATTCGTGCTGCTGCTCTCGGGCCCCACCGGTGCCGCCGCGGTGGCCGAGGTCGCGGGCAAGCTGCTCGCCGCCGTCGGCGCGCCGCTGCTGCTGGAAGGCGTGGCGATCTCGGTCACGCCGTCGATCGGCGTGGCGTTGTTCCCGGACCACGGCGACAGCGCCGCCGAATTGATCAAGCACGCCGACACGGCGATGTACCAGGCCAAGCTGCGCGGCCGCGCCGGCTACGAATTCTTCCGCCCGGCGCTGGCCGAGGCCGCGCGAAGCGAGCTGGCGCTGGAAGGCCGCCTGGCGCAGGCCGTGCGCGCGCAGGAGTTCGTGCTGCACTATCAGCCGCAGCTGCGCCTGAGCGACGGCGTGTTGCTCGGCGTCGAGGCGCTGCTGCGCTGGAACCATCCCGAACAGGGGCTGCTGCTGCCCGAGAGCTTCATCCCGCTGGCCGAGGCGCGGCGGTTGATCCTGCCCATCGGCCGCTGGGTCCTGCAGACGGCCCTCGCCGAGGCCCAGCGCTGGCGCCGTGAAGGCCTGGCGCAGGTGCCGGTGGCGGTGAACCTGAGCGCGCTGCAGTTCCAGGCCCGCGACTTCGTCGACACCATCGCGAGCGCACTGGCGCAGGCCGGCGCCAGCGGCGGACTGCTCGAACTGGATCTGACCGAGCGCATGCTGATGGACGACCTGGACGGCGCGCACGCCACGCTGACGCGGTTGCGCCGGCTGGGCGTGCGGCTGGCGGTGGACGACTTCGGCACCGGCTACACCTCGCTGCAGCACCTGCGGCGGCTGCCGCTGGACGTGCTCAAGATCGACCGCTGCTTCGTCGAGGGTCTGCCCGGCGATGCCGGCGCTTCGGCCATCGTCGCGGCGGTGATCCAGATGGGCCACGGCCTGGGCCTGCAGGTGCTGGCCGAAGGCGTGGAGACGGCCGCGCAGCGCGACGGCCTGGTGGCGCTGGGCTGCGACGCGCTGCAGGGCATCCTGGCCTGTCCGCCTTTGAGTGCGCAGCAGCTGCAACGCTGGCTGCGCAACCGCGCCGCGGCCGGTGCGGCGGCTGCTGGCGGCTAGGTTTTCGGGGCCGCCTTGCGCGGCCGCTGCCAGCCCGCGAGTGTCGCCTGCCGGGCGCGCGCCACCGTCAGCTGCCCGGCCGGTGCGTCCTTGCTGATCGTGCTGCCGCCGCCGATGGTGGCGCCGTCGCCCAACGTCACCGGCGCCACCAGCACGCAGTTGCTGCCGACGTGCACGTCGTTGCCGATCACGGTGCGGTGCTTGTGGGCGCCGTCGTAGTTGGCGGTGATGCTGCCGGCACCGTAGTTGACGCGCTCGCCCACCGTGGCGTCGCCCAGGTAGGCCAGGTGATTGGCCTTGGCGCCGGCGGCGAGCGTGCTGTTCTTGACCTCGACGAAGTTGCCGATGTGGACCTCGGTGCCGAGCTCGGCGCCGAGACGCAGCCGCGCGAAGGGGCCGACCAGCGAGCCGGCGCCCACCGTCGCGCCTTCGATGTGCGTGAAGGGGTGGATCACCGCGCCGGTGCCGACGTGCGCATCGCGGATGATGCAATTCGCGCCGATGTGCGCGCCGTCGTCGATCTGCACGCGGCCTTCGAAGATGCAGTTGAGGTCGATCTCGACGTCGCTGCCGCAGACCAGCGTGCCGCGCTGGTCGAAGCGCGCCGGGTCGGCCAGCCGCACGCCGGCTTCCATGTGCGCTTCGGCCTGCAGACGCTGGAAGCGCCGCTCCAGGTCGGCCAGCTGCACGGGGCTGTTGACGCCGAGCACCTCGGTGTCGCTGGCCGCCTGCGCGGCGACCACCGGCACGCCTTCGGCTACCGCCATCGCGACGATGTCGGTGAGGTAGAACTCCTTCTGCGCGTTGTCGTTCTTCAGCGCCATCACCCAGCGCTTGAGCAGCGCCGTCGGCGCCGCCATGATGCCGGTGTAGACCTCGCGGATGGCGCGCTGCGCTGCGCTGGCGTCCTTGTGCTCGACGATGGCCTGCACGTCGTCGCCGCGGCGCACGATGCGGCCGTAGCCGGTGGCGTCGGCCAGCTCGATGGTCAACAGCGCCAGCTTCTTGCCAGCGCAGGCCTGCACCAGCGCGGCTGCGGTGGCGGCGCGGATCAGTGGCACGTCGCCGTTGAGAATCAGCGTCGTGGTGTGCTCATCCGACAGCAGCGGCACCGCCTGCTGCACGGCGTGGCCGGTGCCCAGCTGCGGCATCTGGCGCGCGAAGACCGCGCCGCTGCCGGCACACGAAGCCTCGACCGCTTCGGCGCCGTGGCCGGTGATGACCACCGTGCGGTTGGCGCCACCCTCCCCGCCCAGCCGGGCAGCCGCGTCCAGAACATGCTGCAATAGCGTGCGCCCCGCCAGGCGGTGCAGCACCTTGGGGGTGGCCGACTTCATGCGGGTGCCCTTGCCCGCAGCCATGATCACGACGTTGAGTGCCATGCAAGTGTCTCGGATCAAAAGAGTCATTATCGGGTTGCTGCTGGCGCTGCTGGGCCCGGCCCTGGTGGGCTGCAGTGCAGTGCGCCTCAGTTATGCCAACGGGCCGCAGCTGGCCTGGTGGTGGCTCGACGGCTACTTCGACTTCAGCCGCGAACATTCCCCGCAAGTGCAGCAGGCGCTGGACCAGTGGTTCGAGTGGCACCGCAGCACGCAGCTGGCGCCGATGACGGCGCTGCTCGGCGCAGTGGCCCAGCAGGTGCAGGAACCGGTCACGCCGGGGCAGGTCTGCCAGTGGCAGGACCGTGCGCGGGCTCAGGTCGACCCGGCGCTGGCGCGCGCCATCGTCGACTTCGCGAACCTCGTGCCCGGCCTCGGCGAAGCGCAGATGAAGCACCTCGAAGCCCACTATCGCAAGCTCCTCGACGAGATGCGCCGCGACTCTCTGCAGCCCGACCCGGCCGAGCGCTTCAAGGCCGCCGTCAAGCGCACGCGCGAGCGCGCCGAGCGCATCTACGGCAGCCTGGGCGAGGCACAGCTGCAGGTCATCAGCGACGGCATGAGCGCGTCGCCTTTCGATCCGGAGCTGTGGCTGGTCGAGCGCCAGCGCCGCCAGCGCGACACGCTGCAGACGCTGCGCCGGCTGCTCACCGAACGCGCCGACCGCGACCAGCGCGTGGCCGCATTGCGCGCGCTGGTGCAGCGCAGCGAACGCTCGCCGAACCCCGAGTACCGGGCCTACCAGACGCGGCTGGCCGACTTCAACTGTGCGCTGGCCGCACAGGTGCACAACACCTCGACACCGGCGCAGCGCAGGAAGGCGCGCGACAACCTGCGCAGCTGGGCCGACGACCTGCGCAGCCTGGTGCCGCCGGCCTGATGCCCCTGGGGACTAACCCGCTGGTGCACAGCCGTCGATCGGCGTAGCTTGGAACTTCGCCAACGGTGCACAGACACCGACGCGAGAACGGCGATCGACAAGCTGGGGGCCTGCACGGCCCGGAGGGCATCTTGATGAAACGCATGCACTGGGCCGCGCTCGCGGCCTGTACCGTGGTGTTGACCGCCTGTGGCGGCGGCACCGCCCCCGAAGAAGGCCGCGCCACGGCGTTGTCGGCTTCGACCAGCCGCGGCGAAGGCCCGGCGCTGGGCACCAGCGTCAAGCTGCGCGTGCTGTCCAGCCCGGCACAGTACGTCAGCGGCGGCGATGCGCGCATCGAGGTGCGGTTCCCGCCCGGCCTGCAGAAGAAGCTGGAGCTGTGGCTCAACGGCCGCCTCATCAGCCCGGTGCTGAGCGGCGGCGACGGCCGGCTCGAAGGCGTGGTCAGCGGCCTGGTGGTGGGCGACAACGTGCTCGAGGCGCGGGTGCCTTCAGGAACGCGCGACCGCCTGGTCCTCACCAACCACCCGGTCACGGGGCCGATGTTCAGCGGCCCGCAGCAGCAGCCCTTTGTCTGCACCACCAACCAGGGGGCCGTCAACAAACAGCCGCTGGTCGACAGTGCGCTGCCGCCGGGCTTCCCGGTGATGGCCGGGGGCGCCGTCGTCGGCTACAGCCGGCACTGCTCGATCGACACCTTCGTCAGCTACCTGTACCGCAACACCGCGGGCGCCTTTGTCGCGCTGCCGGCCGGCGGTGCCCGGCCGGCCGACATGTCGAAGGCGACGTTGCCCGACGGCCGCGTCGTCGACTTCGTGGTGCGGCGGGAAGTCGGCTCGATCAACCGCTTCCTGTACAGCTTCGCGATGCTGGCCCCGGCCGGCGAGAGCCCGGCGGCGCCCGACCTGAGCCTGTGGAACAAGCGGCTGCTGTACTGGTTCCAGGGCGGCGTGGCGATCGGCCACAGCCAGGGCACGGTGCACGGTGGGTCGCTCAACGCCGACGTGCTGGCGCAGGGTTACGCCATCGCGCACAGCAGTGGCAACAACACCGGCACGCACTACAACATGGTGCTCGCCGGCGAGACCGCGTTGATGACCAAGGAGCGCTTCGTCGAGCGCTACGGCGTGCCGCTGTGGACGGTGGGCCTGGGCGGTTCGGGCGGCGCGATCCAGCAGTACCTGATCGCACAGAACCAGCCCGGCGTGCTGGACGGTCTGTTGCCGGTGCAGAGCTACCCGGACATGGTGACGCAGACCATCCACGTCGGCGACTGCGAACTGCTCGAGCACTACATGGACGCCACCGACCGCAGCAACGCCAAGTGGCGCACGACCAAGAACCGCAGCTGGCTGGTGGGCATGAACGCCGAGGAAGGCTTCGCCCGCGTCAACGATCCGCTGGCGCCGCTGAAGACGGCGCTGGGCTACAGCACCGCGGTGGGCTCGACCGAATGCGTGCCGGGCTGGCGCGGCCTGACGCCGCTGGCCATGAACCCGCTGTACGGCAGCGCGCCCAACCAGGCGCTGTACCAGCCGCAGAGCGACATCGCGGCGATCCGCTGGACCCACTACGACGACCTGCGCAACGTCTACGGCGTCGATGCCACTGGCGCCGCGCGCCCGACCTGGGACAACGTCGGCGTGCAGTACGGGCTGGATTCGCTGCGCAAGGGCCGCATCGCGCCAGACGAGTTCATCCACCTCAACTGGAACATCGGCGGCTGGAAGCACCCGAGCCAGATGGTGCAGGAAGGTTTCCCCTTCTTCGGCACCTCGGCGGCCGAGGTCGGCAAGGCGCTGTCGATCCCGGGCTACTTCGACCCCTGGAGCCGGCGCAACATGAACCTGGCCGCGGGCAGCAGCCCGGCGCCGCGCACCGTGGGCAGCCTGGGGGCGATGACCGCGGCCTACACCTCGGGCCACGTCTTCAGCGGCAAGCTCGACGTGCCGGCGCTCGACCACCGCCAGTACATGGAACGCGAACTGGACATGCACAACACGCACCAGTCCTTCGCCACACGCCAGCGGGTGCTGAAACAGGCCGGCCACTCCGACCACCTGGTGGTCTGGTTCACCGACACCGTGCCCGGCCAGCCCAAGGCGAGCCAGACGCTGCAGGCGCTGTCGGTGATGCAGCAGTGGCTCGACGGCATGCGGCTGTACCCTGCCGGCGGCATCACCGGCAACCGGCCGGCGGCGGCGGTGGACAGCTGCTTCGACCGCTTCGGCGCGCCGATGGCCAGCGGCGCCGGCGTCTGGGACGGCATCCTGGACAGCCGGCCGTCCGGCGCCTGCACGCAGGCCTTCCCGCTGTACGGCACCTCGCGCACGGTGGCCGGGGCGCCGATCGAGGGCGGCATCTACCGCTGCGCGCTCAAGCCGGTGGCGCAGGCGGTGGCCGACGGCCTGTACGGCAGCTGGACGCCGAGCGCGGCGCAACTGGCGCAGTTGCAGCAGGTGTTCCCGGACGGCGTCTGCGACCACAGCCGGCCCGACACCGCGGCGCCGCCGCGCTGAGCGGGGCGGCGCGGGCCTTTGCGCGGGCCCTTTCGCGGGCCCGCGTCTGCGCCGTTGAAAGGGCGCTTCAGGGTGCCAGCGGCACCACCACCCGGCGCGGGTTCATGCCCAGGCGCGGAAAGTCCATCAGCGCGGCTTCGAACATCGCCGCCAGCGTCGCGCTGCCGGCGTTGCTGGAGTTGCTCTCGTTGCTGGCCCGGGCCTCGAACAGCGGCTTGCCGCTGGCGCGGTCGCGGATCAGCAGCGCCACCTCGCGCTCGTAGCGCGTGGCGTCGAATTGCATGCCCAGGCCCCAGCGCGGCCCGAACCAGGGCCCGTGGCGGTAGTAGCCGAAGCTGCCGCGCCACCAGATCGGGTCGGCCCACGGGTAGTTGTCGGTGCGGCCGATGCGCGCGCCCACCTGCACCAGCACCTGCGGTTCCTGCCCCGCCGCCACGGGCGTGAAGCCAGCCTTGGCCAGCGCGCGCTTGGCGGCGTTCTCCAGCGCTTCGGTCTCAGCGGCGCGGGCTTGTTGTGAAGGCAGCCGCTCGAAGGCGTAGCTGCCGGCCTTGCGGTCGGCCGGCCACTCGCCGAAGCTGGACACGTCGCTGCTGACGCTGTTCAGCGCGGCGCAGCCTGACAGCGCCACGGTGGCCGCCAGCAGGCTGGCCAGAAGGGTTCTCATCGTTCAGTTCTCCAGGTCTTGGTCGGCCGCGCGCAGCAAGTGCACCGTCGTGGGCGCAAGTACAGGCGGGGGCGCACAGGGTTCTTCGTCGAAGGCCAGGTCGCCATCCGCGCTGGCCATGCCTGTGGCTTGGAGCGTCGTGAAAGGAAAGAGTTTCCGGTCCATCAGGTGGCTGGGCACGACCTTGCCCATCGCGGTCAGCATGTTGTCGATGCGGCCCGGGTACTGGCGCTCCCACTCGCGGATCATCTTCTTCACCTGCACCCGCTGCAGCGTGGTCTGGCTGCCGCACAGCGTGCACGGGATGATCGGGAACTGCCGGTGCTCGGCCCAACGTTCGAGGTCGGTCTCTGCCACGTAGGCCAGCGGTCGGATGACGACGTTTTTGCCGTCGTCGCTGACCAGCTTGGCCGGCATGCCCTTCAGGCGGCTGCCGAAGAACATGTTCATCAGCAGCGTGACGACCATGTCGTCGCGGTGGTGGCCGAGCGCGATCTTGGTCGCGCCCAGTTCACCCGCCACCCGGTACAGGATGCCGCGGCGCAGCCGTGAGCACAGGCTGCACATCGTCTTGCCCTCGGGCACCAGCCGCTTGACGATGGAGTAGGTGTCCTGCTGCTCGATGTGGAAGGGCACGCCGCGGCTCTTCAAGTAGTCCGGCAGCACGTGCTCGGGGAAGCCGGGCTGCTTCTGGTCGAGGTTGACGGCGACGAGGTCGAAGGCGATCGGTGCGCGTTCGCGCAGGTTGATCAGCACGTCGAGCAGCGCGTAGCTGTCCTTGCCGCCGCTCAGGCAGACCATGACCTTGTCGCCGGCCTCGATCATGTTGAAGTCGACGATGGCCTGGCCCGCCAGGCGGTGCAGCTTCTTGCTCAGCTTGTTGGCTTCGAAGGCCGCCTTCTTGACAGCGGCGGCGTCGGCGGGGGCGTTCATGGTTCAGGCTTCCTTCAATCCGAAGACTTCGCAGCCGACCGCATCGCAGTCGGGGTAGACGTCGGGTTTTTCGGTCGCCACGCGCGCGGCGCGCACCTTGGGGTGGGCCAGCATGCGTGCCAGCACATCGTCGGCCAGCGTCTCCTGCAGGTGCACGTGGCCCTGCGCCACGCGGGCCATGATTTCGCGGCGGATGAAGTCGTAGTCCAGCACTTCGTCGAGCTTGTCGGCGTGCGGCGTCGACAGCGCCAGCGGCACGTAGAGGTCGACGTTGATCTTGACGCGCTGCTCGCCCTTCTTCTCGAAGTCGTGCACGCCGATGTTGATCCAGACCTCGTAGTCGCGCAGGAAGAGCCGGCGGCAGTCCATCAGCCGGGGGTGGTTGAGCAGGCTTTGCATCAAGAGGCTTTCGGTTCGGCGCTGGTGCGCGACAAGAACATCACGTCGCGCGGCTGCGACTGCAGGTGCTGGCCGCCATCGACGAGCAGCGTGGTACCGGTGATGGCGGGGGATTCGAGCAGGAAGCGCACGGCGCGCGCCACGTCCTGCGGCGTGCTGCTGCGCTGCAGCGGCGTCATGCGGTGCGCGGCGCTGAACTCGGCGCTGTCCATCGCGCCCGACAGCAGCGTCACGCCCGGGGCCACGCCGCACACGCGCACGCTGGGCGCCAGCGCCTGCGCCAGCAGGGTCGTCGCGGCTTGCAGTGCCGCCTTGCTCAGCGTGTAGCTCAGGTAGTCGGGGTTCGGGTTCCAGAGTTTCTGGTCGAGCAGGTTGACCACCGCGCCGCCGCCACTGCGGTGCAATGCGCGCGCCAGCACGATCGCCGGCGCGGTGTTGGCGCGCCAGGCGCGGTCCATCGCGGCGAAGCCGAAGTCGGCCACGCTGTCGTACTCGAACAGCGAGGCGTTGTTGACCACCGCGTCGATGCGGCCGAAGCCCTGCACCACCGCCGGCACCAGGGCCTCGCAGTCGGATTCCTGCGCCAGGTCGGCGGCGAAGGCCATCGCGTGGCCGCCGGCCTCGCGCACCGCGGCCACGGTCTGCGCGGCGGCCGCTGCCGAGCCGCGGTAGTGCACGGCGACCTGCCAGCCGTGCGCTGCCAGTTCGAGCGCGATCTCGCGTCCGATGCGTTGCGCGGCGCCGGTGACCAGGACCACGGGTTGAGGGTTCATGCGGGGTAGGGCGGCGCCTTCGGGGCGGTCCGGCAGCTGCGGGCGGTGGGTTTCTACAATGAGGCCGATGTCATCCACCGGGGCCGAGAGTTTATCGGCGCGCCTGCAACAGCGTGTTCTGACGGCCATCGGCCGCTGTGGCGGCTGGTTGCCCTTCGACCGCTTCATGTCGATGGCGCTGTATGAACCGGGCCTGGGCTACTACGCCAGTGGCCGGCGTCTCTTTGGCACGATGCCCGCGTCGGGCAGCGATTTCGTCACCGCGCCCGAGCTCTCGCCGCTGTTCGGCCGCACGCTGGCGCGCCAGGTGGCGCAGGCGCTGGACGCGGCGCGCGCCGACGAGGTGTTCGAGTTCGGCGCCGGTTCGGGCGCGCTGGCGGCGCAAGTGCTGGACACGCTGGGGCCGCGTGTGCGCCAGTACTCGATCGTCGACCTCTCGGGCACGCTGCGCGAGCGCCAGGCACGGACGCTCGCAGCCTTTGGCGACCGCGTGCGCTGGCTCGACGAACTGCCATCGCAGATGCGCGGCGTGGTGCTCGGCAACGAGGTGCTCGACGCGATGCCGGTGCAACTGCTGCACTGGGACGGCGTGCAGTGGTTCGAGCGCGGTGTCGCTGCCGCCGATGGTGTGCTGGCGTGGGCCGACCGGCCGACCGCGCTGCGCCTGCCGGTGCACGGCCCTTTCGTGCCCGGCACCGTGACCGAGATCCACCCGCAGGCCGAAGCCTTCGTGCGCACGCTGGCCGAGCGGCTGGTGCAGGGCGCTGCCTTCTTCATCGACTACGGCTTCCCGGAGTCCGAGTACTACCACCCGCAGCGCAGCGGCGGCACGCTGATGTGCCACCGCGCGCACCAATCAGACACCGACCCGCTGGTGGACGTGGGCGAGAAGGACATCACCGCCCACGTCAACTTCAGCGCCATCGCGCTGGCGGCGCAGGACGCCGGCATGGACGTGCTGGGCTACACCTCGCAGGCGCGCTTCCTGCTGAACTGCGGCCTGCCCGGGCTGCTGCAGGGCGCCGACGTGCGCACCCTGGCGCACGCGCAGAAGCTGATCACCGAACACGAGATGGGCGAGCTGTTCAAGGTGCTGGCGCTGGGCCGCGGCATCGAGCTCGACCCGCTGGGCTTTGCCGCCGGCGACCGCATGCACACGCTGTGAAGACGCCACGATGCGCTGGCTGATTGTCTTCCTGCTCGCCTTCCTGGTCTTCAACGGCCTGCAGGGCTGGATGCGCAAGATCGGCCTCGGCCGGCTGCCGGGCGACTTCAGCTTCACGTGGCGCGGCCGCCAGTGGCACGTGCCGCTGGCCAGTTCGGTCGTGCTCAGCGTGCTGGCGATGCTGATCGGCCTCTTTCTCTGAGCATTGGCGCGGCGTGAACATCTTCCTGTCCTACTCCTCTGCGCGGCGCGACACCGCGGTGCGCCTGAAGCTGGCGCTGGAAGCCGAGCAGCACGAGGTCTTCTTCGACCGCGACGACCTGGGTGCCGGCGACGCCTACCACCAGGCGATCCGCGACGCCATGGCGGCAGCCGACGCGATGGTGTTCCTGGTTTCGCCCGAATCGGTGGCACCCGGCAGCTACACGCTGGCCGAGATGGCCCTGGCCGAAGCCCGCTGGCGGCGCCCGGCCGGCCACGTGCTGCCGGTGGTGGTGGCGCCGACGCCGAAGGCCGCGATCCCGCCCTATCTGCTGGCCGTGACCTTGCTGGAGCCGCAGGGCGACGTCGTCGCCGAAACGCTGGCCCGCGTCGCGGCGCTGGCCGCACGCCGCCAGACCCGGCCTTGGCGCCGGGTGGCCGCAGCGCTGTTGCTGCTGCTGCTGGCCGGCGCGGCGGTGTGGTGGCTGCGCGAGCAGCAGGTGCAGCGGCAGGCGGACGCGCAGCAGGCGGCGCAGCAGGCCGCGCAGCAGGCCGCGCATCAAGCAGCGTTAGCCGATGCCGTGGCGCGCGCCGCGCGGCTGTGCAGCGAAGGCGGCTACGCCGACGGCTTCGGCCAGCTCGGCCGGCTGGCGGCCGCGACGGCGCCGGGGGCCCAGGCGGCGCTGGAAGACTGCGCGATGAGCTGGTTGCGCGAGCCGCGCGTGGCGCGGGCGCAGAAGTCGTTTGCCGAATTTGCACTGCCGCTGCGCCAGGTGCTCAGCGCGGCGCTGGTGACCGGCGCCAGCGGCGGCCGCGCCGCCGACCTGCGTGCGCACCTGGGCTGGGCCGATGCGCTGGACTGGCACGACGCGCCCAACCCGGCGATCGACCCCGGCCTGCACTACCGGCAGGCGCTGCAGGACGACCCCGGCAATGTCTACGCGCACGCGCTGTGGGCGCACTGGCAGCTCAAGCGCCCGCCGCTGCAGCCCGGCGAGGCGCAGCGGCACTTCGAAGCCGCGGTGCGCAGCGGGCGCGACCTGCCTTTCGTGCGCAAGCTGCAGCTCGGCGTCACGGTCGACGGCGAAACCCTGGCGCACTACGCCTACCAGGTGCTGAACCAGATGCGCCAGCGCGGCGAGGCGCAGGGCGCGGCGGCCGAAGACCGCGTCTGGAGCCATCTCTACGCCACCGCCTACCGCCCCGACACCGCGCGCCGCCTGCGCGAGTCGCTGCCGGCGGACGACGGGCTGCAGACCTTCCTGTGGCTGTTTCCGGGCGATCGCGTCGAGCCGTCGCGGCGCACGCTCTGGCGCTTCGTGCACGCGCTGCTGCTGCACCAGGCAGGCCGCGCCAGCGAGGCCCGCGCCGATCTGCTGGCGCTGCAGCGAGAGCTGCGCGCCGCGCATGCCGCAGGGCCGCTGCTGGACGGCGTCAACCGCCTGCTGGCCGGCCCGTGACACCCGGGGCCGGGCGGGCTCAGGTGATGATGCTCCAGCCGTGGCCGCACTTGCGGCAACGCACCTGCACCACTTCGCCGTCGTCGCTGGCGCGCACCACTTCCAGCCGGCCATAGGCCTTGCACTGCGGGCAATCGGCCTGGTGGGCTGCCACTTCGGCGTTGCTCAGCAGCCGCAGGTAGCGGCGCATGGCCCAGATGCCGATGCCGGTGCACACCACGACGGCGACGATGTTGAGCAGCTGGTTCTGCTGCGAGCGGAACAGGCCGCCGGCTTCGATGGCGGCAAAGATGCCGATCGTGCACAGGAAGGTCAGCACCAGGTGCGCGTGGCTCTGCAGCAGTTCGCGCTCGTACCATTTGCGGAATCCGTGCTTGCGGATGCCATCGGCCAGTTTCATCGCTGCGCCCCCGTGCCACCCGACCTTGGCAGCGTGGCGCCATGGTGTCACAAAGCGCCGGGATCGGCAGCGCCGGGCTGCGGCGCGTCCTGCAGCCGCGCTTGCAGGGCGGCGATGCGAGCGGCCTGGATCGCCGCGCCGATGTCGACGCCTTTCCTGCCGGCTTGCGCCGCTTCGGCGGCAACGGCCGCGGTGTCGACCTGCAGCGCGGCCTGCAGCAACGGTGGCAGTCGGCGCGCCGGTTCGTAGGGCCGCTCCTGCAGCCCGGTGCGGCCGCGGGCGTCGCACTCGCAGGCCAGCAGCACGGCGGCAAAACGTGCGGGCCGGCGGATCGCGTCGCAGCGCTCGAACAGCCGCAGCAGCGCCGCCGCGCCGAGCGCGACGCTGGCGTGGACGTGGCCGTGTTCGCGCGCCACCACGTCGGCCAGTTCCTTGCAATCGCTGCCGACGCGCAGCCGCTCGGCCAGCGCCTGCGCCAGCTTGGCACTGCGGGCTTCGTGGCCGAGGTGGCGCGGCCACTGCTCGCGCGGCGTGCTGCCCTTGCCCAGGTCGTGCACCAGGCAGGCCCAGCGCACCGGCAGCGGCGCGTGCAGCCGCGCCGCCATGTCCAGCACCAGCATCAGGTGCAGCCCGGTGTCGACCTCGGGGTGGTGCTGCTCGGGCTGCGGCACGCCCCACAGGCGGTGAACCTCCGGCAACAGCCGCGCCAGTGCGCCGCAGGCGCGCAGCACTTCGAACATGCGGCTCGGCTGGTCGCTCATCAGGCCGCGCGCCAGCTCCTGCCACACGCGCTCAGGCACCAGCGCGTCGACCTCGCCATCGTCGACCATGCGGCGCAGCAGCGCCATCGTCTCGTCGGCCACCGTGAAGTCCGAAAAGCGCGCCGCCAGCCGCGCCAGCCGCAGCAGCCGCACCGGGTCTTCGACGAAAGCGTCGGAGACATGGCGCAGCACGCCGCGCTGCAGGTCGGCCTGGCCGCCGAAGGGGTCGATCAGCGTGCCGTCGTCGGCGCGTGCGATGGCGTTGATGGTGAGGTCGCGGCGCGCCAGGTCCTGCTCCAGCGTGACCTCGGGCGCGGCGTGGAAGGTGAAGCCGTGGTAGCCGGCGCCGACCTTGCGCTCGGTGCGCGCCAGCGCCACTTCTTCGCCCGTGCCCGGGTGCAGGAAGACCGGGAAGTCCTTGCCGACCGGCTTGTAGCCCTGGTCGAGCAACTGCTGCGGCGTGGCGCCGACGACGACCCAGTCGCGGTCGGACGCACCCAGGCCGAGCAACTCGTCGCGCACCGCGCCGCCGACGACGTAGAAGCGTGTGCTCGTCCCCATTCCATTCCCGGCTCAGCGCTGCTGGCGGTAGGGCTCTTCGAAGTCCAGGTAGTCCTGCTCGGCCACCGCGTCGGCGATCCACGCCGCCACGCCGGGCGCCGCGGCGTTGCGCTTCAGGTAGCCGCGCGTGGCCTCGGACACCGGCAGCGCGTAGGTCGTCATCCGCGTGCACACCGGCGCGAAGAAGGCGTCGGTGGCGCTGAAGGCGCCGAACAGGAAAGGCCCGCCGCTGGCGTCCAGCGCCTGCGCCCACGCGCCCTCGATGCGCGCCACGTCGGCGCGGACCTGCTGCTGTTCGGCCCAGACACGCGCGCCGACCTCGGGCAAGTCGGCTTCGATGTTCATCGGGCAATGGTTGCGCAGCGCGCCGAAGCCGCTGTGCATCTCGCACACCAGGCTGCGCGCGCGCGCCCGCGGTAGCCGGTCCGCCGGCCACACGCCGGGGTGCTTTTCGGCCAGGTACTCGGTGATGGCGAGCGTGTCCCACACCGCCAGGTCGCCGTCCAGCAGCACCGGCACCTTGCCCGCCGGGCTGTGGCGCGCCACCGCCTGGCGAAAGGCCGAGCCCTCGTTGAAGTCGAAGCGCAGCTTGCGTTCCTCGAACGGGATGGCGAGCTGCTTCATCAGCACCCAGGGCCGCATCGACCACGAGGAGTAGTTCTTGTTGCCGATGATCAGTTGCATGCCGGTCTCCCTTCAAGCCAGGGCCCGATGCTACGGGCGGCGCGGCGGCGCCGGGATGCAGCTTCGTCATCGCTGCGATGACGGCGGCGCATCGCCGCCGGCGGGGGTCAGACGCGGCCGGCGCCGGCGCGGTAGCGGTCGAGTGCGGGCCGGCCGAAGAGGTCACCCAGGTAGCCCGGCGCCACCGCTTCCAGCGCCGACGGCGTGATGCCCAGCGCGGCCAGGCCCGGCGCGCCCGCGGTGGCGACGTTGGGCACGGCGAGCGAGCGCACGTTGTCGCGCGAGATCAAAGGCTCGCCGGGCAGCAGTTCCATCGCGCCGGCCTGCAGCCAGGCGGCCCAGCCGGGCAGCGGAATCTGCGGCCGCTCGTGGCCTGACCAGCGGCCGGCCAGGCGCACCAGTTCGCCCAGCGTGTAGACCGTGGGCCCAGCGCATTCGTACGTCTTGCCGATGGTCTGCGGCAGGTCCAGCGACTTGACGACGGCCGCAGCCACGTCCTCGACCCAGACCGGCTGCAGGCGCGCCTGGCTGCCGGCCAGCGGCAGCACCGGCGCCACTGTCTGCAGGTGGGCGAAGAGGTTGGTGAAGCGGTCTTGTGCGCCGAAGATCACCGACGGCCGCAGCACCGTCACGTCCAGCCCCGAGGCGGCCAGCACGGCCTCGCCGGCGGCCTTGCTGCGCAGGTACAGCGACGGCGCGTCGGTGGCCACGCCCAAAGCGCTGATGTGCACGACGCGGCGCACGCCGCTGGCCTGGCAGGCCTTGACCAGGCGCCGCGGCAGGTCGACGTGCACGCGCTGGAAGCCGGCCTCGTTGCCGTGCAGGATGGCGACCAGGTTGATCACCGCGTCGCAGCCGGCGAGCAGCCGCGCCAGCTGCGCGTCGTCGTGGATGTCGGCTGCCACCACTTCGACCGTCGGCAGCGAACGCACGCCGTTGGCGCGCGGCAGCCGGCGCGTGGGCACGACGATGCGGCCGCTGCTGCTGCGTTCTGCGAGTTGTTCGCACACGGCGCGGCCGACGAAGCCGGTGCCGCCGAGGACCACGATGTTGTTGACAGGGTTCAAGGGATCTCTTTGTCGGGTGGCGGCGCGGACGGATCGCGCGGGCCGATGGCCCGGCCCAGCCGTGACTTCAAGGTCGGCACCGGCTGGCCCAGCACGGCGGCGTAGACGATCGAGTTGGACAGCACTTTCTTGACGTAGTCGCGCGTCTCGTTGAAGGGGATCGTCTCGGCCCAGGCCGCCGGCTCCATCAGCGTGCCTTCGCGCCAGCGCCGCGGCCGCCCGGGGCCGGCGTTGTAGGCCGCGGTGGCCATCGCCAGCGAGCCGTCCAGGTCGTCGAGCACACGCTTGAGGTAGGTCGCACCCAGCAGCAGGTTGACCTCGCGGTCGTTGATCATCTGCGGCGTGTAGGCCACGCCTGCTTGCTTGGCGGTCCAGCGCGCGGTGGCCGGCATCAGCTGCATCAGGCCCGAGGCGCCGACGACCGAGCGCGCATCGGTGATGAAGCGCGACTCCTGGCGGATCAGCCCCAGCACCACCGCGGGGTCGAGCCCGACCTGGCGCGCCTTGGCCTCGATCAGCGCGCGGTGCGGCGTCGGGAAGCGCTGCGCGATGTCGACCTCGGCCTTGGTGCGCTCGCTGGTGTTGATGCAGCGGTCCCAGACCTCGCGCTCGCAGGCCCACTGCGCGGCGGCCAGCAGCGCGCGGTCGTCCAGGCCGCGCAGCGTGAAGTTCCACTCGCGCACGCCTTCGGAGCGCAGGCCCAGGCCGATGAGCTGCAATGCGCGCACAAAGCCGGGCTGCGCACGCGCGTGGTCGCGTTCGGCGGTGCTCGGGGCGGCGGGCGCGGCTGGCAAGGTGATGCGGCCGCCGAGTTCCTCGGTTGCCAGCTTGCCGTAGAAGTTGAGCTGCGGCACGATGCCTTCCAGCGCCTGCCGCGCCGCGGCGCGCGCGGCGTCGCCTTCCGGGCCCGCCGGTGCGCGCGCCCGCATCGCGCGCGCCTTCCAATACACCCAGGTGGCGTCTTGCTGCTCGGGCCCGCTCATGGCCTCGATCGCGCGTTGCAGCAGCGGCCAGCGCTGCTTGTGGTTGGCCGGCGCGCGCAGCGCGGCGCGTGCGTGCCAGGCCAGCAGGTCGTCGCCCCAGGCCGGCGCGGTGCCCGGTCGCGCAGCGTTGTCCCACAGCTGCCAGGCCTTGCGCACGTGGTCGATGGCGCCCGGCTGCAGCTTCAGCGCCGACTGCTTGGCGACGTGGGCCCAGGCGGTCGCGGCCTGCGCGACGGGCAGATCCTGTTCCCACTTGCTCTCCAGCAGCGCGGCGGCGGCGTCGGGGTCGCTGGCGGCCAGCTTCATCAAGGCCAGCAGGTCCAGTTCGTGGGCGTTGACTGAACTGGGCTGCGGGCGCCGGCTGAGGTAGCGCTGCGGGTTGTCGAGCAGTTCGTTGAGCGCCGACTCCAGGCCCGGCCCCACCAGCGCCACCGCGGCACGCGCGGCGCGCGGGCGGTTGGCTTCGACCGACAACCGCGCTTCGTGCCACAGGTCGGCGTCGCTGAACTTGCGCGCTTCGCGCAGGGTCTTGGCCAGCAGGTGGCAGCCGTCGTCGAGTTCGCGCTGCGCGTACCAGGCGGCGCGCGCGGCGTCGCGCACGTCCTGGCCGTCCAGGTGCTGCGTCAGCAGCGCGTAGCAGGTGACCTCGCGGTCGTCGTTCATGCGAAAGCGCGGGAACTCGACGCGGAAGTTGGCCCAGTCGCGGCGCCGGCCCAGTTCGAGCAGCCAGTCGTTGCGCAGCCGGTCTTCGACGTAGGTGCCGCTCCAGCGCGCCGCGAAGGCGTCGAGCTCGGCCTGCTGCGCTTCGGCCAGGCGGTTGCCGAGCTCCCAGTACTCGACCCACTGCGCCAGCGGGTGGGCACTGCGCTGCACCGCCTGGCGCGCGGCGGCCAGCTGTACGGCGTCCTTCTTGCGCAGGGCTTCGCGCGCCTGCACGACGGTGTCGTCACCGCCGCCGTTCTGGGCCCCCACCAGTGCCGGGGCAAGGCAGCAAGCGGTGGCGACGAGCAGGCGGGTCAACGGGTTCATGAGCATGGCTTGAATTTAGCGCAGGGGACCGGGCAGGGCCGTGCCAGGGTCACTGCGGCGTGAGAGCCCGCACGGCCGAGCGCGTTTCTTCGGCCTGCGTGAGCAGCCAGTCCTCGAAGGCGCTCAGCAGCGGCCGCTCCTGGCGCTGCGGCCAGCGCACCAGCCAGTAGGCGAAGGGCGAGACGATGCGGCCTTCGGCGCCGAAAGGCTCGACCAGGTCGCCGCGCTGGATCGACTCGACCGTCAGCGGCACGCGCGCCAGCGCCACGCCCTGGCCGGCCAGCGCGGCCTGGATGCGCTGGTAGGTGAAGTCCAGCTGCAGCCAGCTGCGCGGCTCCATGCCGCCGTGCGCGTTGAGGCCCAGCCAGTGGTGCCAGCTGACGAACTCGGCGCTCGGCGTCTGGTTGTCCTCTTCCAGCAGCGTGTGGCGCGCCAGGTCGGCGACCTTCTTCAGCGGCTGCCGGCGCAGCAGCGCCGGGCTGGCCACCGGCGTGAGCACCTCGTCGAACAGGCGCACCGAGCCGGGCGGGGCGTCGTCGGGATGGCAGTGGCGCAGCGCGAGGTCGATGTCGAGGTCGTCGAAATCGGCCATCTTGTCGGTGGCCGAGATGCGGATGTCGGCCTGCGGCTGTGCGCTCTGGAAGGCCTGCAGCCGCGGCAGCAGCCACATCGAGGCGAAGGACGCGAAGGTCGTCACGCCCACCGGCTGGCGGCGTTGTGCGCTGCGGATCTGGCGCACCGTGGCGTCCAGCCGCAGCAGCAGCGGCTCGACGTTGCGCAGCAGCTGCAGGCCGGCGCCGGTGATCTCGACGTGGCGCGTGCCGCGCAGGAACAGCGCCGCGCCGAGTTCGTCTTCCAGCGCCTTGATCTGGCGGCTGATGGCCGGCTGCGTGAGATGCAGCTCTTCGGCGGCGGCACGGAAGCTCAGCCGCCGCGCCACCGCTTCGAAGGTGCGCAAGGGTCCGATGGCGAGCGCTCGCTGGCGCGTTGGATTCATACGTTTTGATTATCAATCAGGGCTTCATTCCTGATTGGACGGACGCCGCGGTAAACCCGATCATACCCAGGCAGAACACATCCCCAGGAGGCCTGCCATGTCCCAAGGTCTGATGACGAATACGTATCGCGACTGGAGCCCCTTCGTGTGGCCGCTCGAAGACCGCCAGGCGGTGACGCTGGCGGCCGACCCGGGCACGCGGTCGCTGTGGGTGCACGAAGGCGAGGTCTGGTTGACGCGCAACTGCAGCAGCTGCACGCCCGACGACATCTGGCTCGAAGCCGGCCAGAGCCACACCCTGCCGGCCGACACCGAGTGGGTGATCGAAGGCTGGCCGAAGGCGCTGCTGAGCGTCGTGCAGGCGGCGCCGGCGGTGATCAAGCCGCGCCGATGGGCTTCCTGGCTGCCTTGGCGGTCGGCTGCTTCTTCGGCCTGGATGCTCGCTTGAGCGGCGACGGCGCCGTGCGCGCAGCGCGGGCGGCCAGCGCCGCCTGCATCGCGCGCCGCGCCCAGGGTTCCATCAGCGACGGCGCGTCCAGCGCTTCGGCCGGCGCCGTCCAGTAGCCCAGCGACACCGCCTGCCCCTTGGCGTCGTAGACGAAGGGCTCGCAGCCGGCTTGTTCGAAGTCCGCGCGGCTGGCGGCATCGACCTTCAGGTACAGGCGATCGAAGGCGATGATGGCGACGAAGAGCTCATCGACGTACAGCCCCCAGCCGCCGAACATGCGGCGCACGCGCACCGCGCCCAGCGGCGCGAGCAGCTCGACGCAGTGGCTGACGAAGGGTGGCTCGGGCCGGGGCATGGCGCGACAATAGCGCCGTTGCTGCCCGCGCAGTGCATGTCCGGCCCTTCCGATGTCGCTGAACCTGCCTTCCTTCGAGCCGTCCCAGGACAAGAAGGCGCTGCGCCGCCAGCTGCAGGCCGAGCGCCAGACGCTGATCGACCGCCACCAGCGCGCGATGCACCTGCAGGAAGTGCTGCGCGTGTGGCTGATGGGCCGCGCCGACAAGGCGGTGGGCGCCTACTGGCCGATCAAGGGCGAGTTCGATGCCCTGCCGGCGCTGTACCGCTGGGCCGAGGCCGACGAAGAGCGCTGCATCGGCCTGCCGGTGATCGACAAGACCACCAAGCGCTTGAGCTTCCACATGTGGCACCCGGGCTGCGAGATGGAAGACGACGCCTACGGCATCCCCAAGCCCAAGGACACGCCGGCCTTCCACCCATCACTGCTGCTGGTGCCGTGCGTGGGCTACGGTCCGCACGGCGTGCGGCTGGGCTACGGCGGCGGTTTCTACGACCGCACTCTGGCGACGCTGCAGCCGCGACCCGCGACCGTGGGCCTGGCCTACTCGCACGGCTTCGTGCCCTGGCTGAAGGCCGAGGCGCACGACGTGCCGCTGGACGCGGTGCTGACCGACGAAGGCCTGGCCTGGCAGGCGCCGAGGGTCTGAGCTGAAGCTCAGCCGGCGGCGCCCAGCCGCTTGCAGATCTCCAGCGACAGTCCGCTCTGGTTGAGCGTGTAGAAGTGGATGCCGGGCGCGCCGCCGTCCACCAGCCGCTCGCAAAGTCGCGTCACGACGTCGATGCCGAAGGCCCGCACCGACGCCGCATCGTCCAGGTAGCCTTCCATCTTCAACGCCACCCAGCGTGGGATCTCGATGCCGTCGCGGGCCGCGAACTGCGCGATCTTGGCGTAGTTGTGGATCGGCATGATGCCGGGCACGATCGGCACCGTGACACCCAGCGCACGCACTTCGTCGACGAAGTGGAAGTAAGCGTCGGGGTTGAAGAAGAACTGCGTGATCGCCGAGTCGGCGCCGGAGCGGACCTTGGCAGCGAAGTGCTCGAGGTCCTTGCGCGCATAACGCTGCTGCGGGTGGTACTCGGGGTAGGCCGCAACTTCGATGAACCAGTCGCTGCCCTGCGTCTTGCGGATGAACTGGATCAGGTCAGCGGCGTAGCGGAACTCGCCCGCGGTGGCGGTGCCGCTGGGAAGGTCGCCGCGCAGCGCCACCAGGCGCTTGATGCCCTGCGCGCGGTAGGTGTCCAGGATCTCGCCGATGCCGTCGGCGGTGCTGCCCACGCACGACAGGTGCGGCGCGGCCTCGAAGCCGAGCGCGGCGATGTCCTGCACCGTGGCCAGTGTCTTGCCGCGCGTGGCGCCGCCGGCGCCGTAGGTGACGCTGAAGAACTCGGGTTCCACCACCGCCAGGTCCTGCACCACGGTCTTGAGCTTGTCGCTGCCGACCGGGGTATTGGGAGGAAAGAACTCGAAGCTGAGGGGGATGCGTGGTTTCATGGTCTGGACGGTGCAGGATCAAGGACGGACTTGGAGCCCGGCAGGAAGGGGTTGATGACGGTGACGCCGCCGTAGTCGCGGCCGTGCTCCATGTCTTCGCTGATCACGGTGTGCGCGCCCAGGCGCTGCGCGGCGCACAGCACGGCGGCGTCCCAGTGCGACAGGTAGTGGCGATGGCGCAAGGCCAGCGCGTCCAGCACCAGGTCCTTGTCCACCGGCACCACGTGGCGGCGGGCGGCGATGCGCTCGACGAAGGCCTGCGCCGCGGTGGGCAGCAGGCCGTGTCTGGGCTGGCGGGCCTGGGCGTAGAACTCCATCAGCACCTGGGTCGACAGGCCCCAGTCGGCGCGGCCCACCCAGTGGCGCGCCGGCTCGCGTTTGAGCGCGTGGTCGGCGGCCTGGGAGGTGGCATAGATGAGGATGTTGGTGTCCAGGAAGTAAGGCGTGTTCATGCCGCGCCGCCTTGGCGCGGTTGGGGCGCGGGCGCACGTTCGGACTGGCGGGCTTCGAAGTCGATCTCACGCGCCAGCGCGCGGTCATGCGCTTGCTCGCGCGTCAGCAAGGGCGCTTCGCCCCAGCGGCTGCCGGCAACGATGCCGTCGAGCTCGGCCAGCAGCCCGTCAGCAGCCGCCTCGGCATTCACTTGCCAGGCAGCTTCTGACTCTGACAACTTCAGCGCCCCTGCTTGCGGCGAATCCGCAGCCAGCGACGTGCGCGAGCCCCGAGGCGGCGACTGCACCGCCGCTTCGATGAGGGCCATCAGCTCGCGTTGCAGCGAACGGTGGTTGCCGGCCGCGCGGCGGCGCAAGCGCTCGACGAGTGCGTCGGGCACGGCCTTGATCGACAGGCTCACAGGCATGATCGGCTCCAGATTGACACCATGGCGCCATTTTGGCGCCATGGACTCCCACTGGCAAGCGCGCGGCGATCAATAGCGGTAGGTATCGGCCTTGTACGGACCCGCCTTGCTGACGCCGATGTACGCCGCCTGCGCGTCGCTCAGCTCGGTCAGCACCGCGCCCACCTTCTTCAGGTGCAGCCGCGCGACCTTCTCGTCCAGGTGCTTGGGCAGCACGTAGACCTTGCCGACCTGGTAGGCATCGCTGCGCGTGAAGAGTTCGATCTGCGCGATGGTCTGGTTGGCGAACGACGAGCTCATCACGAAGCTCGGGTGGCCGGTGCCACAGCCCAGGTTCACCAGTCGGCCCTTGGCCAGCAGGATGATCTTCTTGCCGTCGGGGAAGACCACGTGGTCGACCTGGGGCTTGATCTCGTCCCAGGTGCAGTCGGCCAGCGCAGCAACGTCGATCTCGTTGTCGAAGTGGCCGATGTTGCAGACGATGGCCTGGTCCTTCATCGCCGCCATGTGCTTGCGCGTGATGACGCTCAGGTTGCCGGTGGCCGAGACGAAGATGTCGGCCTTGTCGGCGGCGTACTCCATGGTCACGACCTTGTAGCCT
>JAYUPN010000183.1:0-3880 GCA_043760065.1 Rubrivivax sp.
AACATCAACCAGAACAAGATCATCAAGATCTTCTCGGTGGCCAGCGTCGCGCTGCTGCCGCCGACGCTGATCGCCAGCATCTACGGCATGAACTTCAAGTTCATGCCCGAGCTCGACTGGGCCGGCGGCTACGCCTTTGCGCTGGGGCTGATGGCAGCTTCGGTGGCGGCTCCTTTCATCTATTTCCGGCGCAAGGGCTGGCTGCGCTAGTCGTTACTTCTTGCCGGGAAGCACCCCCTCATCCGAAGGGTGAAGCGGCGACGCTGAGGTAACCTCGACGGCGTTTGTGGGTTGAGCGGGTGCCACGCGCCGGGCCCGCCAGAACAGGAAGATCACCGTGAAGATGCCCGCCGCCACCCGTCTCGTCCTGCAAGGGATGCTCCTGGCCGCAGCCGCCGCATCGGCCCCGGCCGCGCTGGCCCAGTTCAGCATGGTGCCCACGCCGTCGTGCAAGGAGCCCAAGCCCTCGGGCAATGACGTCGAGCAGGAGTTCCGCATCGACGCCGCGCGCCACCTGTATTCGTGTTTCCCGATGCGCGTCTACCGCGGCAAGCTGCCGCCGCTGCTGTACGGCGTGATGATGGTCGAGACCGAGCTCGACGCCACCGGCAACGTTGTCAACATCAGCGTCGTGCGCAAGCCGGCGGCCGACGAGGTCGCGCCCTGGGTCATCGCGATGATCAAGCGCGCCAGCCCGTTCCCGGCGCCGGCCAAGATGGCGGGCGGCACGGTCAAGTACACCGAGACCTACTTCGTCGACAAGTCGGGTCTGTTCCAGGCCTTCTCGCTGACCGAAGGCCAGCGCTGAGCCCGCGGAATCAGCCGTTCGCGCGCCGCTTCAGCCAGCGCATCAGCGGGCCCAGCACGGGCAGCTTCTCGTACAGCTCCTCGGCCGCGTCCCAGTAGTCGCGGTGCTCGCGGATGCGCCCGTCGGCGGCCAGCAGCAGGTGCGAGCCGCCACGGATGAGCAGCTCGTCGCGGCGGAAGCGCTTCATGCGGAACACGAAGTCCCAGCTCAGGAAGCACTGCGGCCCCTGCACGATGGCGTCGCGGATGAAGAAGCGCGGGTCGTCCAGCGACTCGAACATGTGTTCGAAGAGGGCCTGGATCGCGGCCACGCCCTGGACCTCGTTGAACGGGTCCTTGAACCGTGCATCGTCGGTGTACAGCGTGCCCAGCTGCGGCAGGTCGGCGCGCGACAGGCGCTCGAAACGCTCGACGATGCGCTGCACGCTTGGGTCGACCAGGGGGCCGTGCACGGCGGGCCTCACAAGCCGGTGGACCGGCGCACGGCCGGGAAGTACAGGCCGTAGCCCAGGTGCCGCAGGGCCTTCATCCACAGCGTGAAGCGCCTGGGAAAGTGGATCTCGAAGCTGCCGCGCTGCCAGCCGCGCAGGATCTGCTGCGCCGCCTCGTCGGGCGTGATCAGGGCCGGCATCTTGAACTGGTTCTGCGCCGTCAGCGGCGTCTCGACGAAGCCCGGGTTGATGAGCGACACGCCGACGCCCAGCGGCTGCAGATCCAGGTACAGCGTCTCGGCCAGGTTGATCAGCGCCGCCTTGGTCGGCCCGTAGGCCAGCGAGTGGGGCAGGCCGCGGAAGCCGGCGACGCTGCTCACCAGGCTGATGTGGCCGGCGCCCAGGCGGCCGCCGGAGCGAGCCTGCGCCAGCACATGCGGCAGCACCGCGTCGAGCATCACCAGCGCGCCTTCGTAGTTGATGCGGCTGTGCTGCAGCGCCACGTCGAGGTCGAAGGCCGTGGCGCGCATCGCGGCGTAGGTGCCGGCGCTGTACATCGCCAGGTCGATGCGGCCGTGCACGCCCACGATGCGCGCCGCGGCGTCCTTCATCGCCTCGCGGTCGGTGGCGTCCAGCGCGATGGCGTCGCTGCGCGGGTGCGCGGCGACGAAGGCGTCCAGCGCATCGCGGCTGCGCGCCGACACGATGACGCGCGCACCCAGGCCATGCAGCCGCGACGCGGTGGCGCGGCCGATGCCGCTGGAGGCGCCCACCAGCCACACCGTGCGGCCGGCCCAGCCGGCAATGCGCGGGTTCAGGGCCATCGTGCGCTGCGGTTCATGGCTTGGTGAAGGACAAGGTCACCTCGCCCAGGCGCAGGCCGAACTTGCTCATCACCGCCTTGTTGAGCATCACGCGCTCGTCCATCAAATACATCCAGTCGTCGAATTGAACTTCGAGCACGCGACCGTCGACCGGCAGGGCGAGCGTGTAGCGCCAATTCAGCGCATTGCCCGCGGCCTGCCCGACGGCCACGCCCACCACGTCGTCGGCACGGCCGGTCCAGCGGCCGTTGCCTTCGTCGCGCAGCCGCCAGACGCGGCGTTCGGTCTGGCCGTCGCTGTAGGTGAAACGTTCGTCGAGCGTGCCCTCGGCGCCCTGCCAGGTGCCCGTCATCTGCACCGTGAAGCGGCGCACGACGCGGCCGGCGCGGTCGGTGAAGAGGCCGTGCGCAACCAGCGGGCCGTTGAAGTAGCGCTGGAGGTCGAGCGCAGGCGTCTCTGCCGCGTAGTCGGCAGGCTGGGGGCTGGCGCAGCCGACCACCAGTGCAGCGGCGGTGCTCAGGGCCAGCAGGGCCAGGCGGGACAAAGGGCGTTTCATGATCGTTTTTCCTTGCGGACCCACTGGGTCCAGAGCAGTCCCGAGGCCGCGAGCTTGAGCGCACACGGCAGCAGGCAATAGGCCAGCGTCAGCGCCTGCAGCGCCTGCGGGCTGCGGCTGCCCGGCGTGTAGCCGAACCCGGACAGCAGCGGCAGGGCGATGCCGGCCGCCAGCGCCAGGTTGAGCTTGGTGCAGAAGTTCCACCAGCCGAAGTACGCACCTTCCAGTCGCTGGCCGTGCCCGGCGCGCTGGATCACGCCGGCCAGCAGCGCACCGGGCAGCGTGAGGTCGGCGCCCAGCGCGATGCCGCTGGCGATGCAGACGGCGGTGTAGGCCGCGACGTCGCCAACGCCCAGCAAGGCAGCCCAGGCGAAGGTGACGATCGCCAGCACCATGCCCGCGAGCCAGGCCCGCGCCAGGCCGAACCGCGCCACCAGGCGCAGCCACAGGGGCATGCTCAGCGCTCCGGCAGCGAAGTAGCTGGCCAGGAACAGCGGCTCGAAGGGCTGGGCCTGCAGGCGGTCGCGAATGAAGAACAGCACCAGCGTCGCCGGTACCGCGCCGGCCACGCCGTTGATCAGGTAGACGAGCAGCAGGCGGCGAAAGGCCGGCGTCGCCAGCGGTTCGAGCAGGCGCGGTGGCTGCGCCGGCGCGACGCCGATGTCGGGCTGCGGTGCGCGCCACAGCAGCGCCACGCCGGCCGCCAGCGCGGCAGCAAAGACGGCCGTCGTCACCGACAGGCCGGCCAGCGCAGGCAGCACGCTGGCCACCAGCACGCCCAGCAACGCCAGGCCTTCGCGCCACGACACGATGCGCGCACGCTGCGCCTCGCCGCCGCCCAGCCGTGCACCCCAGGCCTGGTGCAGCACCGACAGCACGCTGTAGCTCAGGTAGGTGACGGCCAGCAGCGCAGCGCACCACAGCAGCAGCGCCGCGGGGTCCCGCACCGGTGGAAAGAAGAGGCCGCGAAAACCCGCCGCCAGCACCAGCGCCGCCGCCACCGCGGCGCCCAGCACGACGTTCGCGGGGCGCGTGAACCAGCCGTCGACCCAGCGGCCGATCAGCGGGTCGGCCGCCGCGTCGACGAGCCGTGCGCCCAGCAGCAGCGCGCCCAGCGTGGCCAGCGGGATGCCGAACTCGACCGCGTAGTGGTTGGGCAGCACGACGTACAGCGGCAACGCCACGAAGGCCAGCGGCAAGCCGAGCGCGCCGTAGCGCACGCCTTGGGGCCAGCGCACCGTGGCGACATCACTGCCCCCTGA
>JAYUPN010000184.1:0-10321 GCA_043760065.1 Rubrivivax sp.
CCCCGAGTTCTGCCAGGCGCAGGCCGGCCGCGCCATCAACATCCACCACAGCTTCCTGCCCAGCTTCAAGGGCGCGCGGCCGTACTTCCAGGCCCATGCACGCGGCGTCAAGCTCATCGGCGCCACCGCGCACTACGTGACGGCCGAGCTCGACGAAGGGCCGATCATCGAGCAGGACGTGCAGCGCGTGGACCACACGCTGTCGGCCGAGGACTTCACCGCCGTCGGCCGCGACATCGAGTGCATGGTGCTCTCGCGCGCGGTGCGCTGGCACGTCGAGCACCGCGTGCTGATCAACGGCCACAAGTGCGTGGTCTTTCGCTGAACGCCCGCAGCCCGCACCGACATGGCCCGCCCACCCCTGCCCGCCGCCACGCTGCTGGCCAGCCCCGACGACGTCGAGGCGCAGTTCTACGAGGCGCTGCAGCACGGCGACATCGAGCGGCTGATGGCCGTCTGGGCCGACGACGAGGAGATCGTCTGCGTGCACCCCGGTGGCGGCCGGATCATCGGGCCGGCGGCCATCCGCGCCAGCTTCGAGGCCATCTTCGCCAACGCCGCCATTCCCGTGCAGCCCCAGCAGCTGCACCGGCTGCAGCACATGGGCTGCGCGCTGCACCACCTGGTCGAGCGCATCGAGGTGATGTCCGACCGCGGCCGCCAGACCGCCTGGGTGCTGGCCACCAACGTCTACCTGAAAACCACGCAGGGTTGGCGGCTGGCCTCGCACCATGCCAGCCCCGGCACGGCGCAGGAGCCGCCGACGATGGGCAGCGACGCGCCGTCGACGCTGCACTGACGGTGCGCGACTACCGTGCACCGCGCTGGTTGCCGGGCGGCAACCTGCAGACGATCTGGGCCGCCACGCGCTCACGGCGGCAGCCTGTCCAGGCGGCCGCGCCGCTGCGCTTTGCACGCGAGCGCTGGGCCACGCCCGACGGCGACTTCATCGACGTCGACCACCTCGAGCCCGTCGCTCCGGCAGCGAAGCCGCCGCCGCGTCACCTGGTGCTGTTCCACGGCCTGGAAGGCAGCACGCAGAGCTCGTACGCGCAGGCCTTTGCCGCCGTCGCGCGGCAACGCGGCTGGGCCTACAGCGTGCCGCACTTCCGCGGCTGCAGCGGCGAGCTCAACCTGGCGCCGCGCGCCTACCACTCGGGCGACTTCGAGGAGATCGGCTGGATCCTGCAGCGGCTGCGCGCGCGCAGCCCGGCGCCGCTCTTGGTGGTGGGCGTGTCGCTGGGCGGCAATGCGCTGTTGCGCTGGGCGCAGGAGAGCGGGAGCAGCGCCGGGACAACAGCCGCCAGCGTCGCCGCGGTCAGCTCGCCGATCGACCTCGCGGCCGCCGGCCGGGCCATCGACCAGGGCTTCAACTGGCTCGTCTACTCGCGCATGTTCCTGGCGACGATGAAGCCCAAGGCGCTGGCCAAGTGGCAGCAGCACCCGGGGCTGTTCGACCGCGAACGGCTGGCCGCGGCGCGCACCCTGTTCGACTTCGACAACATCTTCACCGCGCCGCTGCACGGCTACCGCGACACGCCCGACTACTGGGCCCGCGCCTCGGCCAAGCCGCACCTGGAGCGCATCCGGATCCCGGCGCTGGTGCTCAACGCACGCAACGATCCTTTCGTGCCGGGGTCGAGCCTGCCCGGGCCGGCCGACGTCGGCCGCTTCGTCACGCTGTGGCAGCCCGACGACGGCGGCCACGTCGGCTTCCCGCACGGCGGCTTCCCGTCGCACGTGCTGGCGATGCCGCAGGCGGTGAGCGACTGGCTGATCGAACACGCCTGAAACGGCGCCGGATCGGTTACCTTCGCGGCCATGGACGACATCGTCAAGGCGGCGCTGCTGAAGTGGCCCCACGTGCCGCACTGCTACCACTGGCTGGCGCTGGACGCGCGCGGCAACTGGTTCATGCGCGACGACCGCATCCAGGCCGCCGGGCCGTTCCCGCAGGTCAAGGGCAGCCGCATCGAACACGAGAAGCTGCGCGAGTTCATCGAGCGCAACTACAGCTGCGACGCCGGCGGCGCCTGGTTCTTCCAGAACGGCCCGCAGCGCGTCTACGTCGAGCTCGAGGCCGCACCCTACGTCTGGCGCGTGCCGGACGGCGCGGCCTCGTCCGTGCTGTCGCACACCGGGCTGGCGGCGCGCGTGCTCGGCAGCTGGCTCGACGAGCACGGGCGCCTGTTCCTGCACACCGATATCGGCTTTGGCCTGGTGCACACGCTGGACATGGGCCTGGCCGCGACGGCCGTCGACAGCGGACACTGGCAGCCGGCCGAGATGCAGTTTGCCGACATGCCCGCACGCTGGGGCTACGTCTTGCGGCCGCAGCCCGGCGCCTGAAGGGATCGAAAGCATCCCCTCGGATACGGCCCCGGGTGGCGCCCGGATGCAGCAGCGGGCACAAAAAAGCCGCCTGCTGGCGGCTGTTGTTCACGCTGGACGCAGCCGATCATTTGCTGGCGCTGGCCGCCGATGCCGCCGCCGCGGGCGCCTTCGGCTCGGCCATCTTGCCGCCGGCGGCGTTGACCATGTGCACCACGGCGCGGCCGATCTCGAAGTCGCTGAAGTCGCCGCCGCCCTGAGCGGCCATCGCGCCCTTGCCCTTGAGCGCCGACGTCAGCAGCGCCTCGTAGCCAGTGGCGATGCGCGCGGTCCAGGCCGCGGCTTCGCCGAACTTCGGCGCCCCGGCGGCACCGGCGTTGTGGCACGCCGCGCACTGTGCGGCGTAGACCTGAACGCTCTCGCGCAGCACGGCCGGGCCGGAGGCATCGCGGATCTCCACCGAGCCTACGCGCTGCAGCCGCTTGGCCACCGCCTCGGCGCCGAGGCCGTCGCTGCCGGGGCCGGTCTTGGCGCCGAAGTCGACATAGTTGACGAGCAGGATGATCGCCACGATCGGCACCAGGAACGACGCGAGCACCGCCACGACGAGCTGCTTGGGCGTGCGGATCGGGCCTTCGTGCGGGCCGTCGTGGGCAGCGTCGTGCGCCGTGGGGCTGTCGTGCTTGTCGCTCATGAAATCCTCGTGCTTGAGCTGTCCTGCTCGGGCAAAAACCTGTTGATTATAGAGGGGCACCCCACGTCGGCCTGACGCTGGCGCAGGGCTGCGCGGGGCGCGGCGCTAGAATGCGCCTCCCCCGGCAAGCGACCGTGGTGAAGTGGATATCATGCGGCCCTCCGAAGGCCACGTCGCAGGTTCGATTCCTGCCGGTCGCACCAGAGCCCGGGCTGCAGCGCGCACGGTGGGTTCACGCGAATCCTGGCGCCCGCGTCCCGGCGGCCCGGTGAGTGATCGCCGCCACACGCTGCCACTCGCTGCGGCGCGACCTGGGTGTCGTCCTGGTGCTCGAATGCAGCGGCAAGTTCCTAGGTCCCGAGACCCTGCAGGGCCACCTCGACCGCGGCGCCAGGCGCGTTGTCGTCGCGGCGCCGGTCAAGGCAGGCGGCGTGCTGAACATCGTCGCCGGCATCAACCACGGGCTGTAGGACCCGGCGTTGCAAGGGCCGGGCCCCGACGTCGGCGCGCGAGCGGTTCGCGAAGCACCGCGGCATCCACCTGCTGGCGGCGGCGCGCGTGGCGCTGTTCGGTGCGCGCGACGTCTGGTTCGTGGTCGGCACTGCTGGCCGTGGTGCCGATCGGGCTGGACGTGGGCTTCGACTGCGCCGCCAACGCGCTGGGCCGCTTCTTCGGCACGCCGGCTGCCGGGGGCCGAAGCGCCGGCGCGCCCGCCGGCCGACACAACAGCGCCGTCGGCCTGAAGACAGGCCTGCAGCCGCCCGTTGCGGGCAAAGATTGCCCGCCCAGGGTCTGCCAGCGCACCGACAGCGCGATCGGCGGCGTCTACCTTCGGGCGCTCGCCACGTCCGCCTTGCGCGGTCCGTGGCCCGCTTCACTTCACACTCGAAGGACTTTGTCATGAACCGCTACATTCTGATCGCAGCGCCGCTGTTGGCGCTGGGGCTCCAAGCCTGCGACCGACCGACGGTCGTCAACAACGTGCCGCCGGCTGCGGTGGTGGTCCCGGGCCCCCCCGGACCGGCGGGGGAAACCGGCGCCACGGGCAGCCAGGGCAATACGGGCAATACGGGAAGCACCGGCAGCACCGGCGCCACCGGCCGCACCGGGGGCGACACGACGGTGATCGTGATTCCGCCGGCAGCCTCAGCGCCGCGCTGATCGGCTCCAGCGGCGGCAGCGCGACTTCAGCGCCGCGCCGCCTCCAGCATCGTCGCCATCTCGCGGTAGCCGCGACTCCGCGCCAGTTCCAGCGCCGTGCGGCCGCTGCGGTCGGCCAGCTTGATGCTGGCGCCGGCGTCGATCAAGGCCTTCAACGTGGCCTGGTGGCGCGGCCCGCCGTCGCCAAGCACCACGGCTTCGATGACGGCCGTCCAGTGCAGGTTGTTGACGTGGTCCAGCGGTGCGCCGGCCTTGATGAGCTGCCGCACCACGCCGTCGTGGCCCAGGTGCGCGGCGGCGATCAGCGCCGTGCCGTCGTAGCGGCTGGTGGTCAGGCCGGCGCTGGCGCCCAGCGCCAGCAGCGTGCGCAGCGTCTCTTCGTCGTCGGCCACCGCGGCGATGGTGACGGCGTCGTAGCGGTCGTTCTCCAGCAGATCGAGACGCGCACCGGCCTGGGCCAGGCGGCGCAGCACCTCGCGCTGGCGCGCAAACGCCGCCACGTGCACCGCGGTGCGGCCGTGGCCGTCGCGGGCGTCGAGCACCGCGGCGTCGGGCCGCGCCGCGAGCAGCCGGTCCAGCGCCGCGAGGTCGCCCCGGTGCGCCGCGGCATGCAGCCCCGTGTAGCGCGACGCTTCGGTGGCGCTGGGGCCGACCTGGGCCCACAGCGGTGCTGCCGGCCAGCAAGCCGCGGCGCACGCCAGCCAAGCCGCGGCGACGATGGCGCGGGGCTTCATTTCAGCAGCATCTGGGGGTCGTCATGACGGCATTCTGGCAGCGCTGCCGCGGATCCCGCTTCGGGCCCGGTGGCGTCAGGGAAACACGCTGTCACAGATCGCCACCGCGCTGGATACACTCGACCGGCTGGTTGTAGGGGGAACGTCCTTGTCGATGCGATTGCGCCTGGCCCCAGTTGCGGTGCTTGTCGCGCTGGGTCTGCTGCTGGCCGTGACGCGGGTGACGGCGCAGGGCAGCAATGCGCCGGCGCAGTCGACCAGCGCTCGCCAGCGCCTGGCGCTGGTGGTGGGCATCGGCACGGTGGGCAACCGGCTGGTGCTCGAGTCGGCGCGGCGCGACAGCGCGGCGATCGCCGCCGCACTGCGCGCCGGCGGCTTCGAGGTGCTGCTGCACGACGACGTCGACAGCGCCGGCCTGCGCGCCGCGCTGAAGGACTTCCGCGACCGCCTGCGGCCGGACGCCGTCGGCCTGATCTACTACACCGGCCTGGCGGCGCAGGTCGACGGCCGCAACCTGCTGCTGCCCAGCGACGTGGCGCTGAGCGACGCACAGCCGGCCGCCGGCGTGGCGGCCCTGCTGCGTGCGGTGGGCGTGCCGCTGCAGGAAGCGTCCGAGGCGCTGGCCGGCGCCGCCGACGCGCCGCGTGCACTGATCGTCGACGCCGCCTACCGCCACCCGGCGCTGGCGCGCCTGACGCCGCCGGGCCTGGCACGGCCGCGCGTGGCGCCCGGCACACTGGCCCTGCTGGGCCACGCACCGGCGGCGTTGCAGGATGCAGCCACCGTGTCCGCGCTGGCTGCGCCGCCGAAGGATCCGCGCGAGGGCGCGGCGACGCGTTTCGCGCGCGTGATGGTCGAGGCGCTGGGCATCCCGCGCATCAGCGTGCCCGAGGCCTTGCGCGCGGTGCGCCTGTCGGTGGTCGACGGCAGCGCCGGCCTGGTGCAGCCCTTCGTGTCGGGCGAGACCTTCGGCCGCGAGCACCTGGCCGACGCGGCGCGGCTGGAGAACCCGGCGGCGGCAGCGGCAGCGGCGGTGGCTGCGGCGCCCATCGCGGCCACACCGGTGGCGACGCCCATTGCGGCAGCAGGCGCAGCGCCGGCACCCGCAGCGGCCGCCACGGGCCCAGCCCCGGCAGCCTCGGCAGCCGAACGCCGGCCCAGCACCGACGGCCGCACCGCGCAGGCCCCGGGCCAGGGCGAGCGCCCGGTGTACCAGGTGCGCGCCAACAGCTTCGGCCATGCCGAAGGCGACACCTTCTCCTACCAGCTCAGCGACACGCGCAAGGACGAGGTGCTCGGCAACTACACGCTGTCGATCGAGGAGGTCGCCGCCGACGGCCAGCTCTCGCTCAACGGCGGCCAGTGGCTGATGGACCCGCAGGGCCGCCTGAAGCGGCAGCGCGCGGCCGACGGCACGCAGAGCAGCTACGAGCCGGCGCAGGAAACCTGGTGGGCGCGGCCGCAGCCGGGCGAGAGCCGCAACGTCGCCTTCAAGGAGACGCTGCTGCGCGCCGACAGGTCGCAGCTGCAGATCGAGTGGAAAGGCACCAGCCAGGTCGGCAGCCTGCGCGTGCTGGAGACGCCGGCCGGCGACTTCGAGGTGCTGCCCATCAAGACCACGGGCCAGAGCCTGCAGACGGCTGCCGGCGGCGCCGTCACCGTCGGGCAGTTCACGCGCACCGTCTACTACGCGCCCAAGCTCGGCGTGCCGGTGGCGATCGACATCGCGGACAACGACGCCACCGGCCGGCCGCTCAAGCGCGAGCGCCTGGAACTCACGCACGCGCAGCAGGCGCGGACGGTGAACTGAAGCCATGGCGTCCGGCGCGCGCCTTCCCGCCCGCGCCCCGGCCGCGGCGCGAGTGGCGCCGGTCCTGGCGCCGGTCCTGGCGGCGTTTTGCGTCGTGCTGATGCTGCTGCTGCTGACCGGCTGCGCTTCGCGGCCGCCGGCCACCGACCGCGATGGGCCCCCGTCCAGCCCGCCGCCCCGCCTGAGCCAGGTGCCCGACGCCGAGCCGCGCATCGAGCCGCTGCGCGTCGGCGGCCCCAACAAACCCTACGTCGTGCTCGGTCAGCGCTACGAGCCGATGACCGGCGACCTGCCGCTGGCCGAGCGCGGCGGCGCCAGCTGGTACGGCCGCAAGTTCCACGGCAAGCCCACCGCCAGCGGCGAGGTCTACGACATGTACGCGATGACGGCCGCGCACAAGACGATGCCGATCCCCAGCTACGCCCGCGTGCGCAACCCGGTCAACGGGCGCGAGGTGGTGGTGCGCATCAACGACCGCGGGCCCTTCGCCGACGGCCGCATCATCGACCTGAGCTACACCGCAGCCCTCAAGCTGGGCCTGCTCAACGGTGTCGCGCCAGTCGAGGTGCGGCGCATCACGCACGCCGAGATCCGCGCCGGGCAGGTCAGCGCCGCCGCGCGCGACGACGCGCCCGAGCTCGAATCGCGCCGCGTCCGCGCGTTGCTCGAAGGCCTGCACCCCTAGGTCAGCGGCGCCGCGTCGACAAGCCGCGGCTTGATCTGCGGCCGCTTTGCACCGATGCTCGCCCTTCGACCCGCACGGCACCCCCAGCAGCCTGGAGCAGCAACGCATGGCCACCCCGCCCCCGTCCCCGTCCACCAAGGACGCCATCACCTTCATCGTCCCCGGCCAGCGCCAGGCCAGCCGCAGCGGCGGCGCCGGCGTTCAGGCGGCCAGCGGACTGAACGGGCGGATCAAGGAATCGGTGCGCGTGTCGACGCGGCGCAGCGGCGGCGCCGGCGGCGACACCGTGCGCGTCAGCGCAGTGCCGGGGCAGGACGTGGTGCTGCTGCGCATCGCCGGCGGCCCGGCGCTCGTGCTGCACCCCGAGACCGCGCGCGACCTGATGCTGGGCCAGAGCACGGCCAAGCGCAGCGCCGGCGTCGCCGCGCCGGGCGAAGTGACGGTGCCGGCGCAGCTGCGCTGGCAGGGCCTGGAGCAGGCGGCGCCGACGCGCAGCGGCGGCTTCCTGGGCGACGTGCTGCTGTCGGCCTTCGAGGTCATCACCGACCTCGTCAGCGACAAGGCGCAGAAGTTCGTCGCCAGCCAGATCGTGGCCCAGGTCGACGGCCAGGTCGACGCCGGCGTCTACGCACTGCAACGCGACGCGCTGGCGCCGCTGAAGGGCAGCGGCCACAAGCTGGCGCAGGTGCCCGCGCCGCGCAGCCCGGCTTCGGAGCCGCTGCTGGTGCTGATCCACGGCACCTTCGTCGACACCTTCAGCACCTTCGGCAAGCTGTGGGCGCTGCACCCGCTGCGCGTGGGCGAACTGTTCGACTTCTACGGCGGCCGCGTCTACGCGCTCGACCACCCCACCGTCGGCGCGAGTCCGATCGCCAACGCGCTGACGCTGGTCAAGGCGCTGCCCAAGGGCGCGCGGCTGCACCTGGCGACGCACTCGCGCGGCGGCCTGGTGGCCGAAGTGCTGGCCCGCCTGGCCGACCAGCGCCAGGTCGGCGCCGACGACCTGGCGTACTTCGAAGGCGAAGGCTACGAGGACCAGCGCAAGGACCTGCAGGAGCTGGCCGCGGCGATGAAGGCCAAGGACATCCATGTCGACCGCGTCGTGCGCGTGGCCTGCCCGGCGCGCGGCACGCTGCTGGCCAGCAAGCGGCTGGACGCCTACCTGTCGGTGCTGAAGTGGACCATCGAACTCGCCGGCGTGCCGGTGGTGCCGGTGCTGGTGGACTTCCTGACCGAAGTCGCGCGCCGCCGCGCGCTGCCCAGCGAGCTGCCCGGGCTGGCCAGCATGATCCCCGACACGCCGCTGGTGAACTGGCTCAACGACAGCGAAGACGGCATCGCCGGCGAACTGCGCGTGGTCGCCGGCGACCTGCAGGGCGACAGCATCGGCAGCTGGCTCAAGACGTTGCTGGCGGATGCCTTTTATTGGACCGACAACGACATCGTCGTGCAGACGCGCAGCATGTACGGCGGCAGCCCGCGCGCCGGCGGCGCCAGCTTCGTGCTTGACCAGGGCGGCAAGGCGACGCACTTCAACTACTTCGCCAACGAGCGCAGCGTGATGGCCGTGGTCGCCGGGCTGACGCAGGCCGCCCCCGCCGGCTACCGCACCATCGGCCCGCTGTCGTGGGCCGGCAAGGACGCCTCGGGCCTGCGCGCCGCGCGCCGCAACGCCGAGGACGGCCAGCCCGCCAACGACAAGCCGGCGGTGTTCGTGCTGCCCGGCATCCTGGGCAGTCACTTGAAGGCCGGCGCCGACCAGGGTGGAAAACGCATCTGGCTCAGCCTGCGGCTGATCGGCGGCCTGCGCAAGCTGCAGTACCAGCCGGGTGACGCCGACGGCGTCAAGCCTGACGGCCCCATCGGCATGGTCTACGACGACCTGATGGACCACTTGGCCGCCAGCCACGAGGTGATCCCGTTCGCCTTCGACTGGCGGCGGCCGATCGAGGAAGAAGCCGAACGCCTGGCCGATGCGCTGGACCGCGCACTGGACGCGCGCAACGGCAACGGCTTGCCGGTGCGCATCGTCGCCCACAGCATGGGCGGCGTGGTTACGCGCACGATGCAGTTGCGCCGGCCCAAGACCTTCGAGCGGCTGATGAAACGCGAAGGCGCGCGCTTCCTGATGCTGGGCACGCCCAACGGCGGCTCGTGGGCGCCGATGCAGACGCTTTCCGGGGACGACACCTTCGGCAATGCGCTGGTCGCCTTCGGCTCGCTGTTCGACAACGGCGGCGCCCGCAAGATGATGGCCGGCATGCCCGGCTTCATCCAGCTGCAGGCCAACTTGCTCGACCCGGCGCTCGGCCTCGACAAGGCGAGCAGCTGGCAGAAGCTGGCCGACGATGACATGGCCCGGCTGCGCGAGCACAGCCTCTGGCACGATGATGCGCAACAACGCACGATCTACGAATGGGGCGCGCCGCCGCAGGCCGTGCTCGACCAGGCGGTGGCGCTGCGCAAGCGCCTGGACGAACAGGCCGCCACGCTGGGCCCCGACGCGCACAAGATGCTGCTGGTGGTGGGCCATGCCGATTTCACGCCGGCCGGCATCAGTTTCGGCGCCGACGGGCTCGAATACCTGGACACGCCCGACGGCGGCGACGGCCGCGTCACGCTGGGCAGCGCCTTGCTGCCGGGGGTGCGCACCTGGAAGCTCGACGCCGAACACGGCAAGCTGCCCGATGTGGCGCGCGCTTTCCCGGCCTATGTCGAACTGCTCGCCACCGGGCAGACCGCGCAGCTCGAAACCTTCGAACCGGCGCCGAGTGTGCGCGGTGCTCCGGCGGGGGTCGGCGCGCCGGTCGGGGCGGCGCTGGTGCGCAGCCGGCCGTCGCGCGGCCTCCAATCGTCGCGGCCACCGTCGAGCGAGATCGATGTGTTCGGCTCCTCGCGCGACAGCC
>JAYUPN010000185.1:0-3870 GCA_043760065.1 Rubrivivax sp.
GATGCCGGTGTACCTGCGCTTCGTCAAGGGCGTGATCGACAGCGCCGACCTGCCGCTGAATGTCAGCCGCGAGCTGCTGCAGGAAAGCCGCGACGTCAAAGCCATCCGCGAAGGCAGCACGAAGAAGGTGCTGTCGATGCTGGAGGATGTGGCCGAGAACCAGAAGGACAAGTACGCCGAATTCTGGAAGCAATTCGGCGCCGTGCTCAAGGAAGGTGTGGGCGAGGACCACCAGAACCAGGAGCGGCTGGCCAAGCTGCTGCGATTCGCGTCGACGCACGCCGACGAGGGCGTGAGCTTCCCCGACTACGTGTCGCGCATGAAGGAAGGCCAGGAGGCGATCTACTACGTCACCGCCGACAACCTGGCCACCGCACGGAGCAGCCCGCAGCTGGAGATCTTCCGCAAGAAGGGCATCGAGGTGCTGCTGCTGACCGACCGCGTCGACGAGTGGATGCTGTCGCACTTGTATGAATTTGACGGCAAGTCGCTCACCAGCGTCGCCAAGGGCGGCGTCGACCTGGGCAACCTGCAGGACGAAGAAGAGAAGAAGGCCGCCGAGGCCACCGCCGAGGCGCTCAAGCCGCTGCTGGACAAGCTGAAAGCGACGCTGAAGGACCGCGCCAAGGACGTGCGCACGACGACACGCCTGGTCGACTCGCCGGCCTGCGTGGTCGCCGACGACGGCGACATGAGCGGCCACCTGGCACGCATGCTCAAGCAGGCCGGCCAGAGCGCGCCCAAGAGCCTGCCGATCCTGGAGGTCAACCCCGAGCACGCGCTGCTCAAGCGGCTGGACTCGGCCGATGGCGCCGAGCGCTTCGACGACCTGGCGCAGATCCTCTTCGACCAGGCGGTGCTGGCCGAAGGTGGGCAGTTGGAGGACCCTGCCGCCTACGTGCGGCGAGTCAACGCGCTGCTGACGGCTTGAGCGCCGCCGCAGCGCCCGGCAACGCCCGCCGTGCACGCGGGCCGGGCGCGGCGCGTGCGCTGACCGCGGTGCGAGGCCGACGATGAAGTTGCGGATGTCGGAGAAGTCACTCTTCGCGGTGCTGCTGCGTTCGTCGTGGTGGGTCAGCTTCGCGATCGCCGCGCTGATCGCCGCGCTTGCGCTGGCGCTGATGCCGAAGGGTTACCGCATCGTCGGGGCGCTGTCGGCCGCGCCCTTCGTCGTCATCGGCCTCATGGCCGCCTGGCGCCAGCGCAACGTGCCCAGCAGCGCGCAGGTGCAGCGCACCACCGAAGCCGTCGGCGCGATGGCCTGGCCGCAGTTTGCGGCGCTGCTCGAGCAAGCCTTCCAGCGCGACGGCTGGGCGGTGCAGCGCAGCGCCGCCGGCGCCTTCGACTTCGAACTTGAGCGCAAAGGCCGCACGATGCTGGTGGCGGCGCGGCGCTGGAAGTCGGCGCGCACGGGCCTGGAGGTGCTGCGCGCGCTGCAGCAGGCGCGCGAGCACAAGGAAGCCCCGGACGCGCTGCTGATCTGCCTGGGCGGGCTGACCGACACCGCACAGCCCTATGCAGCCGAGCACCGCATCGCTGTCTGGCAGGCGGCCGAACTGGCGCAGGCGCTGGGCGCCCTGCCGAACGCCCGCACCTGAACCCGGCGCAGGGGCCGGGTGCCACGCTCTGTCGGCGTGCACCCGGACTGCCGGCGATGGTGGCAGCAGCGCTGTCCACCCACGGCGGCTCTGCCGCTCAGGAACCCGGCGACGAGTCGGTGAGGGCCACGAAGCGGATGTCCTGGGTCTCCGTCGTCGTGCTCGCGGGGTTGCCGACCAGGTGCTCGATCATCCACACCGTGCGGCCACTGCGGGCCACAGGCGTCCAGAAGCGCTGGAAGGAAATCCTGCAGGTCGGCACGCCGATGAAGGGGTTGCAGCCACCGACGGTGCTGACCAACTCCAGCCGGCCGTCAGGCAACTGCCGCCAGTAGCGGTTGGGACTGACGATCGGCAGTGGTTCACCCCGGTTGCTGCTGTTGACACCCCAGCGGCCGTCGGCCCCCAATCCGTACATGACCTGTTGGCCCGATGCGGCGGCCACGTTGCCGAGCCAGGGCTTGGCCCAGTCGGACACGCTCATGCCTGCCGCCGTGGCCCGCACGGCCATGATTTCGCGGTGGCTGATGATCTCCCCGGCGGCATCGAGTTGTTCCATCGCCCAGCGCTGCTCTCCGAGCACGCCGGCGCCCAGCGGCACGTAGCGGTAGGCCTGGGTGCCGATGTCCACCAGCAGCGCACCTTCGACGACGCGCCAGTGCGCTGTGGCGCCGGTGCGCTCCATCAGCCCGGTGCCGGCCCCGGTGATGCGCAGCACATCCTGGCGGCTGAACACTGCCGTGGACTCCGGCGGGTGCTCCGACTGCAGGCCGCCGATGCGAGCACCGACCGGGAAGTCCTCGGTTCGCAGCGGCGCTGAGCCGCCGACGTGGCGGCGCAGCAGTGACCGGCTGACGTTGTCGACGCGGCCGGCGCCGGGTCCGGTCAGCGTGCGCGTGTAGCCCACGTGCGTCATCGAAGCCAGCACGTAGCGGCCACTGCTGGCGCCCAGGTCCGAGAACTGGAGTTCGGTGCTGACGAACTCGGCGGGGTACTGTTCCCCTGAGCCGCGCGTGTCGTCGACCAAGCCGGTGACCACGACCGGTGTGTCGTACGTGACGCGCAACGTCGCGCCTTCCAAACGCCACTGCGCCGGCCTGGACCCCTCGTAGACCACGGTGGCGCTGCCGTCGGCGCGCAGCGTCAGGCGCGGCACCCGGAACGTCGAGCCACCGACGCCAGTGGCGTAGCGCAGCACCAGCGGCGCCGCGCCAGCCGCCGGCACCGCCGGCGCGCGCATCAGCGCCGGGTCCTCCAGCGTCGCGGACCAGGCTGCTTCCAGTTGCGCCTTGTCGGCGACTCGGCGTGCCGCCTCGAACGCGGCCAGCGCAGGAGCGGACTGCAGCAGCTCACGCGTGCTGGCCACGCCTTCGGGCAGCGCCACGCCGCCGTCCACCACCAGCCGCACCAGTGCGGCGGCGTACAGCACTGCGTGACTGTCGAGTTGCTGCGACGCAGCCGCAAGCTCGGCATCGCTGGCAGGCGTGATTCCGCGCTGGGCCATCAGGCCGGCCTGGGCGGCGCTGAGGTGCGTGACTTGAAGCGCGGGCACGCTATCGGCGGTCAGCTTGTCGTCCACGACCTGGCTGGCCAGGCCGGCGACCTCGCCGACCAGGCTGGTCAGCACCACGGCGCTCTGGCTGCCGACGCCGGTGGCGCTGAGGGTGACGAAGTCGCCGGGCTGGCTGCTCCTGACCGTCACGCTGTAGCGCCCGGCGGCGTCGGCATCGGCGCTGAAGGTCTGGCTGCCGACGTGGGCTTGCACGTGGGCGTTGGCGATCGGGCCGTCGGTGACGACGCCCTGCAAGGCAAACTGTGCCTGGACGACGAGACTGACGGTGGCGATGCTGTTGACGCTGTCGCCGCCCAGCCTGTAGCTGAACTCGTCGGCGCCGAAGTAGCCGGGTTCTGGCGTGTAGACCAGGGTGCCGTCCTGCTCGGTGATCACGCCGTGGCTCGGCGGCGTGGCCACCGCGAGCTTGACGTTGTCCGCGCTGACGGTGTCGTTGGCCAGCACGTCGATCGCGCTGTCGCTGTTCCAGCCGACGGTGAAGCTGTCGGCGGCGGCGCTGGCCACCGCTGGCGGGTTGTCGTCGCCATTGCAGGCCGCCAGGGCCATGACGGCAACGCACAACAGGGCGCGGACGCGCCGCGGTTGAAAGTGAAGAAAAAGGCAGGATGGCATGGCTGTGTCCCTCCGTTCGTGGCTGACGAGATGGCGATCGCGCTCGTCGTGAGGGACAAGTTAGCGGCCGGCCGGCCGGCCAACACC
>JAYUPN010000186.1:0-10271 GCA_043760065.1 Rubrivivax sp.
GCCACCTGGGGCTCGCACGAAGGCTCGCTGCTCCTGTGGGTGCTGATCCTCGGCTTCTGGAGCACTGCGGTGTCGGTGTTCTCGCGCCACCTGCCGGAAGACATGGCGGCGCGCGTGATCGGCGTCCTGGGGGTGATCTCGGTCGGCTTCCTCGCCTTCCTGCTCACCACCTCCAACCCGTTCGAGCGGCTGCTGCCCGCCGCCATGGATGGCAGCGACATGAATCCGCTCTTGCAGGACTGGGGCATGATCATCCACCCGCCGATGCTGTACATGGGCTACGTCGGCTTCGCCGTCGCCTTCGCCTTCGCCATCGCCGCGCTGCTCTCCGGCAAGATGGACGTCGCCTGGGCGCGCTGGTCGCGGCCGTGGACCACGGTGGCGTGGGCCTTCCTCACCCTCGGCATTGTGCTCGGCAGCTGGTGGGCCTACCGCGAGCTGGGCTGGGGCGGCTGGTGGTTCTGGGATCCCACCGAGAACGCCTCGTTCATGCCGTGGATCGCCGGCACCGCCCTGATGCACTCGCTCGCGGTCACCGAGAAGCGCGGCGCGTTCAAGGCCTGGACCGTGCTGCTGGCGATCGCTGCCTTCTCGCTCAGCCTGCTGGGCACCTTCCTCGTGCGCTCGGGCGTGCTGACCTCGGTGCACGCCTTTGCCACCGACCCCGCGCGCGGCATCTTCATCCTCATCTTCCTGGGCATCGTGATCGGCGGCTCGCTGGCGCTCTTTGCCTGGCGCGCCGGCAGCGTGGGCTTCAGCGGCCGTTTCGACCGCATCTCGCGCGAGTCGCTGCTGCTGGGCAACAACGTGCTGCTGGTCGCTGCCACCGGCGCGGTCATGCTGGGCACGCTGTACCCGCTGGCGCTGGACGCGCTGGGACTGGGCAAGATCAGCGTCGGCGCGCCGTACTTCGAAGCCGTGTTCGTGCCACTGATGGCCCCGGTGGTGCTGCTGATGGGTGTGGGCCCGCTGGCGCGCTGGAAGTCGGCGTCGCCGCTCGACATCGCGCGCGTGCTGCGCGTGCCGGCGCTGCTGAGCGCGGCGGTGGCGCTGGTGCTGCCGCTGCTGGCCGGCCGCTTGAGTGCCGGCGTGGCGCTGGGCCTGTTCCTGGCCGCCTGGGTCTTCACCAGCACCGCGGCGCTGCTGGTGCAGCGCAGCCGCAGCGGCGCCGCGCAACTGGCACGCAGCAGCCGCAGCTTCTGGGGCATGGTGCTGGCACACGTCGGCATCGGCGTCTTCATCGTCGGCGTGACGATGGTGCGTGGCTACGAGACCGAACGCGACGTCAAGATGGCGCTCGGCGACCACGTCGAGGTCGGCAGCTACCGCTTCACCTTCCAGGGCGTGCAGGAACACACCGGAGCCAACTACGTGGCGGTGCGCGGCCAGGTCCAGGTGCAGCGCGGCGACGGCGCGCCCTTCGTCATGCAGCCGGAGAAACGTCTGTACAAGACCCAGGGCATGCCGATGACCGAGGCCGCCATCGATGTCGGCCTGCTGCGCGACCTTTACGTCTCGCTGGGCGAGCCGCTGGACGAAAAGACCTGGACGCTGCGCGTCTACCACAAGCCCTTCGTCGACTGGATCTGGGGCGGCGCGCTGCTGATGGCGCTGGGCGGCGCGCTGGCCGTGGCCGACCGCCGCTACCGCGTGTCGGTGCGGCAGTTCGAGCCCCGGGCGCTGCCGGTGCTGCAGGAAGCCGGCGCATGAAGGCCGGCCACGCCGTGCCGCTGGCCGCCTTCGTGGTGCTGGCTGTGTTGCTGGGCGTCGGCCTGAAGCTCAACCCGCGCGAGGTGCCGTCGCCCTTCATCGGCAAGGCCGCGCCGGCGTTTTCGCTGCCGCTGCTGGCCGACGCGACGCGACAGCTCGCGCCGTCCGACATGCAGGGGCGCGTCTGGGTCCTCAACGTCTGGGCTTCGTGGTGTGCACCGTGCCGCGAAGAGCATCCGCTGCTGGTCGCCGCGGCGCGCGAGCAGCAGGTCGCGCTCGTCGGCCTGAACTACAAGGACGACCCGCGCAACGCGCAGGAGTGGCTGCGCAAGCTGGGCGACCCCTACATCGCCACCGCGGTCGACCGCGACGGCCGCGTCGGCATCGACTACGGCGTCTACGGCGTGCCCGAGACCTTTGTCATCGACAAGGCCGGCATCGTGCGCTTCAAGCACGTGGGCCCGCTGACGCAGCAGGTGTGGACGCGCGACGTGTTGCCGCTGGTCCTCAAGCTGCAGGGTTAGGCGATGAAGCTGCCGCGCAAGCTGATCAGGCTCGGTTTCTTGCTGCTGGGGTCGGTCTTCGCCGCGGCAGGGTTCGCCGCGCCGGCGGCCGACACCTCGGCCGACCCGGCGCTGGAAGCGCGGGTTCAGGTCGTCGCGGCCGATCTGCGCTGCCTGGTGTGCCAGAACCAGAGTCTGGCCGACTCGCACGCCGACCTGGCGCTGGACCTGAAGAACCAGGTGCGCGAACAACTGCGCGCCGGGCGCACGCCCGACGAAGTGGTGACTTACATGACCGATCGCTACGGCGACTTCGTGCTCTACCGGCCGCCCTTCAAGGCCACGACGCTGCTGCTGTGGCTGGGCCCCGCGCTGCTGCTGCTGGCACTGGCGGCCGGGCTGTGGCGCGGCCTGGCGCGGCAGAACCAGAAAGCCGAAACGCCGCCGATGGACGACGAAGCCGCGGCGCGGGCTGCGGCGCTGCTGCACCCCGACTGACACGGCCGGCCGCACGGCCAGCAGGGGGGCCATTGCCGGCGCCGGCATCAGGGCCCATCATCCCGGCCCCATGGAAGCCCCCTTGCTCATCGGCCTGTCGGCCCGCATCTACACGCCCGGTTCGACGGGCGTCGAACTGCCGGGCGTCTTCACCAAGACGTTGCACTACCTGGAACAGTCTGTCGCGCACTGGGTGCTGTCGGGCGGCGCGATGGCGGTGATGGTGCCGGCGGTGGACAGCGACAGCATCGTGCTGCGCAGCGACATCGACCTCGGGCACTACGCGCAGGCGCTCGACGGCCTGCTGCTGCAGGGCGGCAACGACGTCGCGCCGCAGCACTACGGCGAGGAGCCGCTGCACCCCGACTGGCACGGCGACCGCGTGCGCGACCTCTACGAGATGGAGCTGATCCGCGCCTTCGTCGCCGCAGGCAAGCCTGTGTTCGGCATCTGCCGCGGGCTGCAACTGCTCAACGTCACCTTCGGCGGCACGCTGCTGCAGGACATCGGCACCCAGCGCCCCGAAGCGCTGGACCACCGCATGCTGGGCAAGTACGAGCAGCACTTCCACCGCGTCGAGTTCGTGCCCGGCAGCCATCTCGCGGCCCTGTACCCGGGTTTGTCCGCGGCCACCACCAACAGCATCCACCACCAGGGCATCAAGGATCTGGCGCCGGGCTTCGTCGTCGAGGCCCGCTGCCCCGACGACGGCATGGTCGAGGCCATCCGCCGCCCCGGCCCCGGCTTCGTCGCCGGCGTGCAGTGGCACCCGGAGTTCCACCTGCCGGGCGACCCGGTGACGCTGGACGACGCGCCGATCCTGCACGACTTCTTGCAGGCCGCACGGGCCGCCCGGCAGCGACGGGCCGCGCCACGCTGAATACCCTGCTGGGTCTGTTGCTAGGGGTCTTGCTTAGTGGTTTGCCTGGGCCCGGTGTCAGACTCGGAGCAGGCATCGTTGACGACAATGCCGACGACTCCTGCGACCCCCGGACCCCGGACCCCGATGTTGCGACCTTCTGCCCTGGCGCTGCGCGCGCTGTCGATGTTGCTGTTGGCCGTGTGGCTGGCCCTGTCGGCGCAAGCCCAAACGGCGGCGCCACGGGCAGCCTTGCGCGTGGCCTCGGCCTTCGACCCGCAGACGATGGACCCGCACGCCATCGCGCTGTTGTACCACTCGCGGCTGGCGTTCCAGGTGCACGACTCGCTGGTCGGCCGCGACGAACGGTTCAAGCTTGAGCCGGCGCTGGCCGTGTCGTGGCAGATGAGCGCACCGACGGTCTGGCGCTTGAGGCTGCGCGCCGGCGTCACCTTCCACGACGGCAGCGGATTCACCGCCGACGACGCCGTGTTCTCGCTCGAACGCGCCATGACACCGCCGTCGCAGCGCGCCTTCCAGCTCAAGGGCGTGAGCGCGGTGAAGAAGCTCGACCCGCTGACGATCGAGATCCACCTCGAAGCGCCCGACGCCGTGCTGCCCGAGAAGCTGCAGTACATCGCGATGATGAGCAGGGCCTGGTGCGAGAAGCACGGCGTGACGAAGGCGCAGGACTTCAACGCCAAGCAGGAGACCTTTGCCGTGCGCAACGCCAACGGCACCGGCCCGATGAAGCTGGAACGCTACGAGCCCGACGTGCGCACGGTGCTGCAGCGCCACCCGGCCTGGTGGGGCTGGGCCGACAAGCGGCACGGCAACCTCGAGCAGGTCAGCTTCGTCACCGTCAAGTCCGACGCCACGCGCCTGGCGGCGCTGGCCAGCGGCGAGGTCGACCTCGTGCTCGACCCGCCGTACCAGGACATCCAGCGCCTGAAGGCCGACCCGCGCCTGGCGCTGCAGCAGGTGGCCGACATCGGCCAGCAGTACCTGACCTTCGACCAGGCGCGCGACGAGCTGCAGGACAGCGACGTGAAGGGCCGCAACCCCTTCAAGGACCTGCGCGTGAGGAAGGCCGTCTACCACGCCATCAACGTGCCGCTGATCATCGACAAGGTGCTGCGCGGGCAGGCGGTGCCGACCGGCGCCTTCCTGAGCCCGCTGGTCGACGGCTCGCCGGTCGACCTCGACCGCCGGCTGCCCTACGACCCGGCGCGGGCGCGGCTGCTGCTGGGCGAGGCCGGCTACCCGAACGGCTTCTCGATCACGCTGGACTGCGTCAACGTCGCGTGGCGCGAAAACGTCTGCCAGGCGGTGGCGGCGATGCTGACGCAGGTGGGCATCCGCACCACGCTGCGCAGCAGCCCGAGCAACCAGTTCTTCCCCAAGCTCAGCCAGGGCACGGCCAGCTTCATCGAGTACGGCTGGACCGCCAGCCCCGACGCCTGGAACTCGCTCAACGGCCTCTTCCGCAGCTACGACAAGGCGGGCTTCGGCACCTTCAACGCCGGGCGCTACAGCAACCCGCGGCTGGACTCGATGATCGACGACATCCGCACCGAACCCGACCTGACGCGGCGCCGCGCCATGGTCACCACCGTGCTGCGTGTCGTCGGCGACGACCTGCCCTTCATCCCGCTGTACCGGCGCACGCTGACCTGGGCGATGGCGAAGAAGGTGCAGGCCGTGCAGTGGCCCAACGACACGCTCGAACTGCGCTGGGTGCGGCTGAAGTAGCGCACGGGCGTTTGTTCAGCGGCAGTGCCGGTCCTCGCAGGGCACGCCGTCGCGGTCGCCGTCCATCTTGACGCCCGGGCAGTTGGCGAGGAAGAACCTGGCTTCGGCGCACGAACCCATCTGCGAGCATCGCGTGCGGCCGTCGCAGCGCCACGCGCTGCCGTGCGCCGTGGGCTTGGCCGCTGCGCGAAGCGGCGCTGGCGTCGACACTGGCGCTGGTGCTGGCGCGGGTGCTGGCGCGGGCCGCGACGACTCGGCGCCGGCACAGGGACTCTGCGTGCGCCGGAACTCCTTGGGCTGCACGGCCCCGGGCAACGCGTGCAGGCCACGTGACAGCGCGCGGGCCATCTTCTCCTGCTTGACCAGCGGCCCCTGGTCCCAGCGCGAGCGCACGCTCCAGGCGTGGCCGTTCTCGACCATGAAGCGGCTCACGTTGAGGTCCTCGATCAGCAGCGTGGCGACCATGCGGCCATAGGTGTCGCGGCCGCTCGGCTGCAGCGTCGCCACCTTGTTCAGCGCCAGATCGGCCAGCGCCTTGCGCGCCTCTGGGCCCCAGGCCTGGCAGATCTCGGGCGCGTCGATGTCGCGCAGCCGGACCTCGATCGGCGGCTTGCCCGGCGGCGCCAGCCACAGGCTGTCGCCATCGACGACCTTGGTCACGATGCCCTGCACCGATGCCGGCGGCGCCGCCTTTGCCAGCGTGGCCGCAAGCGCGGCTGCAATTGCGCAGCACCCGATCAGGAACCAGGAACGAAAACCTTGCATGCTGCTGTCTCCCCAGGCCACCATCATGCCTTGCCACCGCGTGACGCAGAAAGCGCCGCTTCGCTGGCAGCCAGCAGGCGGTCGAGCCGGTCCTTGAGCTTCTCGGTGCTGAACTGCTCGCGCAGCCGCTCGACCATCAGCGGCAGCGCAAACGGGCTCGCTGCCGCGAGCTCGATGCGCACCTGCGGCAACGCAGCCAGCCTGGCCAGTGTCTCTGTCAGGCGCGACAGCTCGAGTTCCTGCGACAGCACTTCGCTCTCGGCCTGGCCGAGCAGGCGGTTGCCGGCGTCGTACTTGCGGAAGACCTCGAAGAACAGGCTGCTGCTGGCCTGCAGCTGGCGCAGGCTCTTCGGCGCGCCCGGGTAGCCGCCGAAGACGAGGCCGGCCACACGTGCGATCTCGCGAAACCGCCGCTGCGCCAGCTGGCCGGCGTTCAGGCTCGCCAGCACGTCGTGCAGCAGGTGCTCGCTGCTGAAGAGCCCGGGCCGCTGCAGCGCGTCGGCGCCCAGTTCGCCGGCGGCCAGGATCTCGAGGCCGTAGTCGTTGACGCTGAGCGAGAAGGTGTTGGGCGCGCCCTGCGACAAGCGCCAGGCCAGCAGTTGCGCCAACCCGATGTGCACGTTGCGCCCGGCAAAGGGGTAGATGAAGAGATGGTGCCCTTCGCGCGAGTGCAGTTGCTCCACCAGCAGCGAACCGCGCTGGGGCAGCTGCGACAGCCGCGCCTGGGCCTGCAGCATCGGCATCGCGGCGCGCAGTTCGGGCTCGCCGAAGTCGCCACCGGCGGCACCGTCCAGCAGCGCCTGCACCGACTCGGCCAACTCGCTGGACAGCGGCATCTTGCCGCCCGACCAGGCCGGCACCACACCCTTGCGCTGGCTGGCCAGCCGCACCTGCGCCGACATCTCGTGCACGCGCACGAACTCCAGCACGCGGCCGGCGAAGACGAAGCAGTCGCCCTTGTTCAGCCGCGCGATGAAACCTTCCTCGATGTGGCCCAGGGTCTTGCCGCCCATGCCGCCGCTGGCCCACTTCACCGCGATGCTGGCGTCGCTGACGATGGTGCCCACCTGCAGCCGGTGGCGCTTGGCGATGCCGCGGTCGGTGACGCGCCACAGCGCGCCGTCGAAGCGCACGCGGTGGTACTCGGGGTACGCCGTGAGGCTGTCGCCACCGCGCTCGACGAAAGCCAGCGCCCAGTCGAACTCGTCGCGGCTCAGGTCGCGGTAGGCGTGCGCGCCACGCACTTCGTCGAACAGCTCGCCGGCGTTGAAGCCGCCGCCCAGCGCCACCGTCACCAGGTGCTGCACCAGCACGTCCAGTGGCTTCTCAGGCGACACGCGCGACTCGACGCGGCCGGCCAGCGCAGCCCGGCGTGCGGCGGCGGCCTCCACAAGTTCGAGCGTATTCGTCGGCACCAGCGTGACGCGGCTCACGCGCCCTGGCGCGTGGCCGCTGCGGCCGGCGCGCTGCAGCAGCCGCGCCACGCCCTTGGCGCTGCCGATCTGCAGCACACGCGCCACCGGCAGGAAGTCGACGCCCAGGTCCAGGCTCGAGGTCGCGACCACCGCCTTCAGCGTGCCCTGCTTCAAGCCGGCCTCGACCCACTCGCGCACCTCGCGGTCCAGCGAGCCGTGGTGCAGCGCCACCAGGCCGGCCCAGTCGGGCCGCTGCTGCAGCAGCAGCTGGTACCAGGTCTCGGCCTGGCTGCGCGTGTTGGTGAAGACGAGGGTCGTGCTGCCGCGCTCGATCTCCTGCACCACCGGCAGCACCATCTGCGCGCCCAGGTGGCCGCCCCAGCTGAAGCGGCCGGGGTCGTGCGGCAGCAGGGTGTCGATCTGCAGCGTCTTGTCGCTGCGGCCCTGCACCAGCGTGCCGCCGCCCTGGCCCAGCAGCGTGGCCATCGCGTCGGGCAGGTTGCCGATCGTCGCGCTCAAGCCCCACACCGCCAGGCCGGGATGCCAGCGCCGCAGCCGCGCCAGCGCCAGTTGCACCTGCACGCCGCGCTTGTTGCCGATCAGCTCGTGCCACTCGTCGACGATCACGGTGTGCACGGCGCCGAGTTCGCTGCGCGCGTTCTCGCGCGTCAGCAGCAGGCTCAGCGACTCGGGCGTCGTCACCAGCGCTTGCGGCATCCGCCGGTCCTGCCGCGCGCGTTCGCTGCCCGGCGTGTCGCCCGTGCGCTGCCCCACCTGCCAGTGCGGCAACAGCGCCGGCAGCGGCTCCTGCAGTGACTTGGTCGTGTCGGCGGCCAGCGCGCGCATCGGTGTCAGCCACAGCACCTGCAAGCCCGGGCCTGCTTGCGCGCGCCGCAGCGCGCCGAGCCACACCGCCAGCGTCTTGCCGCTGCCGGTGGTGGCGTGCAGCAGGCCGCTGCTGCCGGCAACCATCGCGGCCCAGACCTGGCGCTGGAAGGGAAACGGCGTCCACGCGCGGGCGGCGAACCAGTCCTCCAGCGCCGACCGGCGCGGTGCCGCGGCCGGTCGCGGTGGCGGGGCTTCAGGCGCTGGTGATCCAGCCTTCAAGGGCGTCCACCGTGTCGGGCTGGCCCCAGCGCGGTTGCGTCGCGGCCCAGCCGGCCTGCATCAGACACAGCACGGCGTCGAGCCGGTCGCCGCTGGCATCGGCCACCAGCTCGCCGGCCTGTGCCGGCGTCAGCTTCAGGCGCAGGCCCAGCCGCGTGCGGCCCTGCTCGAGCGCCTCGACGATGTCCTTGCGCGCCAGCAGGCGCTCGGACGAGGCATCGTTCTTGTACGAGCGGCGGCCGATCAGCTCGTGTGCCAGCAGGCCCGGATAGCCTTCGAGCGCGACCCGGCTCGCATCGCCTTCGTGCAGCGCCGGCAGGTGCGCGCCGCTCGCCAGCAGCCGCGAGAAGCCTTCGAAGTACATGAAGCCCACCGGCACGTAGCGCGTCTGCAGCGGGCTCGTGCTGCTGATGCCGGGCATCGTGGCGTCGGTGGCGCGGTGCAGCAGCCGCTGGCCGGCCGGCCGCGTGTTGCCCCAGGCATCGACCAGGGCCCTGAAGTCCATGCGCGTCGGACAGCGCAGCTGCAACGCTTTGATGACGGCCTGCGCCGACTCGCCGAGCTGCTGCGCCTGCACGAAAGCGCGCGGCAGCCCGAATGGAAAGTCGAAGGCGCCGAGCCAGGGACCGGGCGTGGCGAGCAGCGCCTCGAAGTCGCTCATCCGCGGCAGCATGCGCACGGCCTGCAGCCGCACGACGGCCCCGGCGCGATGACCCTGCGCCACCACCACCGGCTTGCGCGGCGTCGGTGCACTGCTGAAGTCCACGCCCCACAACTGCATCGTCAGCCCCAGGCCAGAGCCAACACGCCGCCGGCGCGCGGGCCGGCGATGTTCCAGCTCGCGTGCAGCGGGGCGGTCAAGGGCATGCGTCGATTCTGCCCTGCGCGGCGGGCCGCACAGGACCCACCCGGGCCGCCCAAGGGCCGGGCTGCGGTCAGTCCTGCAGCACCCGGGACGCCGGGCCGGTGTCGTCGCCTGCTGCCCCGCCCCCCGTCTGCCCTGCGGCCAGGGTCAGCGGGCGCGGACGCGCCGCCTGCAGATCGGGCGAGCTGGCCAGCATGCCGGCCAGCCACAGGGCGTGGACCTGTTCGAAGATCGAAGCGCCGGCCTCGAAGCGGGTCTTGTCGGCAGCCAGCCGCACCCAGACCCGGGTGTCGTGCGGGCCGGTGGCCACCTCCTGCTCGGCGCGCAGCTGCACATGCCACGCGTGGACCGCGTCATAGCGCTGCGGGTGGTGCTTGAGCGTCCACGCCAGGCCCACGAGGTCGGCGAAACCTTCCTCGCGCCGGGTGCGCCACATGTCCTGCAGCAGCGCGGCCTGTTCGGTGCTGACGCGGCTGTAGCCGCTGACGTCGTGCACGCTGTCGGGCAGCGTGCCCCAGCGCCGCGTGACGTGGCGCCAGCAGTGCGCCAGCTCGTGCGCCGCGATGGCCTCGACGACCACGGGGCGCAGCGCCGGGCCGATGCGGTCCAGCGTGGCCTGCGCTTCGGGGTTGCCGCGCATCGACAGCACGAGCTTGCAGCGGCCGTCGACGAAGGCCATGCCCAGCGGCGTCTCGCCGGGGGTGGGCTGCGGCTGCACGATGATGTCCAGCGGCAGGCGCTGCTCGCGCGCGTACTGCAGCACCGGCACCGCGGCTTCGAGCCAGCTGCGTTCGGTG
>JAYUPN010000187.1:0-10141 GCA_043760065.1 Rubrivivax sp.
CGACATGGGCCCTGGCATCGGCTCGGCGGGATCACCACGCCAGCGCCGCACCATCGTGGTTGAGATACGCGCCGTTGTCCCGCGGCAGCAGCGCCGCGAGCGTGCGGCGCATGTCGGCCACGCTGCTGGCCACGTCCAGGTCAGCGCCCGCGCCGCCCATGTCGGTGCGCACCCAGCCCGGGTGGAAGGCGACGCAGACGGCCTTGCCGGCGAGCACCAGCGAGGCGTCCTTCAGCACCGAATTGAGAGCCGCCTTGCTGGCGCGGTACAGCCACCCCGAAGGCGAGGTGCGCAGCGACATCGAAGCCATGCGCGACGAGATCACCGCCAGCTTGGCGCCCGGCGCCAGCGCATGCACGACCTGCGGCAGCACGCGCATGGCGCCCAGCACGTTGGTGTGCATGACGGCATCGAATTCGTCCTGCGTCGGCGGCTGAAGGCCCTGCGTGCGCGGGCCGTAGACGCCGGCGTTGAGCACGACGACGTCGAAGGTCTGGCCGTTGATCGGCCCGGCCAGCGCGGCGGCGCCGACGGTGCTGGCCACGTCCAGCCGCAGCGCCTTGGCGCCCAGCGCCTCGATGCGCGCCAGGCCTTCGTCGCTGCGCGCGGTGGCGGTCACGGCGTCACCGCTGTCGCGGTACTGGCGCACGAACTCCAGCCCGATGCCGCGCGAGGCGCCGACGATGAGAACCTTCATGGGCCGGCCGGCCTTTCCTTCAGAATGCGAAACGCCAGCCCGATGAAGAGCAGGCCACCCACCGCGCCCAGCACGCGGCGCAGCGGCCCGCTGGCGCCCAGCCGCTGCAACTGCGCTGCCAGCAGCACCAGCGCCAGCAGGAACAGCGTGCCCTGCACGATGAACCAGGCGCCCAGCAGCAGGAACGACTGCGTCTGGCTCGGCGACGCGGCCGGCACGAACTGCGGCAGGAAGGCCAGGAAGAAGAACGCCACCTTGGGGTTCAGCACGTTGGTCAGGACGCCGGTGCGGAAGTCGGCCCAGCAGCTGCGGCGCGCGACAGGCGCGGCTTTGGCCAAGGCCCCCGCACCGCTGCGCCTGGCCTGGCGCAGCATGCCCACACCCAGCCACACCAGGTAGGCCGCACCGGCCCACTGGATGAGCGTGAAGGCCTGCGGGTGCACGGCCAGCAGCGCCGCCAGCCCGAAGGCGGCCACCAGCGCATGCACCAGGCACCCCGCGCTGATGCCCAGCGCCGCGGCGACGCCGGCACGCCAGCCGCCCTGCAAGGTGCGGCTGACGGTGAGCAGGAAGTCCACACCGGGCGTGGCGTTGAGCACGAACACCGCGGTGGCAAACACCGCGGCCTCGGCCGGCCCCGGCAGCAGGCCGGTGGCGGCGATCAAATCATCTCGACGGCCATTGCCGTCGCTTCGCCGCCGCCGATGCACAGCGCTGCCATGCCGCGCTTCTTGCCCTGCTTGCGCAGCGCGCCCAGCAGCGTGACGACGATGCGCGCGCCGCTGGCGCCGATGGGGTGGCCCAGCGCACACGCGCCGCCGTGCACGTTGACGATCTCGTGTGGCAGCTTGAACTCGTCCATGGCGGCCATCGTGACCGCGGCGAAGGCTTCGTTGACCTCCCACAGGTCGATCTGAGCCGCCTTCCAGCCGGCCTTGTGCAGCGCCTTGGCGATGGCACCCGCCGGCGCGGTGGCAAACCACTCCGGCGCCTGCGCGTGCACGGCGTGGCTGACGATGCGGGCGATGGGGTCGAGGCCCATCTGCGCGGCCGTGCTCTGGCGCATCAGCACCAGCGCGGCGGCGCCGTCGCTGATGCTCGACGCGTTGGCGGCGGTGATCGTGCCGTCCTTCTTGAACGCCGGCTTGAGGCCCGGGATCTTGTCGAGCTTGGCCTTGAAGGGCTGCTCGTCGAACTTGACCACCGTGTCGCCGCCCTTGCCCGGCAGCGTCACGGGCGCGATCTCCCAGTCGAAGGTGCCGTCCTCGTTGGCCTTCTTCGATCGTGTGGTCGAGGCGATGGCGAAGTGGTCCTGCGCCTCGCGCGTGAAGCGGTACTTGTCGACGCACTGCTCGGCGAAGACACCCATCGCCTTGCCGCGCTCGTAGGCGTCTTCCAGGCCGTCCATCGCCAGGTGGTCGAACAGCTGCGCGGCGCCGTACTTGACGCCCTTGCGCGCGAACATCAGGTGCGGCGCGTTGCTCATGCTCTCCATGCCGCCGGCGACGACGATGCTGGCGCTGCCGGCGGCCAGCATGTCGTGCCCGAACATCATCGCGCGCATGCCGCTGCCACACATCTTGCTCAGCGTCACTGCGCCGGCCGACTGCGGCAGCCCGGCCTTCAGCGCCGCCTGGCGCGCCGGCGCCTGGCCCTGGCCGGCCATCAGGCAGTTGCCCAGCAGCACCTCGTCGATGCTGTCGCCGGGTACGCCGGCGCGCTCGACGGCCGCCTTGACGGCCACTGCGCCCAGCTCCCAGGCCGCCAGCGACGAGAAGTCGCCCAGCAGGCCACCGATGGGCGTGCGCGCGGCAGAAACGATGACGATGGGGTCGGACATGGTGCTCTCCTTTGCAATCGCGGCCACAGGCCGTCATGCTAAGTCACCCGCAGCGCTGCCGCTGCGTCGGCGCCCCGGCTCGAAGCCGCAGTCCGTACACTCGGCACCGATCCGTCGCCGACCCGCGGGCCCCGCGCGGCGCGGCGACGCGGTCGCACGAAAGCCGTCGCCTTGCTCAAGCCGCTGTTGGTCCTGCTGGCCGTGCTGTGCACCCTGGGCTGCGTGCTAGGCCTCGCAGCTGCCTTGACGCGCCAGCGGCGACTGGCCCACCTGGCCAATGCCGCGGTGCTGGGTCTGTGCACCGCGGGTGCGACCGTGGCGCTGGCCATCAACCCCGACAGCGGTGCCCATGCGCCCGGCATCGTGCTGCTGCTGGTGCTGGCGGCGCTGGCGCTGGCTTGCCTGGCCGCCGCCCGCAGCGACGCGCGCTGGGCCTGGTTCTGGGCAGCCTGGCTGCTGAGCGCGGGGACAGCGGCGGCGCTGCTCTACCTGTGGCTGCTGTTCAGGATCTTCTGACGGCAGCCGATCGCCAGCAGCCCCGCCAGCAGCAGGGCCACCGACGCCGGCTCGGGCACCACGCTCACCGTTGCGGTGGCGAAGGCCGAAGTGAAGACCTGCGGCGTCACGGGCGAGCGCAGGTCGATCAGGAACAGCGCCCCCGCCGGATCGCTGGTGGCAAATGGCGCCAGGGTGCTGTCGAGCAGGAACAGCGACAGCGTGTCGGGAATGCCGCCGGCGACACTCGCTTCGCCCATCGACAGCGAAAACTGCGTCAAGCCGGGGCCGAAGACCACGGCCTGCAGCAGTTCGCTGAAGAAGACGCTGGAACGCAGCGTCACGGTGCCGGCCAGGCTGCCCGTGACGTTGCCTTGCGTTGTTGCCGCACCCAGCGCGGAGCCGCTGGCGAAGCTGCTGACCAGCACGTCGTTGACCGCCCCCGGCGACCCCGCCAGCAGGTCCAGCGCCAGGTAGCCGCTGCGGCCCGCCAGCGGCGTGGTGTCGATCGTGACTTCGAAGTCGGCGGCGGCGGCCAGGGCCGGCAGCAGCGCCAGTGCCGCCAGGGCGAGCCAGCGTGTGGGTTTCATCATTTCTCCTGAGGGCACAAGCAGTGGTGGGTCATGGCGTGACCGAAGAACCGACCAGATCCAAGGTGTAGTCGATGCGATCGCGCGCCACGTTCAGGAAGCGCAGCGTGAAGCGCTGTTGCGCACCGGCCGGCAGGCTCAAGCCGTCGCCGGGCAGGGGCATCAGGAGGTAGGGGCTGCCGATCGGCGTCACGATCTCGGTCAGGCCCGACTTGCTGACCAGCGCCACGCCGGCCGTCAGGTTGCGCACCACCACGTACAGCGGCCCGACCAGCGTGCGGCCCGAACTGTTGGTGACCACCAGGTCCTGCAGGTACAGGCCCGATGTGCGGTCGAGCCTGAAGCCCGAGCGCTGGAACTGCACCGAGCCCGCCAGGCTCACTGGCGGCAGCGGGCTGGCCGGGTCCTCGACCACGATGCTGGCGCTGTCGCTCAAGCTGCCCATGCTCGCCGTCACCGAAGCCAAGCCCGCCGATCCCGGCGTGACCAGACCGTCCACGCTGACGCCGATCACCGCCGGGTCGCTGCTGCTCCAGACGATGCCGCTGGCGCCGAGGTTGAGGTCGAGCGAGGTGCCGTCGGCATAGGTGCCGCGCACGTAGAGCTGGCGTGCCGGACCGGCGGGCAGCAGCATCAGGTTGCGCAACTGCAGCTTCAGCAGCACCGGCGCGCCGGGCGGCCGCACGGCCACTGCAATGGGCTCGCCGGTGAGCACGTTGCCCAGCGTGTCGACGGCCTCGGGGGTGATCACGAGCGCGCCTTCGGCCAGTGCCGTGCTGGGCAACACGGCGGTGTAGGTCTGGTCGCCATTCCAGGTCGCCTCGACGCGCTGCAGGCGCGCGAAGTCCACATTGACGGTGTACTGCTCGTTGAGCGGCGGCAGCAACTCCACGGTCACCGACAGCGGTGCGCCGTGGGCGGCCACGCTGCCGGCCGCCGGGGACACGATGCGCACCCGCGCGTCGGGCGCCAGGCCCGCCAGCTTGCTTCGGCTGCGCGCATCGGCCTTCATGGGCGTGGGCTGCGCCATCGGGCCGCCGGCGCCGCATTGCGCCGAGAAGGCTGCGCCCGCGCCGGCCACGCCAGGCACCGGCGGGCGCGGCCGGCCGCTGCCGTCGGAGGGCACGCCGGGCCAGCTGGCGACGAGGTCGCTGTCGGGGCCGTCCAGCAACTGGAAGGTGCGCGTGGCGACGTCTGCACCATCGGTGATGCCGCGCTGGACAAAGGGGATGCCCGGGATGTGGAAGTGGATGTAGTCGTTGAAGTTGATGCCACCCAGGCCCCCTTGCTGGCTGGTGAGCGAAACCACCGCATCGTTGCCTTCGCGGAAGCGGTAGGCATCGACGACATCCTGCGGCAGGTGGAAGGCGCGCCGCACGCAGCTGCGGGTGCGGCCGCTGACGGACCACTCGGCGCAGAAGGACTCGGTCAGCGCCGCCTCGAAGGATCGGGCAGCGAACACGGTGGCCCCGCCCCAGTAGCGCGCCGGCGCCGCCGGCGTTCCCCCGGGCCCGCCGGTGGCCGTGATGGCCTGGCTGCGCAGCGTCGTGCCGCCGCCCAGGGTGGCCAAGCCGGTGCTGTTCTCGGACAGGTCGCAGACCGCGCCTTGCAGCATGTTGCCGCCGGTGAGCGCCGTGACCGTGGTTTCGACGCGAGCCGCTTCGGCCGCGGTGCCGTTGTGCAGCGCCACCAGCAGGTTGGCGAAACTGCTGCCCCAGTGCGGCGTGTCCAGCGTGATCAGGCGGTGGACATCGCCGGCGTCGAGGTTGTCGGGCCGCTTGTAGTCGGTGGCGCCGGTGTACAGCCGGGTCAGCAGCCCGCCCATGCTGTGGCCCACGACGTCGACCTGGGTTGCTGCAAAGTTCTTGCGGCGCATGTTGGCGATGGCCGCCGCGGTGGCGGTCTTGACGCGCGTGTTGTTGGCGCTGAAGCGCGAGGCGTTGGTGGCCGCGTAGTCGGCCGGCTCGGTGGTGCGGAAGGCGTCGTTGCGCACGAAGTCGCTGCTCCAGGCTGCGCCATTGCTCCACAGCCCGTGCACCAGCACCACCGGCGGGCGCACCACGTCCATCTTGGCGCGCAGGCGCGTCGTGTTGCCGACGCCGATGCTGGGTGTGAAGGTGAACTCCACCTCCACCTGCCGGCTGTCCCCCGTGCCCTCGAAGAACTTGGGCGGCGTGTAGAGCGAGAAGCCGTAGTTCAGCGTCGCCACCGGCGCGCTGCCGATCAGCGGCGTCAGCACCTTGCCCTGGTCGGCAGCGGCGCTGGAGACGATCTCGAAACAGGCGGTGCCGGCCAGGCCCGAGACCGTGCGCAGCAGCAGCGGGCTGATGCCGTCGCTGGCCACGCCCTTGACCGGGTTGCCGCAGCTGGCCAGCACCGAGGAGGAATTGCTGATCGTGCTGGCCCCTGCGTCGCGGCACAGCTTGCCCGGCGCGTTGGCGTCGAGGAACTTCTGGTCGCTGCCGCTGCCGGACTTGTTGATGTCCCAGGCGCCCAGCGGCGTCGAGCTGGTGCTGTAGCCGGTCTGCAGCGGCACGATGCGCAGACGCGTCTGACCGACGGCGATGCCGAAGATCGTGAAGGGGTTGCTTTGCGTCGCGCCCGCAGGCACGGTGACGGTGGGGATGAAGCCTTGCCGGCGGTCGCCGGCGGCGACGAAGGCCGGGTTGTCGGACGACACGTTGAAGCTCACGGCGCCGCGCGAGTCGGGGGCCGGGATGACCACGCGCAGGTTCAGCGGCTGGTCGACCGGCACCGTCACCGAGTCCAGGATGCCGCCGCTGCTGGGGCAGCCGGCAACCGCCTTCGGGCCCAGCTTGGCCGGCGGAGCGTCGGCCATGACGCGCACGGCAGTCTTTTCGGACAGCTGCTGCGCCATCGCACCGGGCACCGCGGTGGCCATCACGGTGAGCAGCGCCATCACGGCCCTCAGCGGCGGCGCGCGGCGCGCCTGCTGCAGGTACAAAGACATCTGAACTTGAATGTTATTCATAAGCATCCACCTCCCGAGCAGATCGTAGGTGCAGAAGCGCGTCGCGTCCGGTGTGCGCATGTAACAGCGCCTGAATCCCCCTAGGTTGGAAATTAGGCCGCTGCGCCTGCCACGGCCACGGCCTGCTCTTCCTGCGCCAGGCGCAGGATGTAGGCTTGGAACTGCGGGTCCTCGCCGCGCAGCAGCTGCGGCAGCGCGGCGTGGAAGTCCTCGCGCCGGCACCACTCGCGCATGTAGTCGTCCCAGCTGTTCCAGCGCCGCTGTTCGGCCGCGCTCATCTGCGGCTTGTGGGCGACCAGGAAGGCGCGCTCGAAGAGCGAGATCAGCATGTCGAAGATGACCTGCATGCGCTCGCGCTGCTCTGGCGTGGGGTCGGGCAGCGCGCTGGCAGTGCGCAGCTGCAGGTCGGCGTGGGCCAGCACCACCTTCAGGAAGTCGTTGTAGGCGTCCGACAGGTGCTGGTAGGCCTCGTCTTCCTCGTTCTCGCGCTCCTTGCGCTGCTGGGCCATGAAGACCCAGACCGCGAAGGGCAGGCCGACGACGGTGACGGCCAGGCTGGCCAGTTCCAAAGTCTGGTGCAGCGTCAAGTGGCCGCCTCCGCCGGCTCGGCCCGGCGGCGGCCGCCCTGCATCGAAAAACGCTTCGCGGCGTCGTAGGGGAACACGTCGTGCACGTGGCCGGCCTTGATGCGCTCCTTGTGAGCCTGCCAGAACGCCGCGTCCAGCAGGTCGGCGTGGTGGGCCATGAAAACTTCCCGCACCGCGGCGTTGCCGAGCAGGAACGGCGCGAAGGTCTCCGGGAACACGTCCTTCGGGCCCACGGCGTACCAGACCTCGCTGCTCATCTCTTCTTCTTCGTTGCGCGGAGTGGGCACGCGGCGGAAGTTGCAGTCGGTGAGGTATTCGATCTCGTCGTAGTCGTAGAACACGACCTTGCCGTGGCGCGTGACGCCGAAGTTCTTCCACAGCATGTCGCCGGGGAAGATGTTGGCCGCCACGAGGTCCTTGATCGCGTTGCCGTACTCGATGACGGCGTGCGCGAGGCCCTCGGGGCTGGCGTCCTGCAGGTAGATGTTGAGCGGGATCATGCGCCGCTCGATGTACAGGTGGCGGATGACGAGGGTGTCGCCGTCCTCCTCGAGCAGGCTCGGGCAGAAGTGGCGGATCTCGTCGATCAGCTCCTGCTCGAAGCGCTGGCGCGGGAAGGCGACGTTGCTGTACTCCAGCGTGTCGGCCATGCGGCCGACGCGGTCGTGCTGCTTGACGAGCAGGTACTTGCCCTTGATCTGCTCGCGCGTGGTCTCCTTCTGCGGCGGGTAGAAGTCCTTGATGAGCTTGAAGACGTAGGGGAACGACGGCAGGTCGAAGACCAGCATGACCATGCCCTTGATGCCGGGCGCGATGCGGAACTGGTCGGTGGAGTGGCGCTGGTGTGCCAGCAGGTCGCGGTAGAAGAGGTTCTTGCCGTGCTTCTGCAGGCCGATGGCGTTGTAGAGCTCGGCGCGCGGCTTGCGCGGCATCAGGCCGCGCAGGAACTGCACGTAGGCGCTGGGGATCTCCATGTCGACCATGAAGTAGGCGCGGGCATAGCTGAAGATCATCAAGAGCTCGTCCTCGCCGAACAGCGCCGCGTCGATGGTCAGCCGGCCGTCGGGCCCGTGCAGGATCGGCAGCGCCAGCGGCGTCTCGGCGAAGCCGTTGATGATCTTGCCCACCAGGTAGGCGCCCTTGTTGCGGTAGAAGAGACTCGCAAGCACCTGGATCTGGAAGTTGGTGCGCGGGCGAAAGCCCCCCAGCTCGGCCAGCATCGCCTGCACGACGTTGTCGACGTCGCGGTCCAGGTCCTCGAACCCGCGCTGCAGCTGACAGTGGCCGATGATGCGCTTCCAGGTCTCGTGCAGCCGGTCCTTGGTCGGGTAGTAGGCGCGGTAGGTCGGCGCCGAGGCCGGCTCGTCGTTCTCGATGTACTCGGTGCTGACCGCCGGCCGCACGAAGATGAAGTCGTTGCGGAAGTAGCTGCGGTGCAGCAGCTTGGCGGTGACGCTGTTGAAGAAGGTCTCGGCCAGCTCGGGCTGGTGGTGGTCGGTCAAGAGGCCGATGTAGTGCAGCTTGGCCTGCTGCCAGGTGTCCATCGACAGCCGGTCGGTGTCGAAGCCGCTGCGCAGCCGCTCGACGGCCTCGTTGACGCGCTGGTCGTAGAACTCGATGCGCTGCGCCTGCGCACGCTGCTGGCCGTGCCAGTCGGCCTGCTCGAAGCGGGTCTTGGCCTGCGCCGTGGTCTCGCGGAACAGCCGGTAGTGGCGGTTGAAGCCCTCGACCAGCGCCTGTGCGATGTCGAAGGCGCGGCTGTCGGTCAGCTCGTGCGGGAACATCGCCGCACGCCCCCTTCAGGCGCCGCCGGGGCCGAAGCCGGTGTCGGCGTCGTCATCCAGCTCGTCGGCGCCTGCCCCGGCGGCACCCGGCTCGGCCCGCGGGTAACGCTTGAGCGCGGCGGCGAAGACCTCCACCACCGTCTCGGGGCGGTCCATCGTGACGTGCAGGTTCTTCAGCAGGCCGTCCTTCAGCCCGTAGACCCAGCCGTGCACCGACACCTGCTGGCCGCGCGACCAGGCGTCCTGCAGCACCGTCGACAACGCGACGTTGCCGACCTGCTCGATGACGTTCATCTCGCACAGGATGTCTTCCTGCTCCTCGGGCGGCAGGTGGTCCAGCCGCTTGCGGTGGCGCAGGCGAACGTCCTGCACGTGGCGCAGCCAGTTGTCGGCCAGGCCGACGCGGATGCCGCGCATCGCCGCGCGCACGCCGGCGCAGCCGTAGTGACCGACGACGATGATGTGCTTGACCTTGATGTGCTCGACCGCGAACTGGATCGTGCTCAGCGCGTTGAGGTCCGAGTGCACCACGACGTTGGCCACGTTGCGGTGCACGAAGACCTCGCCCGGGTCGAGCCCGGTGATCTCGTTGGCCGGCACGCGGCTGTCGGCGCAGCCGATCCACATGTACTTGGGCGACTGCTGCTGCGCCAGACGCGTGAAGAAGCCGGGTTGGCGCGCTTCGGTGGCTGCCGCCCAGGTGCGGTTGTTGGACAGCAGTTCTTGCAGTTCGTTGCTCATGGTCGGCAGTGTAGGCAAGCCAGGCGCAGCTTCGGTCGGGGCCGGCGTCACATCGTCTCGGCAAAGAGCTCGCGGCCGATCAGCATGCGGCGGATCTCCGAGGTGCCGGCACCGATCTCGTAGAGCTTGGCGTCGCGCCACAGGCGGCCCAACGGGTAGTCGTTGATGTAGCCGTTGCCGCCGAAGATCTGGATGCCTTCGCCGGCCATCCAGGTCGCCTTCTCGGCGCACCACAGGATGACGCTGGCGCAGTCCTTGCGCACCTGCCGCACGTGCTCGGCGCCGAGCAGGTCCAGGTTCTTGCCCACCGTGTAGCAGAAGGCGCGGCCGGCCTGCAGCACGGTGTACATGTCGGCCACCTTGCCCTGGATCAGCTGGAACTCGCCGATGCTCTGGCCGAACTGCTTGCGGTCGT
>JAYUPN010000188.1:0-3816 GCA_043760065.1 Rubrivivax sp.
GGTTTCAGACCAGACCCAGCGCCGCAAAAACCTGCGAGCGGTTGCGCAACTGGGCGGCGTACTTCAGGCGCTGGCTGTGGACGACCGTCTTGAGGTCGAAAAGCGCCGTCTCGAACAAGCTGTTGATGATAACAAAATCGAAGTGCCGGGCCTGGGCGACCTCGGTGCGGGCGTTGGCCAGCCGCTTGGCGATGACGTCGGCCGGGTCTTCGCCGCGGCGGTTCAGGCGCTGCGACAGCTCTTCCCAGCTCGGCGGCAGGATGAAGATCAGCACCGCGTGGCCGAACAGCTGCTTGATCTGCAGCGCGCCCTGCCAGTCGATCTCCAGCACCACGTCCTCGCCGCGGGCCAGCCGCTCCTCGATCGCCTTGCGGCTGGTGCCGTAGAGGTTGCCGTGCACCTCGGCCCACTCGAAGAAGTCGCCGTGCTCGATCTTCTGGCGGAACGCCGCCTCGTCGATGAACCAGTACTCGCGGCCGTTCACCTCCTGCCCGCGCGGGCTGCGGGTGGTGTGCGAGACCGAAACCGCCAGTCCCGAATCGAGCTGCAGCAGGGCCTGCACGAGGCTGGACTTGCCGGTGCCGCTGGGTGCCGCGACGCAGAAGAGGTTGCCTGGGGTTTCCATCGCCGGATTTTCCCCCAAGGCGGTGCTGCGCGGCCACGGGGCATCATTGCGGATTGCACGGCGCGTCGACCGGTGCCAGGAGAGACGTTGGACACGACCCCAGAAACGCCCGCCGTCGCGGTGGTCACCGGCGGCGCGCGCGGCATCGGGCTGGCCGTCGCGCGCTGGTTCCTGGCCCACGGCCACCGCGTGGCGCTGATCGACATCGACGTCCAGACGCTGTCCCGCACCGAATCCGAGCTGGCCGATCCCGCACGCGTGCTGGCCTTGCACGGCGACGTGTCGCGCCCGGATCAGGTGGCAGCCGCCATCGCTGCCGTCGACGCCCGCTTCGGCCGCATCGACGCGCTGGTCAACAACGCCGGCGTGGCGGTGTTCAAGCCGATCCTGCAGACCAGCTTCGAGGACTGGCGCCACGTGCTGGGCACCAACCTGGACGGCGCTTTCCTGTGCACGCAGGCGGCGGCGCCGGTGATGCTGCGCGGAGGCGGCGGCGCGGTGGTCAACATCGCGTCGATCTCGGGCCTGCGCGCGAGCACGCTGCGCGTCGCCTACGGCACCAGCAAGGGTGCGTTGATCCACCTCAGCAAGCAGCAGGCGGTCGAACTGGGCAACGCCGGCATCCGCGTCAACTGCATCGCGCCCGGGCCGGTGGACACCGAGATGGCCAAGCTGGTGCACAGCGTGGCCATCCGCACCGACTACTGCGACGCCATCCCGCTCAACCGCTACGGCACGCCGGAGGAGATCGCGCAGGCCGTGGGCTTCCTGTGCAGCCCGGCGGCGAGCTACATCAACGGCCAGGTGCTGGCGGTGGACGGCGGCTTCGACGCCAGCGGCGTCGGTCTGCCGACGCTGCGACGCGGCGGTCCAGCACACTGAAGCGAGGCCGCCATGAACGACCGCATCCGCATCTCGCCGTTGCATCAAGGCGTGGCCGAGGTCTGTCTGACCCGTGCCGACAAGATGAACGCGCTGGACAGCGCGATGTTCGACGCGCTGGCGCAGGCGCTGCAGCAACTGGGCACGATGCCGGCGCTGCGCGCCGTCGTGCTGCACGGCGAAGGCAGGGCCTTCTGCGCCGGCCTGGACAGGGCCAGCTTCGCGGCCATGGCCGGCGGCCCGGCCGCTGCGGGCGATGCCACGCTGGACCTGGCGTCGCGCACGCACGGCATCGCCAACCGGCCGCAGCACGTGGCCCTGGGCTGGCGCGAGCTGCCGGTGCCGGTGATCGCCGCGGTGCACGGCGTGGCTTTCGGCGGCGGCCTGCAGCTCGCGCTGGGCGCCGACATCCGGTTGCTGGCGCCCGATGCGCGGCTGTCGCTGATGGAGATCCAGTGGGGCATCGTGCCCGACATGGCAGCGATGGTGCTGACGCGCGGCCTCGTGCGCGACGACCTGCTGCGCGAGCTGACGTACAGCGGCCGGGTGCTGAATGCCGACGAGTCCGTGGCGGCAGGACTGGGCAGCCGCGTCTGCGACGACCCGCTGGCCGAGGCGCGCGCGCTGGCCGCCGCCATCGCGCAGCGCAACCCGGCGGCCGTGCGCGCGGCCAAGCGGCTGCTCAACCGTGCATCGCGCAGCGTCGACGCCAGCGCGGCCGAGCTGCTGCAAGCCGAGTCCGACGAGCAGGTGGCGCTGATCGGCCGGCCCAACCAGCAGGAGGCGGTGCGCGCCAACCTGGAAAAGCGCGTGCCCCGCTTCGTCGACTGATCGGCCGGGCCGGGCTGCTGCGCGCGCTCAGGACCGCTCGGCAACGACGGCGATGCCGCGGATCTGCCCGGCGCTCTTTCCGACCGGCGGCCTGGGCCAGCGCTGCGGGTCGATGCGGTGCAGCAGCTCGGCCTCGCGGGCCCGCGCCAGCGCCACGTTGGCCAGCTTGACATGGCCGAAGCCGCGCATCTGCAGGGGCAGCGCGGCCCACTGCTGCAGCAGCGGCAGCGTGTCGGCGCTCAGCAGCGGCAGCAGCTCGTCGAGCCGCTGCAGGTACTGCCGCAGCAGCTCGCGCTCCAGCCGCCGTTCGGCGCTGTAGCCGAAGACGTCGAGCCAGGTGCCGCGCAGGCCCTTGGCGCGGGCCAGCAGGCGCAGCACCGGCATCAGCCAGGGCCCGATGCGGATCTTGCGCGGCGGCTGGCCGTGGCGCGGCCGCGAGATCAGCGGCGGCGCCATGTGGAATTCCAGCGTGTAGTCGCCGTCGAACTGGTGCTGCAACTGCTGCCGGAAGCGGCCGTCGGTGTAGAGGCGCGCCACCTCGTATTCGTCCTTGATCGCCATCAGCTTGTGCAGGCTGCGTGCCACCGTGCGCGCCAGCGGCAGCGTGGCGTCGCCACCGAGCGCACGTTCGCGCGCGGCCACGCGCTGCATGGCGGCGGCATGGCGCTCGGCGTAGGCCGCGTGCTGGTAGGCCGTGAGGTCGGCGTGCGCGCGTTCGAGCAGCGGCTGCAGGGCTTCGTCGGCCAGGCTGCCGGCACCGGCCGGCGGCATGGCTTCGCCCTGCAGCAACGCCGCCAGCCCCGGCGCGTCGGCCGCCGCGAGGCGGCCCAGCGACAGCGCTTGCAAGTTGGTGGCCACCGCGACGCCGTTGAGTTCGATCGCGCGCTGCAGCGCTGCCAGCCCCACCGGCACCAGCCCCAACTGCCAGCCGTAGCCCAGCACCAGGATGTTGCTGCTGAGCGTGTCGCCCAGGAAGGCGGCGGCCAGCGCCTGTGCGTCCAGCGTCTGCACCCGCCCGTCGCCGGCTGCAAAGCGAAGCTTGGCCATCAGTTGCGGCACCTGCAGGCTGGCGTCGGGGTTGCGCAGGCTCTCGGCCACCGGCACTTCGTGCGTGTTGGCCAGGATGCGCGTGCGGTCGCGGCGCACCGTCAGCAAGGCTTCGGGTGAGGCGGCGACCACCAGGTCGCAGGCCAGCACGGCGTCGGCCTGCTGCGCGTCGATGCGCACCTGGTTCAGCCGTTCGGGTCGGTCGGCCAGGCGCACGAAACTCAGCACCGCGCCGCCCTTCTGCGCGAAGCCCATGAAGTCGAGCACGCTGGCCGACTTGCCTTCAAGGTGCGCGGCCATCGTGATGAGCGCGCCCACCGTGACCACGCCGGTGCCGCCGACGCCGGTGACGAGCAGGTCGTACGGCCCGGTCCAGCACCAGGGTTCGGGTGCCGGCAACGCATCGACCCGCGCCATGAATTCAGCGCGCC
>JAYUPN010000189.1:0-10039 GCA_043760065.1 Rubrivivax sp.
GGCCGTCCCCACCCCCCCCCCCCCCCACGCCGAGACCCGCAAGTCCGACCCCAAGGCCTACACGCGCGCGGTCGAGGCCGGGCGCGAGGTCTACGGCGACACCTTCCTCAAGGCCATCGACTGGGCGCTCAACACCGACCCGGCCAAGCGCCCGCGCACGGTGGCCGACTTCCGCCAGGCCCTGTGCGCAGACCACCCGGCCAGCCTGCAGCGCTTCGACGCTGCCCGCCGCCGCTCGCAGCGCAACCAGCAGGCGCATGCGACCGCCGACGAGTCGGCCAGCGCCGAACGCCGCGCGCCGGCGCGTCCGCGCTGGGTGAACCTGCTGCTGCCGCGCAACTGGTCGCTTGCGCTGAAGGTGGCGCTGTGCATGCTGCTGGCGGCCGTGCTGCCGATGACGGCAGTGGCCTGGCGCGGCCTGCAGGGCAGCGTCGACGCGCTGCTGCAGGCCGAGTCGCGCTACCTGCAGCAGCGCGCCGAGCACACGGCTGCCGACGTGGCCGATTTCGTCGTCGAAAGCCGCCGCCTGGCGCAGGTTCTGGCCAGCGACAGCATGCTGGTGCAGCACCTGCAGAAGCCCACCGAAGCCTCGCGGCTGGCGCTGCGCGAGCGGCTGCAGCGGCTGGCGCAGCCCGGCGCCGGAGTGCTGTCGGTGCAGCTGCTCGACGCCGTCGGCGTGGCGCAGGCCAGCAGCGACGGCCAGGGATTGGGCGTCAGCCACAGCTTGCGGCCGTACTTCGTGGCTGCCGGACGCGGCCAGCCCTACACCAGCGGGCTGCTGGCGAGCAACGTCGCCGGCGCCACCCACGTCTACAGCAGCCAGCCCGTGCGCGGCGAAGCTGGCGCCGTGCTCGGCGCGCTGGTGGTGCGTCTGTCGGGCGACGCGGTGACGCGCATCGTCGACCGCAACGCGCGCCAGGACGATCGCCTGACCGCCTTCATGCTCGACGGCGACGGCATCGTCGTGCACCACCCGCACGCCGACCTGCGCCACAGCAGCCTGGTGGCGCTGCCGCCGGCCAGGCAGGCCGAGATCCGCGCCGACCAGCGCTACCGCCGCGACGAGATCCCGAGCCTGGGCGAAACCACGCTGGCGCGCAAGCTGCAAGGCGTGCAGGGTCCGGGCGTGCTGGCTTACGACTCCACGCTCAGCGGCAAGGCCGTGCTCGCAGGCTACGCGCCGGTGGCCGGCCACGACTGGCTGGTGGCAGTGACGCAGGACCGGCGCAGCGCGCAGGCACCGGTGGCCCTCCTGCAGGCCTACTTGCTGGCGGGCGCAGCGGCCGCCGCCGCGCTGGCCGGCGCCGTCGCCTGGTGGCTGGCGCGGCGCATCATCCGGCCCGTGCGTGCAGTCACGCACGCGCTGCACGAGATCAAGCTCGGCGACTACGAGGACGCGCGCGTGAAGAGCGTGCGCACCGACGAGCTCGGCCAGCTCGGCCGGGCGCTGAATGCGCTCGGCGACCACCTGCGCCAGCGTGACCGCCCGGGCGGCCGCGCCGATTGAGACGGCTCCCGGTCATGGCCGCGGGCCACTACAGCCTCTTCGACACCGCCTTCGGCCGCTGCGGCCTGGCCTGGAACGGGCTTGGCCTGACGGCGGTCAGCCTGCCGGGGTCGAGCGACGACGACACCCGCAACCACCTGCTGGCGCACGGCCGCGGGCTGCAACGGTCCGACGGCGATTGGCCGCCCTTCGTCAGCCGCGCCGTCGCCGACATGCAGGCCCACCTGGGCGGTCAGCCGCGCGACCTGCGCGACGTGCCGCTGGACTGGCGCGGCGTGCACGACTTCGAGCGCCGCGTCTACGCGGCTGCACAGGCGATCGACCCCGGCCGCACCTGCACCTACGGCGAGATGGCGCTGGCCCTGGCCGACCCGGCGGCGATGCGCGCCGTGGGCCAGGCGCTGGGCCACAACCCGTGGCCGCTGGTGGTGCCCTGCCACCGCGTGCTGGCCGCAGGCGGCAAGCTCGGCGGCTTCTCGGCGCCGGGCGGCAGCGACACCAAACGGCGCCTGCTCGTGCTGGAAGCCGGCATGGTGCGGCGCGAGGGCGAGCTCTTCTAGAGCGCGCCGTGCAGCGCGGCCATCGTGGCCGCGAAGTGGGGTCGTGTGGTGGCGGGGACGAGCCAACGGCCGGCGACCATCGTGCGCAGGAAGGGCCGCGCCGGCGCGGCGAAGACCAGGCCGTCGAGCAGGTGCGACGGCGGCAGCCCGCACAGGCCCGGCTCGTCGCAGTTCAGCAGCAACAGGTCGGCGCGTGCGCCGCGTGTCAGGCCCCAATGCAACTGCCCCGCCGCCGCGCCGCCGCCGGCCAGCACGCGGTCGAACAGACGCGCTGCGGTCGCCGGCTGGACGCCGGGCGCGGCCGCCACGTTGCGCTGGCGCAGCGCCAGCCGCTGGCCGTATTCGAGCCAGCGCAGTTCTTCGGGCCAGCCGCGGGTGACCTGGCTGTCGCTGCCCACCGACAGCGGTGTGCTGCCGGCCAGCCAGCGCGGCAGGTCGCACAGCCCGTCGCCGAGGTTGGCCTCGGTGCCCGGGCAGATCACCACGCCGGCACCGGACGCGGCGACGGCGTCGATCTCCTGCGCCGTGGCGTGCGTGGCGTGCACGAGCTGCCAGCGCGCGTCCAGCGGCAGCTCGCGCGCCAGCCACTCGATGGGCCGCGCGCCGGTGGCGGCGATGCAGTCGTCGACCTCGCCGGTCTGCTCGGCGATGTGGACATGGACCGGGCCGGGGTCGCCGGCGCAGCCGCGCAGCAGCTCGTGCATCGAAGCCGGCGTGGCCGCGCGCAGCGAGTGGATCGCGACGCCGGCATCGACGTGGGGCAACTTCCAGCCGCGGACGCGGTCGCGCAGCCGCAGCACCCGCGCCGCGTCGGTGGCGAAGCGGCGCTGGTCGGCACGCAGCTGCGGCTGCGTGAAGCCGGCGCGCTGGTACAGCACCGGCAGGATCGTCAGGCCCATGCCGGTGGCCTGTGCGGCTTGCGCCAGCGCCAGGCTCATCGCCGCTTCGTCGGCGTAGGGCCGGCCGTCCTCCTGGTGGTGCAGGTAGTGGAACTCGCAGGTGTGCGTGTAGCCGCCGGCCAGCAGTTCGGCGTACAGGTGCGTGGCCACGTCACGCAGCTGATCTGGCGTGATGCGCAGCGCGACGCCGTACATACGGTCGCGCCAGCTCCAGAAGTCGTCGTGCGCGCTGTCGCGGCGCTCGGCCAGGCCGACGAAGGCGCGCTGAAAAGCGTGGCTGTGGGCGTTGACGAGGCCGGGCAGCACGGGGCCGGGCAGCACCTCGGCGTCGGGCGGGGCGGTGGTGCCGGACGTGAGCTCGGACCAGCGGCCATGCGCATCGGCGCGCAGCGTCACGCCTTCGGCCCACGCGCCGCCGATCCACGCGCGCGGCGCCCACAGCAAAGCCGTCACGGTCGCCACCCGATCAGCGTCGACACCAGTGCGCGCAGCAGCGGCGTGACTTGCGCGGCCCGACCCTCGTCCCAGCGGTAGGGCGGTGTCTCTTCCATGTAGGCGCGCCAGCACATCTCCAGCTGCACGGCATGGAGGCCCGCCTGCGGCTGGCCGAAGTGGCGCGTGATGTGGCCGCCCCTGAAGCGGCCGTCGAGCACGTGGCTGAAGTCCCGCTGCGCGGCGAACACGCCGGCGACGGCCTGGCGCAAGCCGCCGGCGCAGCTGCTGCCGTCGACGGTGCCGACGTTCATGTGCGGCAGCCGGCCGTCGAACAGCCACGGCAGCTCGCTCTGGATGCTGTGGGCGTCGAAGAGCACGGCGTGGCCGTGGGCGGCCTTCAGTCGCGCCAGCTCTTCGTGCAGGGCGTCGTGGTACGGCTGCCAGTAGCGGGCGACGCGGCGGTGGATCTCGGCCGCGTCGGGCGCCTGGCCTTCGCGGTAGAGGGCGTCGCCGGTGAAGTGCCGCGTCGGGCACAGCTCGGTGTTGTTCTGTCCCGGGTACATCGGCCGGTTGTCGCTGGACCGATTCAGGTCCACCAGGTAACGGCTGTGGCGCGGCACGATCATCGTGGCACCCATGCCGGCGGCAAAGCCGTACAAGCGGTCGAGGAACCAGTCGGTGTCCTCGGCCTGCAGCGCGCGCGGCGTGTAGCGCGCCTGCTGGTCGGCTGGGAATTCCGTGCCGACATGCGGGAAGCTGATCAGCAGCGGCGTGCTGCCGCGCTGCAGCGTGTAGACCTCGTTCATGGCGATGCCCTTCGCTGGCCGGCGCAGACCACGGCGCGGCACGGGTTGTGGCCGAAACGGTAAGCCAGCTCGCGCGGGTGCTCGGCGTTCCAGACCGCGAAGTCGGCGCGTTGCCCGCTCGCCAGCGTGCCGCGGTCGCGCAGGCCGAGCGCGCGCGCGGCGTGGACCGTGACGCCGCGCCAGGCTTCTTCGGGCGTCAGCCGGAACAGCGTGCAGGCCATGTTGAGCATCAGCAGCAGGCTCAGGCACGGCGACGAACCCGGGTTGTGGTCGGTCGCGATGGCCATCGGCACGCCGGCGTCGCGCAGCGCCTGCACCGGCGGCAACCGGGTGTCGCGCAGGAAGTAGTAGGCGCCGGGCAGCAGCATCGCCACCGTGCCGGCGTTGCGCAACGCGGCAATGCCGCTGGCCGAGAGGTATTCCAGGTGGTCGCAGCTCAGCGCGCCGTAGCGCGCCGCCAGTGCGGCGCCGCTCTGGTCGCTGAGCTGCTCGGCGTGCAGCTTGACGGGCAGGCCGAGCGAGCGCGCGGCCTGGAAGATGCGCTCGGTCTGCGCCGGCGTGAAGCCGATGCTGTCGCAGAAGGCGTCCACGGCGTCGACCAGGCCCGCCGCCTGTTGCGCCGCCAGCCAGGTGCAGGCTTCGGCGATGTAGTCGTCGGGCCGGCCGGCAAATTCCGGCGGCAGCGCGTGCGCGGCCAGCGAGGTCGTGCGCACGGTCAGCGGCAGCTCGGCGCCGATGCGCCGCGCCACCGCCAGGCAGCGCGCTTCGTGCTCGGCGCTCAGGCCGTAGCCGGACTTGATCTCGACCGTCGTCACGCCTTCCTGCATCAGCGTTCGCGCGCGCGCCGCGGCGGTGGTGAACAGCAGCTCGCTGCTGGCCGCGCGCGTCGCCGCCACCGTGCTGCGGATGCCGCCGCCGGCGCGCGCGATCTCCTCGTAGCTGGCGCCCTGCAGCCGCAGTTCGAACTCGGCCGCGCGGTCGCCGCCGTAGACGAGGTGGGTGTGGGCGTCGATCAACCCCGGGGTGATCAGCGCACCGTGGAGGTGGAACTCCTCTTGCACCGCGACCTCGCGCGACAGGTCGGCGTCGGCACCGGCCCAGACGATGGTGTCGCCTTCGACAAGCAGGGTGCCGTCCTCGATCCAGCCCCAGCCCGTGGTGCCGCTCATCGTCGCCAGGCGCGCGTGGCGCCACAGGCTCGAGGTCTTGTTCATGTGGTGCGCACTTTCACCTGCAGCCACCAGGCACGCGCCGCGCCGTTGTCTGCTTGCAGCCGCCAGATCTGATCGGCGGCCCGGTCGCTCCAGGCCAGCGTGCCGGCCGGCAGTTCGAGCAGCTCGCTGCCGTCGACGTGCAGCGTTGCGGCTGCGGCCGTGAAGACTGCGCGCACGGCCGCGGTGCTGACCCAGTCCTCACCGGCCGCCACCAGCGCCATGCCGCCGCGGCCGGCGTCGCTGCGCACCATCAGGTTCAGGTCCTGCGTCGGGCCGTCGAGCAAGTCGCATTGCGGCGCTGCCGCGCCGTCGAAGCGCAGCGGCTCGCTGCCGGCCGACAGCATCGCGCGGCGGGCGGCGAAGCGCAGCACCACGCCTTCGCCGCCGACCACCGCAAACCAGCGTTCGATGCCGGGGTAGGCGCTGAAAGGGCCGCCCGCGTCGATGCGCGCGACGCTGATGCGCAGCACCCAGTCGGCCGCTGCCGGCCACGTCAACAGTTCCTGCGTCGAGCCGCCGCCGTTGCGCCACGGCTGCTGCGGCACGTCGTCGAGCTGCACGGTGCGGATCACGAAGCGTGCTCCACCAGCAGCGGGAACAGCGGGTGGTCCATGGCCGCGCCGGCCGGCAACTCATCCGCCAGGCCGGGGAAGTCGGGCGAGGTCTTCCAGGCGCGCGGCGCGTGGCGCATGTCGTCGCCCAGGAAGCGCAGCGAGAACACACGCCGGCGGCGGTCCGCCCCGGCCGAAGCGTGCAGCGCCAGCATGTGGAAGCACACCACATCGCCGGGCTCGAGCGCCCAGCCGACGATCGGCTGCTGCGCGCGCGTGGCGTCGATGTCGGGCAGGTCCGCCAGGCTGCCCTCGGGGAACCAGCGCGCCTGCTGGTCCATGAAGGTGCGCGGCATCAGCCAGGGACCAAGGTGCGAGCCGGCAACGAACTCCAGCGTCGAAGCCCGGCTCACCGGGTCGACCGGGATCCAGAAGCTGGTGTTCTGACGCCCCTCGACGTTGTAGTAGGGCTGGTCCTGGTGCCAGGGCGTCGGCGCGCGTGTGCCCGGCTCCTTGGTCAGCATGTGGTCGTGGTACAGGCGCACGGTGCGGCTCTTCATCAGCAGCGCCGCCGCCTGCGCCAGCGGGCTGCCGAAGATGAAGTCGCGGTAGTCGGCGCTGTGCTGCCAGTTGCAGAAGTCCTCGATGAAGAAGCCGGGGTCGTCGGGGCGGCTGGCGACGATGGCGCGCGGGCTGGGCTGCGCCAGGTTGGCGTCGATGCCGCGCTGGAGCAGCGCGACTTCATCGGGGGCGAGCAGCTGGCGCAGGCAGACCGCGCCGTCGCGCTGGAAGGCGGCTGCAATCTCGGGTGTGACGGCGCTGCGCGCACGCTGCATCAGGTCGGCGCTCAATGGGTACCCTCCGTGCACCGCACTGCGGTGCGAGCCCCCTTCGGAACGGCCGTGCGGGCGCTCATGGCTGGAATTCTCCGTGCAGGGTGTACAGCGTACCGGGATGCACCAGCCGCGCGATGGTGATCGGCCGCTCGCGCGTGAAGGTGCGGCGAACGACGATCAGGCACGGCGTGTCGGGCGCCACGCCCAGCAGCCGTGCTTCCTGCGCCGTGGGCCTTGCGGCCTCGATGCTGTACTGCGCGCGCCACAGCGCGGTGCTGTCGAACAGCACGTGCGTGGGCGTCGTGCGCGTGAAGTCGGCCTGCAGGTAGCCGGGAGCGGCGTCGGGGTTGACGTAGCGGTCCTCGCACTGCAGCGGCACGCCGTTCTCCAGGTGCACGATGAGGGTGTGGAACACCGGCGCGCCGTTGTGCACGCCGAGCTGTGCCGCCAGCGCGGCGGGGGCGGCTTCGCTGCGCTGCAGATGCACCTGGGCTTCGTGGTGGTGGCCGCGCTGTTCGATCTCTTCGTGCAGGTCGTGGATGGTCAGCGTGCTGCTGACCTTGTGCAGCTGTGCGGCGAAGGTGCCCACGCCCTGCGTGCGCTCGACCAGGCCTTCGGCCTGCAGCTCGCGCAGCGCGCGGTTGACGGTCATGCGGCTGACGCCGAAGGCGGCCACCAGCTCGGCCTCGGACGGCATCAGCGCGCCGGCCGGCCAGCGGCCGCTGGCCAGGCCGTCCTTCAGGTGCTGCTTGACGCGGGTGTAGGGCGCGCCGGACGCCGCGGTGCCGCGCGGCCGCCGGGCCGGATCGGTGGAAACCATGACCCGGATGCTACTTGCATAGACTTGTCTAGACAAGTAAAGTCCGTCCTCGAAAACCCGAAAGCCCCGCCATGACCGACCATTCGACGCAGCGCCACCTGAGCACCTCCACGCCGGCGCGGCCGCGAGCGGTGCGCGCGCCGCGCGGGACGCAGATCAGCTGCGCCAACTGGCTGATCGAGGCCGCCTACCGCATGCTGCAGAACAACCTCGACCCCGAAGTGGCCGAGAACCCCGACGCGCTGGTCGTCTACGGCGGCATCGGCAAGGCGGCGCGCAACTGGGACTGCTTCGAGGCCATCCTCAAGAGCCTGCTGGCACTGAAGCCCGACGAAACCCTGCTCATCCAGAGTGGCAAGCCGGTGGGCGTGTTCCGCACCCACGAAGGTGCGCCGCGCGTGCTGCTGGCCAACTCCAACCTGGTGCCGAAGTGGGCGACGTGGGAGCACTTCGACGAGCTCGACCGCAAGGGTCTGATGATGTACGGCCAGATGACGGCTGGCAGCTGGATCTACATCGGCAGCCAGGGCATCGTGCAGGGCACCTACGAGACCTTCGTCGAAGCCGGTGTGCAGCATTACGGCGGCAGCCTGGCAGGGAGGTGGATCCTGACGGCAGGTCTGGGTGGCATGGGCGGCGCGCAGCCGCTGGCGGCGACCTTCGCGGGGGCGTGCTCGCTCAACATCGAATGCCAGCAGAGCCGCATCGACTTCCGCCTGCGCAGCCGCTACGTCGACGAGCAGGCCGCCGACCTGGACGACGCGCTGGCGCGCATCGGCCGCTACACGGCAGAGAAGAAGGCCATCAGCATCGCCTTGCTCGGCAACGCGGCCGAGATCCTGCCTGAACTGGTCAGGCGCGGTCGGAACGGAGAAATTCGGCCCGACCTCGTCACCGACCAGACCAGCGCCCACGATCTCGTCAACGGCTACCTGCCGGCCGGCTGGAGCGTCGATCGCTGGCGTGCCGCGCAGGCCGACGCAACGCAGCACGCGGCGCTGCGCGAAGCGGCGGCCAAGAGCTGTGCCGTGCACGTGCAGGCGATGCTCGACTTCCAGTCCGCCGGCGTGCCGACGGTCGACTACGGCAACAACATCCGCCAGGTGGCCAAGGACGCGGGCGTGAGAAACGCCTTCGACTTTCCCGGCTTCGTGCCGGCCTACGTGCGGCCGCTGTTCTGCCGCGGCAAGGGGCCGTTCCGCTGGGTCGCGCTGAGCGGCGACCCCGAGGACATCCGCAAGACCGACGCCAAGATGAAGGAGCTGTTTCCCGAGGATGCGCACCTGCACCGCTGGCTCGACATGGCCGGCGAGCGCATCGCGTTCCAGGGCCTGCCGGCGCGCATCTGCTGGATCGGCCTGGGCGAGCGCCACCGCGCCGGCTTGGCCTTCAATGAGATGGTCAGGAGCGGCGAGCTGAAGGCGCCGATCGTCATCGGCCGCGACCACCTCGACAGCGGCTCGGTCGCCAGCCCCAACCGCGAGACGGAGAGCATGCAGGACGGCAGCGACGCGGTGAGCGACTGGCCGCTGCTCAACGCGCTGCTCAACACGGCAGGCGGCGCAACCTGGGTCAGCCTGCACCACGGTGGCGGCGTCGGCATGGGCTACAGCCAGCACAGCGGCGTCGTCATCGTCTGCGACGGCACCGACGAAGCTGCCAAGCGCATCGAGCGCGTGCTCTGGAACGACCCGGCCACCGGCGTCATGCGCCACGCCGACGCGGGTTACGACATCGCCGTGGCGTGCGCCAAGGAACAGGGCCTGAACCTGCCGATGGTCACCACGGCAGCGAGCCACTGATGCTGCTGCGCCCCGCCCACGTCACGCTCGACGAACTGCAGGCCATCCACGCCGGTGCTGACGGACGCACTCAGCCGCTGGTGATGGACCCGCAGGCGCTGCCCGCCATCCAGGCCAGCGCCGCCGTCGTGCACCGCGCAGCCGTTGGCAGCGAACCCGTCTACGGCGTCAACACCGGTTTCGGCAAGCTGGCCAGCACGCGCATCAGCGAAGCCGACCTGGCAACGCTGCAACTCAATCTGATTCGCAGCCACAGCGTTGGCGTCGGCGAGCCGCTGGCGCCTGCCGTGCTGCGGTTGATGCTGGCGATGAAGGCCGCCAGCCTGGCGCGCGGGCACAGCGGCGTGCGCCCGCTCGTCATCGACACGCTGCTGGCGGTGCACAACGCGGGCCTCGTGCCGTACGTGCCTTCCCAAGGCTCGGTCGGCGCGAGCGGCGACCTCGCGCCGCTGGCGCACATGACGCTGGCGCTGATGGGCGAGGGCGAGTTCCTGCACGATGGCGTGCGCACGCCGGCCGCCGCGCTGCTGCGGGCCAAGGGCATCACGCCGCTGCAACTGCAGGCCAAGGAAGGGCTGGCGCTGATCAACGGCACGCAGACCAGCACCG
>JAYUPN010000190.1:0-3798 GCA_043760065.1 Rubrivivax sp.
CTGTGCTTCAAGCCGGCCCGAGCGTGCCGAAGTGACCGACTCACCTTGCTCCTGGCGTGCCAGGATGAAAACGTTGCGGGCGTTCACGCCGTCGGCGCTGTCGCGTTCGACGAAGAATACGCGGCGGCCGTCGCTGGAGGTCTGGAACACACCCGGCGTCACGCGCGACAGGTCGCCGCGCTGCTGGTAGCGTTCGCGCAGTTCCAGGCTGCTGCGGTTGCCCCAGGGCCAGACGAAGAGCAGCAGCAGCGCCACCACCAGCAGCACCGGCCAGCTCATGCGCAGCACCGGTCGCACGAAGCGCGACAGCCCGACGCCGCTGGCAAACCAGATCGCCATCTCGCTGTCGCGGTACATGCGCCCGAGGGCGATGACGACGGCGATGAACAGCGACATCGCCAGGATCATCGGCAGGTAGCCCAGCGCCAGGTAGCCCAGCAGCAGCACCACGTCCTGCGGCGCCACCGAACCGACGGCAGCGTCGCGCACGGTGCGGATGAGGAAGTTCGTCAGCACGATGGTCAGCACGACCACGAGCGTGGCCCCGAAGCCCCGCGCCAGCTCACGACGCACAGTTGAATCGAATAACATCCGCCGCTTTATCAGTTGGGCGGAATTATGGACTTCAAGACGCAGGTCATTCCCGCCGCAGGCCTGTCGGCGTGGGCCGCCGATGGCCTGCTGGTGGTGCTGGCAACGGCCGAGTCGGCCGCCACGCTGGACAAGGCGCTGGCCGACGAGTTGGCGCGCGCACTGCGCGACGGCGACTTCGAGTGCAAGGCCGGCCAGACGCTGTATGCGCACCGCGTGGCGGGCGTGAAGGCGGCGCGCGTGGGCTTCGTGTTCGCTGCCGGCGCCGGCGCCAAGGCGCTGCGCAAGGCGGTGTCGTCGGGCCTCGCCCTGTTCAAGGGCGGTGGCACGCGCACGCTGGGCGTGGTCACGGCCGGCTTCGGCGGTCTGCAAGCGAGCCATGCCGAAGCGGTGGTGGCGGCGGTGAGCGAGAGCCTGTATCTGTTCCGCGAAACCAAACCCAGCGCGCCTGCACCGGCCAAGCTGAAGGCCGTGCACCTGGGGTGCGACAAAGCCGAACTCGCTGCCGTGAGCGCCGGGCTGCGCACCGGCATGGCGCTGGCGGCGGGCACGACCCTGGCGCGCGACTGCGCCAACCGCCCCGCCAACCTGTGCACGCCCAGCGACCTGGCGCGCGAGGCGCGCAAGCTGGCCAAGGACCACGGCCTGAAGGTCGAGGTGCTCGACCGCAAGGACTGCGAGCGGCTGGGCATGGGCTCTTTCCTGGCCGTGGCCCAGGGTTCGGACGAGGCGCCGCGGTTCATCGTCGCGCGCTGGATGGGCGGCGCCAAGAACGACGCGCCGGTGGTGCTGGTGGGCAAGGGCATCACCTTCGACACCGGCGGCATCTCGCTCAAGCCGGCGCCCGAGATGGACGAGATGAAGTACGACATGGGCGGCGCCGCCAGCGTGCTGGGCACGCTGCGCGCGGTCGCCGAGCTCAAGGCCAAGGTCAACCTGATCGGCATCATCCCGGCCTGCGAAAACATGCCCAGCGGCCGCGCCGTCAAGCCCGGCGATGTCGTCAAGAGCATGTCCGGCCAGACGATCGAGATCCTGAACACCGACGCCGAGGGCCGCCTCATCCTGTGCGATGCGCTGACCTACGCCGAGCGCTTCAAGCCCGCGGTGGTGGTCGACATCGCCACCCTCACCGGGGCTTGCGTGATCGCGCTCGGCCACCACCGGTCGGGCCTGTTCAGCCCCGACGACGCGCTCGCCGCCGAACTGCTGGCGGCGGGCGAGCAGGCGCTGGACCCGGCCTGGCGCATGCCGCTGGACGAAGAGTACGACGAGGCGCTGAAGTCCAACTTTGCCGACATGGGCAACGTCGGCGGCAAGGCCGGTGGCGCGATCACGGCAGCGATGTTCCTGAAGCGCTTCACGGCGCGGCTGCGCTGGGCGCACCTGGACATCGCCGGCACGGCCTGGAAGTCGGGTGCGGCCAAGGGTGCCACCGGGCGGCCGGTGCCGCTGCTGACGCACTTCGTGCTGGCGCGCGCGCAGTGAATGCCAGCGCACTGCCGCTGCGTGTGCGGGTCGGGCGGGCTGCCGGCACATGACCGAGGTCGAGTTCCACACCGGCGTGGCCGAGCCCACGCTCTTTGCCTGCCGGTTGCTGCGCAAGGCTGCGCGCAAGGGCGTGCGCGTGCAGGTCACGGCGCCGCCCGAGGTGCTGGCCGTGCTCGACCGGCAACTGTGGACTTTCGAGGAGCGCGATTTCGTGCCGCATGTGCGCTGCCCCGGCGCGCCCGCGGCGGTGGCAGCGCGCACGCCGATCTGGCTGACGCCGTCGGTCATCGCCGGTGACGCGCCACGCGTGCTCGTCAACCTGGGCGCGGAAGCGCCGGCGGATGTGCAGTCGCTGGAGCGCCTGATCGAGATCGTGTCCGCAGATCCCGATGACGCAGCGAGCGGCCGCCAGCGCTGGCGAGCCTACAAGGCCCGCGGCCTGGCCATCAGGCACCACGCGGAGACGGGCGTCGAAGGTGCCTGAGGCCGCCGCTCGGGCCTGCGGCCACCTGCCGACGCTGACCGAAGTGGTCGAGTGGTCGGCCCCGCCGCTGGCAGCGGCGACCCATACGCCCGCGCCTTCGCCCGGCGTCGCGGCCGGCGCGTCCGAGCTGGCCGCCGAGGTGCTGTTCGAACTCGAGAGCCGCGTGCAGCTGCAACTCGAAACGCGGCTGCGCGAGGCGCTCGCGCCTGCGTTGGCCCGGGTGGCCGATGGCCTGATTCGCGAAGCGCGGCAGGAACTGTCCAGCGCCCTGCACGACCTCGTCGAAGAAGCCGTCGTGCGCGCGATCGAGCGCCGCACGCACGCCTAGCGCCGGCCGGCGATGGCCGACCCTGTCGTCCGTTGGCGAGGGGCCGGCGTTGAGTCGACGCGGGCCCTTGATCGCCTCGAAGTCCAGACTAACCCCCGGTTGGGCGGTAGGGCTTTTCGGTTATCGTCCCGCGGTTTCATCCATCCCTAAGTGTCGTTGCACGACATATCCCAACCGGAGGTATTTGCATGCAAGTCAAACTGAACGTGATCGTCGGAGCCACCGCCATCCTGCTGGGTGGTTCGGTGTATGCCCAGGACATGGTCGTCAAGATCGGCCACGTCGGCCCCACCAGCGGCTCGATCTCGCACCTGGGCAAGGACAACGAGAACGGCGCGCGCATGGCGATCGAGGAACTCAACGCCAAGGGCACCACGATCGGCGGCAAGAAGGTCAAGTTCGAACTGCTGGCCGAAGACGACGCCGGCGACCCCAAGCAAGGCACGGCTGCCGCGCAGAAGCTGGTCGACAGCAAGGTCAACGGCGTCATCGGCCACCTCAACTCTGGCACTTCGATCCCCGCGTCCAAGATCTACAGCGACGCCGGCATCCCGCAGATCAGCCCGTCCGCGACCAACCCCAAGTTCACCCGCCAGGGCTACAAGACCACCTTCCGCGTCGTCGCTGACGACGTGCACCTGGGCGGCACGCTGGGCCGCTACGCGGTCAAGGACCTGAAGGGCAAGAGCATCGCCGTCATCGACGACCGCACGGCCTACGGCCAGGGCGTTGCCGACGAGTTCGAAAAGGGCGTCAAGGGCGCCGGCGGCAAGACCGTGGGCCGCGAGTTCACCAGCGACAAGGCCACGGACTTCACCGCCATCCTGACCAGCCTGAAGGCCAAGAAGCCGGACATCGTCTTCTTCGGCGGCATGGACGCTGTGGCCGGCCCGATGATGCGCCA
>JAYUPN010000191.1:0-3796 GCA_043760065.1 Rubrivivax sp.
ACCCGGCACGCTGGAGGCTGTGATGCGCTGCGTAGGCGCCGCCTGCGCCGCAGTGGATGCGGTGGTGGCGAGTGTCGCCCGCAATGCCTTTTGCGCCACTCGCCCTTGCGGCCATCACGCCGAAGCCGATGCCGCGATGGGCTTTTGCGTCTTCAACCAGGCGGCCATCGCGGCCCTGCATGCGCGCCATGACCATGGCTTGCAGCGAGTGGCCGTGATCGACTTCGATGTGCACCACGGCAACGGCACGCAGCACGCCTTCTTCGACGACCCTGACCTGTTCTACGGCTCCAGCCACCAGGCGCCCTTTTACCCCGGCACCGGATCGCGTCAAGAAACCGGCGTGGCGAACAACATCGTCAACATCCCGCTCGCCAGGGGATGCGACTCGGCTACATTTCGCGCCCGGATGGGCGCCGAGATGTTGCCCGCACTGCGCCGTTTCGGGCCTGAGTTGCTGGTCATTTCTGCCGGCTTCGATGCCCACCACCTCGACACGCTTGGCGGGCTGAGCCTCACCGATGAGGACTTCCACTGGATCACCGAAGCATTGATGACGGTGGCCGACGAGTCGGCGCAGGGCCGCGTCGTATCGGTCCTCGAGGGCGGCTACAGCCTGGACGGCCTGGCCAGCGGCACGGCTGCGCATGTGCGTGCGCTGATGGGCCGGTAGGCCTGCGCCACCGAACAAGGGCACGCCCTGGTCCCCCGGCTCAAGCTTGGCACCCCGGCCAGGGGTCAAAGTCAACCCGTGCGTGTCCGCTGGTGCACGGTTGCGGTTCGGACTAGGCTTGCGGTTGGCTTGCAAGCGCACCGAGGTCGGCGGGCAGCAAGCCAAGCCCCGGCACAGGGTATACCGCCATTTTCTCCGGAAGTTGACCGCGGTCAATCGCCGATCCTGGCGAGATGCCGACCATGCCCTACAGCAAGCGCCGCGCACCCGTTGCGGCCTGAAGCGACGCCCTTGCGGCCCCGCATGAAACCCGTTGGAGACACCATGATCAAGTTCAAGAAGCACCGCGGCGGCAGCACTCTTCTGCGCTCGGCCTCCCTCGCCCTGGCCGCTGCGGCGGCGGTGTTGGCCGGCCCGGCCAGGGCCGCCTGGGAGCCCAGCAAGCCGGTCGAGTTCGTGGTGCCTGCGGGCACCGGTGGTGGTGCCGACCAGATGGCGCGGCTGATCCAGGGCATCATCATCAAGCACAAGCTGATGAAGGAATCGATGATCGTCGCCAACAAGGCAGGCGGCGCCGGTGCCGAGGGCTTTCTGGCAGTAAAAGAAGCCAAGGCCGACCCGCACAAGATCATCATCACGCTGTCCAACCTGTTCACCACACCGATGGCCACCGGCGTGCCCTTCAACTGGAAGGACATGACGCCGGTCTCGATGATGGCGCTTGACCAGTTTGTGCTGTGGGTCAACGCCGATGCCCCGTACAAGACCGGCGGCGAGTTCATCGCCGCCGTCAAGGCTGCCGGCCCGCTGAAGTACAAGATGGGCGGCACGGGCTCCAAGCAGGAAGACCAGATCCTCACCGTGGGCCTTGAGAAGGCCACCGGCACCAAGTTCATCTACGTGCCCTACAAGGGCGGCGGCGAGGTGGCGGTGCAGCTGGTGGGTGGCCACATCAACGCCACGGTCAACAACCCGATCGAGGCGGTGGCGCAGTGGCGCGCCGGCAAGCTGCGCCCGCTGTGCGTGTTCGACGACACCCGCATGCCCTACAAGACCAAGGTTACCGAGACGCTGTCCTGGTTCGACATCCCGACCTGCAAGGAAGCCGGTGTGCCCACCGACTACGTGATGCTGCGCGGCATCTTCATGGCCCCTGGCGTGACGCCTGACCAGCTGAACTACTACGTCGATCTGATGAAGAAGGTGCGCGACACGCCTGACTGGAAGGAGTACATGGACAAGGGTGCCTTCAACACCACGACCATGACCGGCCCCGAGTTCCGCAAGTGGCTCGAAACCAACGAGTCACTGCATCGCGGCCTGATGACGGAAGCTGGCTTCCTGGCCAAGTGACGGTCTTCCCCGGGGGCGCCTGCACCCCGGGTATTGAAAGATCTCCTTGCACCTGTGGCGCCACCGGCGCCACCCCACAAATCAACGCTGGGCTGCACTGCCGACAGCTTTGTTGCTGCGTCGGTGGCCCGCAGCCCCGATGGGCTCAACCAGGAGCGATCCATGTCCGAACCGCACACCTCTGAAGAGGTATCGAGCCCGTCTGTGGTCAAGAACTGCAGCGTCGATGCCGTGGTCGCCGTCCTGCTGGTGCTGGTCGGGGCGGTGGTCGTTTTCGAAGCGAGGCGCCTGGGCGCGGGCTGGACCAGCGACGGGCCGGGTGCCGGCTACTTCCCCTTCTACATCGGCCTGATCGTCTGCATCTCGGGCCTGGGCATCCTCTACCAGTCGGTACTTGGCAAGTCGCGCGACACCAGCACCTTTGTCAACCGCCAGCAGTTGAGGCAGGTGCTGTCGGTCTTGCTGCCCGCTGCGGTTTACGTGCTGGCCGTGTCCTTCCTGGGCCTGTATGTGGCCTCGGCGATCTACATCGCCCTGTTCATGATCATTCTGGGCAAGTACGCAGTTCTCAAGAGCGTGCTGGTCGCCCTCATCGTCAACGGCATGTTCTTCGCGATGTTCGAGGTCTGGTTCAAGGTGCCGCTGTTCAAGGGCTCACTCGAGCCCTTGCGCTTTCTCGGCTACTGATCCGGCAACAAACACCCACCGACGCCTCGTCAGGAGTTCGAGAAAATGGAAGAACTGAGTGCCTTGATCCAGGGCTTCCGCGTCATCTTGACGCCGCTGAACATCGCGCTGATGTTCGTGGGCATCATCCTGGGCGTGCTGATCGGCGTGCTGCCCGGCCTGGGCGGCGCCAACGGCGTGGCGATCCTGCTGCCGCTGACCTTCTCGATGTCACCGACCTCGGCCATCGTGATGTTGTCTTGCATCTACTGGGGCGCGCTGTTCGGAGGCGCCATCACGTCGATCCTGTTCAACATCCCGGGTGAACCCTGGTCGGTGGCCACCACCTTCGACGGCTACCCGATGGCCCAGAAAGGCAAGGCCGGCCAGGCCCTGACGGCGGCCTTCACATCGTCTTTCATCGGCGCCTTTATCGCGGTGCTGATGATCACCTTCCTGGCGCCGATGGTGGCCAAGTTCGCGCTCAAGTTCGGTGCGCCCGAGTTCTTCTCGGTCTACCTGCTCACCTTCTGCAGCTTCGTGGGCATGGGCAAGGGCTCCCCGTTCAAGATCCTGATCGCGATGACGCTGGGCTTCGCGCTGGCTGCGGTGGGCATGGACACCGTCACCGGCCAGTTGCGCCTGACCTTCGGCCAGCATGAGCTGATGCGTGGCTTCGACTTCCTGATCGCGGTGATCGGCCTGTTCGGCATCGGCGAAATCCTGCTGTCGATGGAACAGGGCCTGAACTTCCAGGGCAAGGCAGCCAAGATCAATGCCAAGGTGGTGCTGGAAACCTGGAAGGAACTGCCCAAGTACTGGGCCACGTCGATCCGCAGTTCCTTGGTCGGCATCTGGATGGGCATCACCCCGGGCGGCGCAACGCCGGCCTCGTTCATGAGCTACGGCCTGGCCAAGAAGTTCTCGCGCAATGGCCCGAAGTTCGGCACCGGTGAGATCGAGGGCGTGATCGCGCCCGAAACCGCCGCCCATGCCGCCGGCACCCGCGCGCTGCTGCCGATGCTGGCCCTGGGCATCCCGGGCTCGCCGACCGCTGCCGTGCTCTTGGGTGGCCTGCTCATCTGGGGCCTGCAGCCCGGCCCG
>JAYUPN010000192.1:0-3794 GCA_043760065.1 Rubrivivax sp.
CACCAGTTCAGCACCAGGCACACCGCATAGAAGACCGCAAAGCCGTACATCGCGACCTGCGGCGTGCCGGCTTTGATCTGCGCGCCGATGACCACCGGCGCGATGAAGGCGCCGTAGGCGGCGATGGCCGAGGTCCAGCCCAGCACCGGGCCGGCCTGCGTGCGGTCGAAGATGACGCCGATGGTGCGGAAGGTGCTGCCGTTGCCGATGCCGCTGGCCAGGAACAGCAGCATGAACAGTCCCAGGAACATCGGGAAGTACTGCTCTGGAGTGGCCGAGCCGTAGGCGAGCGACATCACGTAGCCCACCGCCACCGAGGCGCCGGCCATCACCACCGAGATCACCTGGGTGACGATGGAGCCGCCCACCTTGTCCGATATCCAGCCGCCCACCGGTCGGATGGCGGCGCCGATGAAGGGGCCCATCCAGGCGTAGGTGAGTGCCGACGGCGCGTTCGGGTTCTTCAGCGTGTGCTGCAGCACGCCATTGGCGTCAGGCACATGCTGGAAACCGAAGATCACCGTGATGGCCAGTGGCAGTGCCATCGCGAAGCCGATGAAGGAGCCGAAGGTGACGATGTACAGCGCCGTCAAGGCCCAGGTGTGCTTGTTGCGGAAGATCGCAAACTGCTTGGCCACACCCTCCTTCATCTCGCCGAACGCCGCCAGCTTCATGATGCCCAGCGCGAGCAGGATGTCCAGCGGGATCGCCACCCACATGCTCAGCAGGCCCAGCCCGGTGGGCGCAGGCAGATACAGCCAGAGGATGAAGATCGACGGCACGAAGGCCAGCGTGTACAGGTAGGTGATCTTGGCGAACGCGACCAGCGGCGAACCCGTGTTCGGCGACACCGTCTTCAGGTTCTTCATGCCAAACCAGGCCAGGATCGACAAGGGCACCAGCGACAGCAGCCAGGCGAAGCCCGCGTTCTGGATGTAGGTGGGTGTGCCGGCGACGATCTTGCCGAAGATCCAGCCGCTGTCCTTGACCAGCGTCATCGGTTCGCCTCCGAAGGCACCGAACAGGCTCACCGTCATCACCAGCGGAATCACGATCTGCATCGTCGTGACGCCGAAGTTGCCCAGCCCCGCGTTCAGGCCCAGCGCCGTGCCCTGCAGCCGCTTCGGAAAGAAGGTGCTGATGTTGGACATCGAACTGGCGAAGTTGCCGCCGCCCACGCCCGACCACAGCGCCATCAGCTGGAAGACCCACAGCGGCCAGTCCTTGTGCTGCAACGCGATGCCGGTGCCGATGGCCGGCGCCAGCAGCATCGCGGTGGTCAGGAAGATGGTGTTGCGGCCGCCGGCCAGGCGGATCAGGAACGAAGCCGGGATGCGCATCGTGGCGCCGGAGATGCCGGCTATTGCCGTGAGCGTGAAAAGCTCGGCCTGGGTGAAGGGGAAGCCCAGGTTGAGCATCTGCACGGTGATGATTCCCCACATGCCCCAGACCGCGAAGCCGCACAGCAGCGCCGGCACCGAGATCCAGAGGTTGCGGTAAGCGATCTTCTTGCCTGTGGATTCCCAGAAGGCGTTGTCTTCGGGGCGCCAGTCCTGGATGTCGGGACCGGTGTCTTTGCCGGCGGGTGCGCCGGCGGCGGTGGTGGTGGTGTTCATGGTGCTCCTGGAGCCTTCAGCGCGCGAAGCCGCGCGCCAGCGGGGAATCGGGGGCGTGTTCGCCCATGACCTCGGTCTTGCGCACCTCGGTCCAGTACATCCAGATCAGCGACACCCAGACCACGCCGTACATCAGCATGAAGGCGCTGGAGCGGATGCCGGTGAGGTCCATCAAGGCGCCGAACATGATCGGCAGCACGAAGCCGCCCAGGCCGCCGGCGAGGCCGACGATGCCGCTGACGGTGCCGATGTTGGTGGGGAAGTCGTCGCCGATGTACTTGAAGACGCTGGCCTTGCCGAAGGCCCAGGCGATGCCCAGGATGAACATCAGCGCGGTGAACAGGTAGACGTTGAGGCCGATGTGGAAGGTCTTGGGCCCGTTGACGGTGAGGATCGTCATGTCGGTCTGCGGGTAGCTCAGCAGGAACAGGCAAATCCAGCTCACCCACAGCACCCACCACGTCACATGGTGCGCGCCGTACTTGTCCGCCAGGATGCCGCCGAAGGCACGCAGCACGCCGCCGGGCAGCGAGAAGCAGGCCGCCAGCAGCGCCGCGGTCTGGATCGAGAGGCCGAACTCGCCGACGTAGTACTGCACCATCCACAGCGCCAGCGCGACGTAGCCGCCGAAGACGATGCTGAAGTACTGGCAGTACTTGATGACCTTGGGGTCCCGCAGCATCTTCAGCTGGTCGACGAAGCGTGTGTTCGACGGCACCAGGTGTTTCGGATCGCTGGCGCTAGCGAACCAGAACAGGATGACGGTGCCCAGCATGACCGCGGCATAGACCTGCGGCACCAGCGTCCAGCCGCCGATCAGCAGCAGCGCCGGTGCTGCGAACTTGTTGACCGCCGAGCCCGAGTTGCCAGCGCCGTAGACGCCCATCGCCATGCCCTGGCGGCTCTTCGGGAACCAGCGCGCGACGTAGGGCGTGCCGACCGAGAACGAGCCGCCGGCCAGGCCGACGAAGAGGCCGATGACCAGGAAGTGCCAGTACGCGGTGGCGTAGGACATCAGGAAGATGGCCGGCACGGTGACGGCCATCAGCACCGTCATCACGATGCGGCCGCCGTACTTGTCGGTCCAGATGCCCAGCGGCACGCGGATCAGCGAGCCGGTGAGCACCGGCGTTGCGGTGAGCAGGCCGAACTCGGTGGCGTTCAGGCCCAGCGTCTTCTTCAGCGGGATGCCGATGACGCCGAACATCATCCAGACCATGAAGCACACCGTGAAGGCCAGGGTGCTGACGATCAACACGCTCCAGGCCTTGGCGGGCAGGGGGGCATGGGGAGGCGGGGTGATGCGGGCCATCTGGATTGCTCGGATGCAACGGGATGGCCGTACTGTCGGGCGGCGGCGTGCTGCTGAACATCCGTCGCCAAGGCGCCGGGTCGCGGCAGAAGGACGAGGCGGACACGCGCTGCCATCGTCCTGAAGAACTAGCCGCGGCCCTGAGCGGCCGCAGCTTGCGCTGGATCAAGTCGCCGCAGCGGAATCTGCGGCTTGAATCGCAGCCTCGATCAGCTCCGGCGGCCGGCCTGCGGCAGCGGCACCATCACCGCCTGCCCCGGAGCACTGCAGCCCTGGTCGCAGCAGCGGCCGGGCTGCGTGTTGCGCGTGATCGCGCGCTCGCCGCTGGCGGCCAGCGCGCCGCGGTCGAGCAGCCGCTCGACCAGGGCGACCTTGTTGCCGATCGGGTACTGGCGGTAGATCTCCTGCTTCATCGCCGCCGGCGAGCCGCCGCCGTGCAGGCTCATCACCGAGTACCAGCCGGCCTGGTACGACACCGTCAGGTCCTCGATGAAGCGCGCGACTTCGGTGCGCTTGTCGTAGGGCACGGCCGGGTTGGCGCGCAGCACCTCGGCCAGCGTGGCCGCGGTGGCCGGGTTGTGGTCTTCGTCGGGCCCGGGCAGCGCGACGATGAGGCCGCCGGAGACCTCGTGCGCCAGCCGGTGCATGTCGTAGATCTGAGTCGCCAGCAGCAGCTTGCCGATGTTGGCGAACACCGGCTCGGGCATGAAGCTGCCGCTGTAGGCGTCCTGCGTGCCGTAGACGCTGGCGGCCACGCCGCAGGCGAAGAAGCCTTCGGTGATCTTGATCAGCTCGACCATCGGCTCGCGCAGGTTGGCGCGGCTGCCGGGGTCGAAGCCGTTGGCCTCGCACATCAGCGCGCCGGC
>JAYUPN010000193.1:0-9987 GCA_043760065.1 Rubrivivax sp.
CGGACCACGCTCGGCCAGCAACGCCCGGCTGGCGGCCTGGAAGTCGGCGCCCAGCACGTCGGCCAGGCGCTGCGCCGCGCTCGCTGCACGCCACTGCGCCACCAGGCGCCCTTCGTGCCAGACCGCGAAGCCCACGCCGGGGCGCGCCAGCGCGTGCCGGCGCACCGCTTCGAGAGCGTGCGACAGCTCGGTGGCGTCGGTCTTGAGAAACTTGCGTCGCGCCGGCGTGCTGAAGAACAGCTCCTGCACCTCCACCGTCGTGCCCACGGCGCGCGCCGCCGGGCTCAGCTCGCCGCTGCGCGCGTGCAGCCGCCAGCCGTGCGGCGCTTCGGCGGTGCGCGTGGTGATGCTCAGGTCGGCCACCGAGGCGATGGCCGCCAGGGCCTCGCCGCGAAAGCCCATCGTGGCCACCGACTCCAGGTCACCCAGGCTCGTGATCTTGCTCGTGGCGTGGCGCTTCAGCGCCAGCGGCAGCTCGTCGCGGGTGATGCCGTCGCCGTCGTCCTCGACGCTGATGCTGCGCACGCCGCCGGCCAGCAGCCGCACGGTGATCTGCGTCGCGCCGGCGTCGAGCGCGTTGTCGACCAGTTCGCGCACCGCCGCGGCGGGCCGGTCGATGACTTCGCCGGCAGCAATCTGGCTGATCAACTCGTCGGGCAGCTCGCGGATGCGGCGCCGTGCGCCGCCTGCGCTCGCTGCGGGCGGGCGCGCGTCCGCCCTCACATCGCCGGGAGCCACACTCATGATCAGAATTGTAGGTGGCGAGCCACGGCGTCTCACGAATGCGGCGTGGACAGCCTAGACTTCAGATTCAAGCAGGGTGAACAAGCAGAGCCCAGAATCGGGCCACCGCCGTTGGGAATGCCGATGCTGAGTACTTTTGCCGAGTTGGTCAGCGAGACCGACGAAGATCGGCGTTCGTTCGAGAACCACCCCGTCTTGCTGGATGCCGTCGCGCAGGGCCTGCCAGTCGAGCGCTACCGCGCCCTGCTGCTGGAGCTGTACCACGTCGTCTGGCACTTCAACCCGGTCTGCGCCGCGGCGGCCAGCCGCATGGGCACGCCGGGCATGGAAGCACTGCAGCCGATCCGCCACTTCCTGTACGAGCACATGCAGGAGGAGTCCGGGCACGAGACCTGGGTGCTCAACGACCTCGACGCCATCGGCGTGCCGCTGGCGCAGGCGCGCGCCCACGAGCCGGGCGTGCACACGCTGGCGCTCACCGGCTACAACTACTGGGCCGCCGACCGGCGCCACCCCTGCTCGGTGCTGGGCATGCTGTATGCGCTGGAGGTCATCGCCTCGGTCTACGGCGGGCCCTTTGCGTCGGCGATCAAGGAGGCGCTGCTGCTGGAAGGCGACCGCGGCGTGTCGTTCATCGACTCGCATGCGACGATGGACGCCAAGCACATGTCCGAGCTGAGGCTGATCATCAACCGCATTCCCGATGGCCAGGGCAGCGACGCCGTGGTGGAATCGGTGAAGGTGAATTTCCACCATTTCACGCGCATCATCGAAGCCATCTGAGAACGCTCGTGGAAACCGCTCCCGCCGTCGGCGTCGCCGGCCTGCTGGGCAGGCCCTACAAGACCATCCGCCTGGAGTGGAGTTCGGACCTGCGCCTGGTGCGCGTGCGCACCTGCGTCAAGCCGATCCAGTGCTACAGCCTGGCGGCGATGGGCGAGATGCACCAGCTGCTGTCCGACATCAGCGCCAACCCCGGGCTGGTGCGGCACATCGTGATGAGCTCGGACGTGCCCAAGGTCTTCAATTTCGGCGGTGACCTGGCGCTGTTCGTGCTGCTGGTGCGTGCGGCTGACCTGGAATCGCTCAAGCTCTACGGCCGGCGCTGCGTCGACCTGGTGTGGTGGCTGGAGAACGCCGCCGACATCGGCATCCACACCACGGTGCTGTCGGCCGGCGACACGCTGGGCGGTGGGCTGGAGTCGATCCTGCCGTTCCACAAGGTGATCTTCGAGCGCAGCGCGCAGGCCGGCTTCCCCGAAGTGCTGTTCAACCTGTTCCCCGGCATGGGCGCCTGGGACTTCACGATCCGCAAGGCCGGCTTCGCGGTGGCCAGCGAGATGATCCTGTCGGGGCGGCTGTACAGCGCCGAAGAGCTGCTCTACCGGCGCGTTGTCGACATGGTCGTCGACGACGGCGAGGGCGAGGCCGCCATCGACCGCGTGCTGCGCGAGATCGACCCGCGGCACCGCGGCACGATGGCTGCGCTGCGCGCCCGCCGCGTCGCGTCGCCGATCCAGTACGAGACGCTGCTGAAGGTCGTCGACCAGTGGTCGGAGAGCGCGCTCGGGCTGACCGACCGCGACCTGCGCCTGATGGAACGGCTGGCGCGCGCGCAGGCGCGCAAGGCCGGCGGCGCCGACGAAGGCGCGGTCGAGGAGATCAAGCGCATGGAGCTTGAGAACGCGTGGGGCGAACGCCGCACCGGCGTCGACCGCCGCAGCGGGCCGTCGACGGTGAGCGACCGGCGCGTGCGCTCCTAGGAGCGTGGGCGGCAGAAGGTCGTCGGCTGCAACGCGCGAGAAACCGGCACCGCCGGGTATCACCTCCTGCGCCCAGGGGGCAAGCCCTGGGCTTATCGGTGCTCCCCAGCGGTACTCGGTTTTCGCACGTTTCGCTTCGACGCCTTCTGCCGCCCACGCTCCTAGCGGTCAGGCGCTGGCATTCGGCGCCGGTTCGCGCAGCCGCTGCGCCCAGCGCGCCAGCGCACGCGCTTCTGCCGCGTGCGGCGCCAGCGCCTGGGCCTGCCGCAGCAGTTGCACCGCCGCGTCGGTGGCACCGATGCGCTCGTGCGCGCGCGCCTGCGCCGCCAGGGCGTGCGCGGCCAGCGCCGGTGGCACCTCGGCCTGCAGCGATTGCAGCAGCGCCAGCGCGCGCGCCGGTTCGCCGGCTTCGGCCAGCGCGATGGCGTGGCCCAGGCGCGGCGCGGCCGAGGCGTCCAGCTTCACCAGCAGTTCGTAGTAGCCGACGATGGTGCGCCAGTCGGTGTGGGCGTAGTCGACCGCGGTGGCATGTTCTGCCGCGATGCCGGCCTGCAGGTGCCAGCGCGACAGCACCGGCGCACGCTGCGCGGCTTGCAGGTGGGCCAGGCCCATGCGCACCATGCCGGCGTCCCAGCGGTCGCGCGGCTGCCCGGGCAGCAGCACGATGTCGCCGGCCTCGTCGAGCTGCCCCGTCAGGCGCGCCCCGTGCAGCAGCAGCGTCGCCGCCAGCGCGTCGGCATCGGCGTCGGCAGCCACCGGGTGCGCGGCCAGCGCGCGCGCCAGCCGGATGGCCTCCCAGCACAGGCTGGCGGTGTCGCCGCCGAGCTGCCGGGCGCGCGCGCGGGCACCGGCGTGGAAGGCCAGCGACAGCACCGTCAGCACCGCCTCGCGCCGCGGCGCCAGCTCGTGCCCCGCCGGCAGGCGCAGCTGCTGCGGCGACAGCGCCTCGCGCGCCCGCGCCAGCCGCTGCGCCAGCGCTGCCTCGCTGCACAGCAAAGCGGCGGCGATGGTCGCCAGGTCCAGCGAGGCCACCACGCGCAACGCCAGCGCCACCTGCGACGCCAGCGGCACCGCCGGGTGGCAGGCCGTGAACAGCAGCGCCAGTTCCTCGTCGTCCAGTTCGCCGGCGAAGCGGCCTTCTGCGGCGGGCTGCGGCGACAACGCAGCGCACGGCAACGCCGACGCCGGCTCGTCGTCGTCGGGCCAGCGCTCGTGGCGCCCGGCCACGCGCAGCGCGTCGATGGCCTCGTGCCGCGCCACGCGGTAGAGCCAGCCCGGCGGGTTGGCCGGCACGCCCTGCGCCGGCCACAGTTCGAGCGCGCGCAGCGCGGCCGACTGCACCGCGTCCTCGGCCAGGCCCAGGTGCGGCAGACCCAGCGAACGCGCCAGGTGCGCGACGACGCGGCGGCGCTGCGTCGCCAGCAGGGTCTGCAGTTCGGCCCGGGCCGCGGCCTGACCCGGGCCGCGGGTGCTCACAACAACTCGATGCGGCGGATCTCGATCCACTGCGTGCCCTGCAGGTGCGGGCAGGTCTGCGCCAACTCCTCGGCCATCGCGTCGGACTCGGCCTTGACCATGAAGATGCCGCCGATGACGTCGTGCGCCTCGGCGTAGGGGCCGTCGGTGGCCAATGGCTTGCCGGCCTTCAGGCGCAGGTGGCGGCCGCCGTCGTCGGTGAGCTTCTCGCCGCCGGTGAGCAGTCCGCGCTGCGCCAGACCCGCCGACCAGGCCTTGTAGCGGGCGACGATCTCCTTCATCTCGGCAGCGCTGACCTGTGGTGCGTCGGCGGGCTTCTCGTGCAGCAGGAAGAGGTACTGGTTCATGTCGGGCTCCTGTCTCGTTGGGGCGCCGGCGGGATTGTCGGCGCACACCCGAGAGACGAACGGGCCGCCTTCGGGATGACGGCCGCGGCATGCTCGTTAACCCGCGGGCCGCGAAGCCCGGTGTGCCCGGTGGCGATACTGCGGCCATGAACGAGCAACCTGCGGCCCCCTTGCCGGCGCCGCCCACACCACCGCCCACCCCGCCGTCCACCCAGCCGCCCGCTGCCGCGCAGTGGCTGACGCTGCAGGTGGCGACCGCCAACCTGCTCAACCTGGCGCTGCCCGGCTACGCCTTCTACCCCGGCCAGGAACCCTACGGCGAGCAGGAACACGAGCGCAAGCTGCAGTGGCTGGGCGCCATGCTGGCGCGGCTGAACGCCGACGTGGTGGGCTTCCAGGAGGTCTGGCACGAAGCCGCGCTCAAGGCCGCCGTGGCGCGCAGCGGCCTGCGCATGGCGGCGGTGCTGGCGCCCGGCGCCGAACAAGGCGCGGTCGGCACGCCGCGTCTGGGCCTGGCGACGCGGCTCGAGGTGGAGTCGGTGCGCAGCCTGGTCGACTTCGCACCCGCCGACCAGGTCCAGGTGCCCGACCTGGGCCTGCACGCGCGCTTCGAGCGCCCAGTGCTGCACGCGCGGCTGCGCACGCGCCAGGGCTCAAGGCTGCACGTGCTGGTGGTGCACCTGAAGAGCAAACGGCCCAAGTTCCTGCATGACGCGGCCGGCAACGTGCTGGAGGACCGCGCCGACCCCGCCATCACCGCGCGCGCCACGCTGCGCAGCCTGGTGATGCGCGCGGCCGAAGCGGCGGCGCTGCGGCGCGAGGTGGTCGCCATCACCAGCCGCCACGGCAGCTACGCCAGCAGCGGTGGCGAGCCGCTCGTGTTGCTGGGCGACATGAACGACGCTCCGCACGCCGTGACGACGCAGATGATCGCCGCCACGCAGGCCGTGGCCTACGACCGCGGCGCACGCGACGTGGCGCTGTACCACGCCTGGGACGTGGCCACCGAGCCGGCGCTCAAGCGCGACATGGGGTACTCGTACGTGCACCAAGGCTGGCCCGAGCTGCTGGACCAGATCTGGGTCAGCGAGGAGTTCGTCGCCGGCTCGCGCTTCGCGATCGGCGACGTGCGGCGCGTCGAGGTCTTCAACGACCACCTGCACGAGAGCCGCGAGCGCTGGCGCAGCGACCACGGCTTCGTGCGCGCCGTGCTGCGGCTGCGCAGCGGCTGAGCCGGCCCAGCCGAAGCGGGCCCAAGGCCCCGCGGCTTCAGGCCGGCGTGTTGCGCCGCGCTGCCCAGAAGGTCGCACCCTGTGGGCCGTAGCGTTCGGCGTGCGGCTCTTCGCGCGCCAGCTCGAAGCGGTCGCCGGGCTGCAGGTGCCGCGTCTGGCCACCGCAGCTGAGCCACATCTCGCCCTGCACCACCAGCGCCTGCACGGCAAAGGGATGGGTGTGGGTGTCGACCACGCGGTCCGGGCCCCAGATGCGTTCGAGCACCTCGTCGAAACCTTGGGCCAGGGCGGCGGTCTTGAAGTCGGCGAAAACGGAGTCGGTCATGCGGAGTCTCCTGGAGGAACCGGGGCCAGTTGCTGCAGCATCCGGCCCATCGCCTGGTGCAGCGCGTTGACGGCCTTCAGCGGCCGCACCATGACCTTGAAGTCGACGATGCGGCCGTCTTCGCCCCAGCGCACGAGGTCGATGCCGTTGACGTGCACGCCGTCGATCTCGGTCACGAACTCGAGCAGCGCCTCGCGCTCGCCAACGATTTGGCGCACGTAGCGGAAGTGGACGTTGCCCAGCGTCTGCATGGCGCCCCGGAGGTACAACGCCGTGATCGCGCGGCCGCGCTGCGGCGTGTGCACCACCGGCGAGTGGAAGACCACGTCGTCGGCCAGCAGGTCGTGCAGCGCCTGCGCGTCGCGGCTTTGCAGCAGCGCGTGCCAGGCCTTGAGCGTGTCGATCATCGCGGCGCCTTCAGCCGCGGGCGTGCGTGACGCCGCCGTCGACGACCAGCGTCGAGCCGACGACGTAGTCGCCGGCGCGCGAGGCCAGGAAGATCGCGGCGCCGGCCATGTCGTCGTCGCTGCCGATGCGGCGCGCCGGGATCAGCTTGGCGATCTCCTCGCCGTGGTCGCGCGCGACGCGGTTCATGTCCGAGGCAAAGGCGCCGGGCGCGATGGCGCTGACGACGATGCCTTCCGGGGCCAGCCGCAGCGCCATGCGCCGCGTCAGGTGGATGAGGCCGGCCTTGCTCGCGGCGTAGGAGTAGGTCTCCTGCGGGTTGACCGACACGCCGTCGATCGACGCGATGTTGATGACCTTGGCGCAGTGCCCGCGCGCAGCCCCGGCCTGCAGCGCCGCGTGCAGCGCCTGGGTCAGGAAGAAGGGGCTCTTCAGGTTGAGGTCGACCACCTTGTCCCAGCCCGACTCGGGGAACTCGTCGAAGGGCGCGCCCCAGGCCGCGCCGGCGTTGTTGACCAGGATGTCCAGGTACGGCTCGCGCGCCGAGTAGGCCGTCACCAGCGCCTGCACGCCGGCCGCAGTGGACACGTCGGCCGGCAGCGAGAAGCAGGGGCCCAGCGCCGACAGTTCGGCCGCGGTGGCGTCGCAGGCCGGCGCCTTGCGCGACGAGATGTAGACGCGCGCACCGGCGCGCAGGAAGCCGGCCGCGATCATGCGCCCGATGCCGCGCGAGCCGCCGGTGACGAGCGCCGCGCGGCCTTGCAGCGAAAAGAGGTCGGACATGACGCGCACCTTGCGGTTCAGGAAAGCCGGAGGTTAGCGCCAGAAGCCGGCTCTGCCATCGGGGCATCGCCCAGGGTGCCCTAGTCGGCGCTGACGGTGCTGCCGCACTGCTGGCAGAACCGGGCACCGGCGAGCAGCGGCGTGCCGCAGGCCGAGCAGAAGCGGGCCGGTCGCTTGGGCACGGCCGGGCCGTCGTCGGCGGCAGCGCGGCGTTCGCGCGCTTTGGCGCGGGCAACCAGCATCGCGGGCGAGACGGCGGCCGGGGTGGCGTTGCGAGCGAGCGTCTGCAGGAGCGAAGTCCAGGCGGCGGACGCCTTGCCGTCGCCCGTCAACGCCACCAGCGCGCGGCTGCCCAGCGTGTGGCGGCCGGCGGCATAGAACACCGACCGCGCCTGCACGACACAGGCCTTGAGGGCGACGCCGTCGACCGCTGCCGCCGTCTCCGCCGCGCGCCGGCCCGGCGCGCCTGCGGCCGCGGCGGCCAGCGGCACGCGGAAGTAGTTGCCCTTGAGTTCGAGCCAGGTCAAGGTCGAGCCGACCTCGGTGCGGCTCCACAGCAGGTGCCCGACCCGCAGCGCGTAGCCACCGCCCAGCAGGCACACCAGGCCCGGCAAGGCCGGCAGCCAGGTCGCGCTGCTGTCACGCATGTGCGCGAACGCCAGCCACAGCCAGGCGCCGCCGCCCAGCACGGACAGCGCCAGACCCAGCGCCACCAGCACGGTCAGCCAGACCGCACCGGGCGGCGGCGCTTGCCCCGCAGCCGACTGCGCCACCAGGGGCTGCGACTCTTCGAGCACCGTGGCCGTGAAGCTGCCTTCTTCCGCCGCTGCGTCCACCACCGGCGGCTGCCGGACATAGCGCCGATTGGGAATGCCTTCGGACCAGCGGCGGAACAGCTCGCGGTCGACCTCGTTGAAGAGCTGCGCCAGGTCGGCTTCGAAGTTGACCTGGATCTCTTCGGCGCTGACGCGCGCCGGCCGCAGCGGCTCGATCTGCTGGCGCGCCGCCATCAGCGCCAGTGCCTCGAGCACGAAGGCCAGGCCGAGCAGCAAGGCGACGCCCCCCGGCAAGCCCAGGCGCGGCCACTTGTCGGCCCAGGGCAGCGTCGCCGAGAACCAGGCCAGCGGCGCCGCGATCACGACGGCCAGCACGAGCACCAGCGCCACCAGCCAGGGGTTGAGCGCGGGTGCGCCGTACTGCAAGGCATGGCGCGCGAACAGCAGCGCGGCCAGCAAGCCGACCACCAGGGCCACCATCGGCAACGCGGTCGGCCGGGACAGCACCGCGGCCGCGACAGCGCCTGCCGCCAGCACGAGCGCCAGGCCGCACAGCAGCATCAGGTGCGACACGCGCACGCGCAGGTAGGTCTGCAAGGTGCCGGGCGCGGCCGATACTTCCGGGCTCAGGCGGATCAGCCAGCCGGCATACGACCCCTTCAACGCCTGCGCGGTGGCCAGGCCGCGGCTCATGGACTGCGTCAGCCAGGTGGCGTGCGGGCTGGCGCCGGTGGCTTCGTGGGGCACCTCCTGCATCAGCGAGGCGGGCTGCCCCGGCACCATCAGCAGCGCTCGCTGGCGCGCCGCCTGCACGAGGTTGAGCACGCCCAGCACGGCCATCCACAGCGCGACCAACACATAGGGCCAGACGCTGGCCTGCTCGGGCAGCTTCTCCAGTGCCACCACGGGCTGCGCGGACTCGGATTCACCCACCACGCTGAGCACCACCGCCATCAGCAGCGCCAAGGCCAGCAGCGCATAGCCGCGCAGCGTCAGGAATCGGTTTTCAACCTGGTAGGGGGTCGGGAACTCGAGTGCGGTCCCGTCCAGGTTCCACCGGTACACCATGCAGGCTCCAGGTTCAGCAAAGCAGCACGATTCTGCATGATGCGGCCGCCGCCGCCGCTGCATGCCGGGCCCGGCGGCGGCAAGACTACATGCTGCGCCGGTACTGCCCGCCGACTTCGAACAGCGCGTTCGTGATCTGGCCCAGGCTGCAGCAGCGCACGGCGTCCATCAGCACCGCAAAGACGTTGCCGTTGTCGATCACGGTCTGCTGCAGGCGCCTGAGCAGGGCCGGCGCCTCGGCGGCGTGGCGGGCGTGGAAGTCATGCAGGCGCTGCAGCTGCGACTGCTTCTCGGCCTCGGTGCTGCGTGCCAGCTCAATCGTCTCGGGCACCGCGTCAGCGTGCGGGCTGCGGAAGGTGTTGACGCCGATGATCGGGTACTCGCCAGTGTGCTTCTGCATCTCGTAGTGCATGCTCTCTTCCTGGATCTTGCCGCGCTGGTAGCCGGTCTCCATGGCGCCGAGCACGCCGCCGCGCTCGGCGAGCTTCTCGAACTCGGCCAACACCGCTTCTTCCACCAGCTCGGTCAGCTCGTCGATGACGAAGGCGCCCTGGTTCGGGTTCTCGTTCTTGGCCAGGCCCCACTCGCGGTTGATGATCATCTGGATCGCCATCGCACGGCGCACGCTGTCCTCGGTGGGCGTGGTGATCGCTTCATCAAACGCGTTCGTATGCAGGCTGTTGCAGTTGTCGTAGACCGCGATCAGCGCCTGCAGCGTGGTGCGGATGTCGTTGAACTGGATCTCCTGCGCGTGCAGGCTGCGGCCGCTGGTCTGCACGTGGTACTTGAGCTTCTGGCTGCGCTCGTTGGCGCCGTAGCGGTCGCGCATGGCCACCGCCCAGATGCGGCGCGCGACGCGGCCGAGCACGGTGTACTCGGGGTCCATGCCGTTGCTGAAGAAGAAGCTCAGGTTGGGCGCAAAGTCGTCGATGTGCATGCCGCGGGCGAGGTACGCCTCGACGAAGGTGAAGCCGTTGCTGAGCGTGAAGGCGAGCTGGCTGATCGGGTTGGCGCCGGCCTCGGCGATGTGGTAGCCGCTGATGCTGACACTGTAGAAGTTGCGCACGT
>JAYUPN010000194.1:0-9935 GCA_043760065.1 Rubrivivax sp.
TGCCATGCAGCGATTGGAGCATGGCCGCTGGTGCGACACCGGCCGTGTCAGAAATGGCTATCGTGAACGACCGCTCCCGCATGAAGCCCTTGCCGACGAACTTCACCTTCAGGCGTGCACTGCTCATCGCCGGGCTGGTCCTGGCTGGCGCATCGCCGGCAGTGCCGGTGACGCCACAGCTGCAGGCCGAACTCGACGCCGCCGTCGTCGACCATGGCGCCGGCGCGCACCAACGCGCACGGCGGGCTTTCGAGTCGCTGTCGCGGCGCGGCCTGCCGGCGGCGGACTACAACCTGGCGGTGATGCATCTGCGCCGCGAGCTGCCCCGGCCCAGCCTGCAGCGCGCCCGGCAACTGCTCGAGCGCGCAGCGCGCGGCGGCTTCGTCACCTCGCAGCTGATGCTGGCGCGCGTGCTGGAAAGCGGCGAGCTCGGCGTGCGCGACCTGCCGCTCGCCCACCGCTGGTACGCAGTGGCAGCGGAAAGCGGCAGCGTCGAGGCGCAGCTGGCGATGGGCACCGGCCACTTCCTGGGCCGCGGCCTGGCCAAGGATCCGTCGCGCGCCGCGCACTGGTTCCGCGAAGCGGCCAAGGGCGGCGACGTCGGCGCGATGTACCTGCTGGCATCGATGTACGAGCATGGCGACGGCGTCGAGCGCGACCTGCGGCTGGCACGCTACTGGTACGCCATCGCGGCCCAGGGCGGCGACGAGGCCGCACCGGCCAAGGTCCGGGAACTCGAGGCCCGGCTCGCAGCGGCGCCGGGCTGAAAGCTCAGAGCACGATCTTCACCATCGGGTGCGTGCTCAGCGCGCGGTACAGCTCGTCGAGCTGCTCGCGGCTGGTCGCGGTGACGGTCAGCGTCAGGCCCAGGTAGTTGCCGGCCTTGCTGGGCCGACGCTCGATGGTGGCGGGGTCGAAGGCCGGGTCGAACTGCAACGCCACCGCGACGATGGCCTGCTCGAAGCCCGCGACCTGCGCGCCCATGACCTTGAGCGGGAACGCGCTGGGGTACTCGATCAGGCTCTGTTCGGGGGGGATGTCCGCCATCGCACAGCCCTCAGATCGACATCGTGACCTTGGCACGCTGGTAGGCCTCGAAGAGCCGCGCGTACACCGGCCCGGGTTTGCCGCGCAGCGCGCCGTGGCCGACTTCCTCGCCGTCGATGCGCGTCACGGCCAGGATCTCCTTTGTCGCCGAGCTCAGCATCACCTCGTCGGCGGCGCGCACGTCGGCTTCGGCGATCGGGCGCAGGTTGTAGGCGATGCCGACGTCCTCGCACAGTTCGCGCAGCAGCTCGACGCGGATGCCTTCGAGCACGTGCTCGCTCTTCGGCGGCCCGAGCAGCGCGCCTTCGTGGGCGATCCAGACGTTGCTCGCGGCGGCCTCGGTCAGGAAGCCGTCGCGGAACATGAGGGTCTCGACCGCGCCGTGGTCGGCCGACATCTGCCGCGCCAGCACGTTGCCCAGCAGGCTGGTGCTCTTGATGTCGCCGCGCTCCCAGCGGAAGTCGCGCGCGGTGGTGCAGGCCACGCCCTGGTGGCGCTGCTCGGCGGTGGCGGCTCTCAGCGGGTTGCTCATCATGAACACCGTCGGCACCGGGTGCGCCGGCATCACGTGGTCGCGCGGAGCGACGCCGCGCGTGACCTGGAGGTAGACCACCTGGTCCTCCTCGGGCCGCGCCGCCACCAGCTGGCGGCAGCGCGCCAGCCACTCGTCGCGCGTGGCCGGCTGCGGCAGGCGGATCTTGGCCAGGCTGCGGTTCAGCCGCGCCAGATGCTCGTCGAAACGGAACAGCCGCCGGCCGTACACCGGCACCACCTCGTAGATGCCGTCGCCGAAGATGAAGCCGCGGTCGAGCACCGGGATGCGGGCCTCGGACAGGGGCAGGAAGTCACCGTTGAGGAAGCACAGATTGTCGGTCATGGCAGTGGGCCTCTCGGGGTGGGCGCTGGCGGCGGTCGCCTCGGATGATGATCGCACGGCCGCCGGCGCCGTGGCGTGCGGCAGATCAACGCGCAAGGGCTGCGCGAGGGTGTCGAACGCTCATCGGATCCAGAGCCGGATGGCGTCCCAGGCGCGGCCGAAGATGCCGGCCAGGCCGACCGGCTCCAGCACCACCAGCGGCCGCGTCGTGATCGCGCTGCCGCCGGCGGTGGTGACCTTGATCGTGCCCACCGCCTGGCCGGCGGTGAGCGGCGCCAGCAGCGGGTCGGTGCGCTCGATGGTGGTCTTGATCTTGTCGCCTTCGCCCTTGGGCACGGTGACGATCAGCCCGCCCTGGGCGCCGAGCTTGGCCTCGGGCTTGTCGCCCTTCCACACCGGCACCGTGGCCAGCGGCTTGCCGGCTTCGAACAGCCGCACCGCGTCCCAGGCCTGCCAGCCCCAGTTGAGCAGCTTCTGGCTCTCGGCGGCGCGCGCTTCGCGGCTGGAGGTGCCCATCACCACGCTCACCAGCCGCCGCTTGCCCGCCGGCGTGTCGCGCACCGCACTGGCAACCAGGCAATATCCGGCGGCTTCGGTGTAGCCGGTCTTCATGCCGTCGACTGCAGGGTCGCGGCCGAGCAGCATGTTGCGGTTGTCCTGCTTGATGTTGTTGTAGGTGAACTGGCGCATGCTGTACAGCGCGTAGTGGTCGGGGTGGTCCAGCGCGATGCGCGCCGCCACCAGCGCGACGTCGCGCGCGCTGCTGTAGTGGCCGGCCTCGGACAGGCCTTCGGGGTTCTTGAACTGCGTGTTCTTCAGGCCCCAGGCCTGTGACTGGCGGTTCATCGCGGCGACGAAGTTCTCCACCGTGCCGCCGACGCCTTCGGCCAGCGCGATGGCGGCGTCGTTGCCGCTTTGCACGATCAGCCCGCGCAGCAGTTCGGCCACCGTGGGCGTCATCGTGGTGTCGATGAACATCAGCGAGCCGCCGCCCTTGCGCTGGGCCCAGGCGCGCAGCGACACCGGCAGCGTCTGCGTGAGCGTGAGCTTCTTGTCGCGCAGCGCGTTGAACACCCGGTAGGCGGTCATCAGCTTGGTCAGCGAAGCCGGGTCGGCCTGCGCATCGGCGTCGCGTTCGGCCAGCACCTGGTTGCTGGCGAGGTCGAGCAGGATGTACTGGCGGGCTGCGATCTCGGGCGGCGGCGGCGTCTGGGCCAGGGCAGCAGCGGTGAAGCAGGCGAGGAGAAGTGCAACGAGTGATTTCATGAAGGAGCTGTTCAAGCGCCGGCGCGTGGGGCCCACGCATCGACGACGATCTGTTTGAGCACGGACAGCTGTCCGTGGAAGAAGTGGCCGGCGCCGGGCAGCACCGTCACTGCAAGGGCTTGCGGGCGCGCCCAGTCGAAGACGTCGTGCAGCGCGACGACGTCGTCATTTTCGCCGTGGATGACCACGGTGCCCGCCGGCACTGACGCGACGGTGAAGCTCTTCACCGCCGGAGCGACCAGCACCAGGCGCTCGGCCGGCGGCGTCAGCCGCGCCGCGGCTTGCGATGCGACGTAGGCGCCGAAGGAAAAGCCGCCCAGCGCCAGCGGCCGCGCGGGGTCGCGGTGGGCGTGCACGACGGCCAGCGCATCGTCGACCTCGCCGCGGCCTTCGTCCCAGGCGCCCTGCGAGCCGCCGATGCCGCGGAAGTTGAAGCGCACGCTGGTGTAGCCCATCTGCACGAAGGCGCGCGCCAGCGTCTGCACGACCTTGTTGTCCATCGTGCCGCCGTGCTGCGGGTGCGGATGGCACAGCACGATCACGCCGTGCGCCGCGGTGCCGGGCGGTGCGTCGATCGCGCACTCGATCGCCCCAGCCGGGCCTGCGACCGTGGTGCGCTGGGTGTGTGCGTTCATCGGCCGACGTCGGGCGCCAGCAGCAGCCGCTGCACCACCTTGCCCTGCTTGAGGTGGCTGTCGACGATCTCGTCGATGTCGTGGGCGTCGACGTAGGTGTACCAGGTCTCGTCGGGGTAGACGACCGCCACCGGGCCGCCCGCGCAGCGGTCCAGGCAGCCGGCCTTGTTGACGCGCACGCCGCCCGGGCCGGCCAGCGCCTCGGCCTTGATGCGCGACTTGCAGTGGTCGAAGGCCGCGTGTGCGCCCTGGTGCGAGCAGCAAGCCTCGCCGCCCTTGCGCTCGTTCAGGCAGAAGAAAATGTGATGTTGGTAATAACTCATGCCGCCGATTGTAGGGACGACCCTAATTGCGCCCGCCCAGGCGCGACAGCATCCAGCCCATCGCGGCGTAGGGCCAGAGCCAGCCGATCCACTGCGCCAGGCCGTGGAAGCGCACGAAGCGGCCCTGCTCCCAGGCCAGCACGCTCTGCGCGAAGTAAGGGTCGTCGGGCGCCTGCGCCACGCCGACCACGAGGCCGGTCAGCACTGCCAGCCCGACGCCGACGATGACTCGCCGCGCCAGGGGCGCCATCAGCAGCGCCGCCACGGTGCCGAGCACCAGCCCCGGCACCGTGCGCGGGCCGAGCCAGGCCCAGGCGTGCTGGGGGCCGAAGTTGAGCACCGTCGACAGCGTCATCGCGGCCGTCGCGAGGACCAGCGCGCCCAGCGCCATGACCGTGCGGCGCCAGCCGGGGGCGACGATCGAGAACGCCACCAGGCTCGGCGCCATCAGCCCGAGCGCCACGATCAGCGCCTCGGACAAGGGCCGCAGCGGCTCCTCGGGCGGCGCGCCGGCGATGACCAGTTCGTAGGCCGTCGTGGCCCAGGGCACGCCGTCCAGCGCGAGCACGAGCCACTCGCGCAGCCGCTCGCCGACCTGGCCCAGCCCCAGCGCCACTGGCGTCGGGAACAGCAAGGCCACCGGCCACAGCACCAGCAGCGCCAGCGCCACCGCGGCATCGCCCGAGAACCAGCGCGCGCGCAGCGTGTTCCAGCGGTCGACCCAGCGCGTGGCGTGCACCAGCAGCGCCAGCAGCGTGCCGGCTGCGGCGCCGGCGATGTTCATCGCCAGGTCCTCGCGCGCCGGTACGCGGCCGGGCACGAACTGCTGCAACAGTTCGCAGCCATAGGACAGCGCGGTGGCCAGCAGCAGCGCCAGCGCCACGGCCGGCCGCGCGGTCCAGCCGCTGCGCAGCGCCGCGACCGTGATCAGGCCGCCCAGCGGCAGGTAGCCCAGCAGGTTGGAGCCGATGTCGAAGACCGACTGGTGCTGCGCCGTGGGCAGCCCCATCAGCACGGTCAGCGCCTGGCCGGGCGGCCAGCGCCAGCCTTCGAAGGGATAGAGGCTGGCATACAGCACCAGCGCGCCGTACACCAGCGCCAGCAGCGTGGCCGAACTGCGATGGCCGCCGTGTGCCATGGTGCCGCTCAGAAGGGCTTGACCACCACCAGCACCACGGCCGCCGCAAAGAGCAGCACCGACACTTCATTGAACACGCGGTACCACTGGTGACTGCGCTTGTTGCCGAGTTGTTCGAAGTTGCGCAACAGCGAGCGGCACAGGTGGTGATAGCCGATCACGCCCACCACCAGCAGCAGCTTGGCGTGCATCCAGCCCTGTCCCTTGCCGACGCCGTAACCCAGCCAAAGCCAAACGCCCAGCACCAGCGCGGGCACCATCAGCAGGCTCGAAAACCGGTACAGCTTGCGCGCCATCATCAGCAGCCGTTCGCGTTCGGCGTGGCTGTCGGCGCTGACCATCGCCAGATTCACGAACAGCCGCGGCAGGTAGAACAGGCCCGCGAACCAACTCGCGACGAAGACGATGTGAAAGGCCTTGACCCAGAGGTACCCGCTGCTCATGCGCCGCATTATCGGTGGCGGCGGGTCGCACGCTGGCCGATCGCGCGGCAGCCAGAAAAAGAGCCCCGGCCGGAGCCGGGGCTTGCAAGCCTTATCGCTGTCATCACGCTAAGGCACCTGCTCAGGGAGGAAAAGCAGGGGACGACAGCCTGACGGCTATCATCCGGAAACTACTTTAGCAGAACGAATTTCGTTCCGCCATGCCGGTTTCACCACCCCGCAATTCGATGTGCCGGGCCCTCATCGGGAGCTGTTCGTGATCAACCCCCCACCGTTTCCCGCCAGCCGCCCGCGAAGGTTGCGCCGCGATGCTTTCACGCGCGCGCTGGTGCGCGAAAACGAGCTCCGTCCGCAGGACCTGATCCTGCCCGTGTTCGTGCTCGACGGCACGCGCCAGGTGCAGAACGTGGCGAGCATGCCGGGTGTGCAACGGCGCAGCATCGACGGCCTCTTTGCCGTCGCCGAGGAGTGCGTGAAACTCGGCCTGCCGGTGATGGCGCTGTTCCCGGTCATCGACCCGGCGCTGAAGACGCCCGATGGCCGCGAGGCGCTCAACCCCGAGGGGCTGGTGCCGCGCGCGGTGCGCGAGCTCAAGCAGCGCTTCCCGGGCCTGGGTTTGCTGACCGATGTCGCGCTCGACCCCTTCACCAGCCACGGCCAGGACGGCCTGCTCGACGACAACGGCTACATCGTCAACGACACCACGGTCGCGGTGCTGCGCCAGCAGGCGCTGGTGCAGGCGCAGGCGGGCGTGGACATCGTGGCGCCCAGCGACATGATGGACGGCCGCATCGGCGCCATCCGCGGCGCACTCGAAGCGGCGGGCCTCATCCACACCCGCATCATGGCCTACAGCGCCAAGTACGCCAGCGCCTTCTACGGCCCGTTCCGCGATGCCGTGGGCTCGGCGCAGAATTTAGGCCGTGCGGACAAGAAGGTCTACCAGATGGACCCCGGCAACAGCGACGAAGCCCTGCGCGAGGTGGCGCTGGACCTTGCCGAAGGCGCCGACATGGTGATGGTCAAGCCCGGCATGCCGTACCTGGACATCGTGCGCCGCGTGAAGGAGGAGTTCCGCGTGCCGACCTTCGCCTACCAGGTCAGCGGCGAGTACGCGATGCTCAAGGCCGCCGCCGCCAACGGCTGGCTCGACCACGACGCGGTGATGATGGAAGCGCTGCTGGCCTTCAAGCGCGCCGGCGCCGATGGCGTGCTGAGCTACTTCGCGCTCGAAGCGGCGCGCAAGCTGCACCCGCGCTGAACCACCAGCGCATGCGCTTCTTCCACGTCCACGGCGAGCAATTCAAGGAGCTCGACACGCTGCCCGAGGCCTTGCCCGAGGGCGGCTTCCTGTGGATCGGCAGCGCGCGGCGCGAGTTCGAGCTCGGCAGCGCCGAACTGCAGACCCACTTGCAGCGCTGGACCGGCGGCCAGCTGGTGGACCTGCACATCTCCGACCTGCTCAACAACCAGCTGCCCAGCCACTTCGACTACACCTCGTGGTACGACCTGATGGTGTTCCGCCGCCTGGCGCCGGGCGCGGGCAGCGAGAACCTGTTCGTCGACGAGTCGCGCGGCACGGCGGCGAGTGCGCGCAAGGCGCTGCAGGCCATCGACACCAGCCCGGTGGGCTTTGCGGTGTTCGACCGCGTGCTCATCACCGTGCATCCGGCCGACTGCGCGGTGCGCGAGTACTTCGCGCAGCGGCTGCAGTCGCAGGCCACCTCGGCCGAGAGCCGCGGCTCGGCGCGCATGCCCAGCAGCCCGGCCGACCTGATGTTGCGCATGCTCAACCACATGGTCGACTCCTACCTCGACCTGCGCCGGCTGCTGACGCGCCAGCTCGGCTACCTGCAGCAGGAGCTGCTCGATCCGCGCAGCCACTTCAACGACTGGGCCGTGCTGCTGGAGTCGCGCAACGCGCTGCACATGCTGGAGGACACCTGCGAGGACCAGCGCAGCGCGGTCCAGGAGTGGATCGACGCACTCGACGAATGGCCGGCCGAAGCCGACGTGCAGGCGCGGCGCGACCGCGAGCTGCTGCGCGTGCGCTCGCGCGACGTGCTTGAGCACATCGAACGTGTGTTGACCCACGTGCGCCGGCTCGAGCACAGCGCCGAGACCGCGGTGCAGATGCACTTCTCGGTGCTCGGCCACCGCACCAACGACATCATGCGCACGCTGACCGTGCTGACAGCGATCTTCCTGCCGCTGAACCTGATCACCGGCTTCTTCGGCATGAACTTCGACGGCCTGCCGCTGATCCACCAGAGCACCGGCGTGTGGGTCGCGCTGGCGATGATGGCCGTGGTGGCAGTGGGCCTGTGGCTGATGTTCAGGCGCAAGCGCTTCATCGGCACGCGCGATGAGTGAAGCGCAGGCGACCAGGGCTTGAGGCCGACCACGCGCCAGCTCTGGGTGCTGGTGGCGCTGACGCTGGTGTGGGGCCTGAACTGGCCGGCCATGAAGGTCGGCGTCAGCGGCCTGCCGGGTGCGCCGCTGCCGTACCCGCCGCTGGCCTTCCGGGCGCTGTCGATGCTGCTCGGGCTGCCGGTGCTGGGCCTGGCGTTGATGCTGCTGAAGGTGCCGCTGGCGGTGCCGCGGCGGCACTGGACGGAACTGGCCCTGCTGACACTGCTGAACATGGCGACGTGGCACGTGATCGTGATCGTCGCTGTGCAGCAGCTCAGCTCGGGGCGGTCGGCGATCCTGGGCTACACGATGCCGGTGTTCGCCGCGCTGTGGGGCCGCTGGGTCTGGGGCGACCGTCTGGGCTGGCAGCAGCTGCTCGGGGTGGTGGCGGCGGGGCTGGGCGTGGCGTTGCTGCTGGCGGGCGAGTTCGGCAAGCTCTCGGGCGCGCCGTGGGCCGCGCTGGCCGTGGTGTTCGCGGCCGCGGTGTGGGCCCTGGGCACGCACAAGCTGCGGCGCTCGACGATGCCGCTGCCGTTGCTGGCGATCGTGTTCTGGATGACGGCCGGCACGGCGCTGCTGGTGGCGCTGCTGTCGCTGCTGGTCGAGCGTGCGCAGTGGCGTGCACCCGAGCCCTACGTCTGGGGCGCCATCGCCTACAACGCGGTCGGCGTCTTCGGCTTTGCCCACGCCGCCTGGTTCTACCTCGCGCGCACGATGCCGCCGGTGGCCAGTTCGGTCAGTGTCATGCTGATCCCCGTGCTGGGCGTGTTCAGCGGCGCGCTGCTGCTGGGTGAGGCGCTGCACTGGCAGGACTGGAGCGCGGTCGCGCTGATGGTGGCGGCGATCGCCTTGGTATTGCTCAAGCGCTGAGCTGCAACTGGCGCTGTCGCGCGGAGACCTGCAACTGCCGCTGTCGCGCGGAGACCTACAACTGGCGCTGTCGCGCGGAGACCTACAACTGGCGCTGCCGCGCGGAGACCTACAACTGCCGCTGTCGCGCGGAGACCTACAACTGGCGCTGTCGCGCCAGGGGCGGGTTGCGCTCGAAGTAGCGCCGGATGCCGCTGGCCAGCGCCGCCACCAGCTCGGCGCGGAACGCCGCGCTGCGCAGCTGCTGCTCTTCTTCGGGGTTGGAGATGAAGGCCGTCTCGACCAGGATGCTGGGGATGTCCGGCGCCTTGAGCACCGCGAACCCCGCCTGTTCGACCTGCCGCTTGTGCAGCTGGCCGACGCGGCCGATGCGGCTGAGCACCTCGTGGCCGATCTTGAGGCTGTCCTTGATCTGCGCTGCGGTGCTCATGTCGGCCATTGCCAGCAGCAGCTGGCGGTCGCGCACGCCGGCGACGTTGACGCCGCCGACCTGGTCGGCGGCGTTTTCGCGCTCCGCCATCCAGCGCGCGGCGCTGCTGCTGGCGCCCTTGGTGCTGAGGGCAAAGACGCTGGCGCCGCGTGCCTCGGGCCTGAAGAAGGCGTCGGCGTGGATGCTGACGAAGAGGTCGGCCTGCACGCGGCGCGCCTTGCGCACACGTTCCTGCAGCGGCACGAAGAAGTCGGCGTCGCGCGTCATCATCACGCGCATGCCCGGCACGGCGTTGAGCTTGTCGCGCAGCTGCAGCGCCACTGACAGCACGACATCTTTCTCGCGCAGGCCGGTGGGGCCGATCGCGCCCGGGTCTTCGCCGCCGTGGCCGGGGTCGAGCGCGACGATGATCAGGCGGTCGACGCGCCGGCGCTCCTCGGCGGTGGCCGGCGCAGGGGGCGGCGCCGGCGCAGGTGTGCCCAGCGCAGGTGTGC
>JAYUPN010000195.1:0-9933 GCA_043760065.1 Rubrivivax sp.
AGGTCGGTGCGCGCCCGGTTGGTGTAGTAGGCCAGCGCGAGGTCGGCCAGCGAGTTCGCCGCCGTCGTCGTGAAGGGTGCGCTGCCGCCCCAGGTGCTGGGGCTGTAGGCCGGTGCCACCGTGCTGTGGCTGTTGGCAAAGCCGTCGGTGACGATGAAGGAGTTGTTGCGCTGGCAGGCGTACTGCACGATGCCGGTGTTGGTGTTGAACTGCTCGCCGATGTGCTTCATCGTGGCATGGGTCGGCGTGCCCACCGCCGACATCGCGTTCAGGTAGAACTGGCCGGCCACGGCGCGGCGGTTGCTGGCCGCGCTGGTGGCGTCGGCGTCGTACATCGTCACCGCCGGCAGCTTGTTGAAGGGCACCACGCCCATGCGCACGCCGGTCATGTCCTCGAGCACGCGGCCCATCGAGCCGGCCAGCATCAGCTTGCGCTTGCGGTAGTAGGTGAACCAGTTGGCGAAGTTCTGCAGCTCGGCGGTCACGCTGCGGCCCGAGGTGAAGGTGGCGCCGGTCTTGATCTCGTAGCGCCGCAGCTTGCCCACGCCGTCGGGTGCGCTCACGCAGTCCGAGAGGGGGTCGGTGGTGGGACTGACGACGGTGCAGTCCGGTGCCGGCACGCAGCCCGGCTCGGACGATGGGCACACCGTGCGCTGCCAGAAGGTGGCCGGGAAGTACGGGATCGAGGCGCGGCAACTCGCGCCCGAAGGCACGGTCGTGATGGCGGTCAGTGTGCGCACCGTGGTGCCGCTGCAGATGTCCGACGTCGTGCTGCCGGCCACGACCACCGTGCCCACCGGCAACACCATGCCGGCCAGCACGCGGAACGTGAAGGCGCCGTCGGCGCTGGCGTTCCAGTTGGTGCTGCTGGAGTTCCAGTCGGCGCCCAGGTTGTAGGTGATCGCCGCGCTGGCCAGCGGCCCCGGGTGCGCCGGTGCCGCAGCCGTGGCCGCGTCGCCGTAGGTGCGCGAGGCGCCGCTGACGTAGGCCGGCGACCAGGGCAGGTAGTTCACCGAGGTGTTGTAGTACAGCGGGTTGAAGGAGCTCGACCGCGTCCACGCCAACTGCCCGATCGGCGGCGCGCTGCGGCCGTTGCCGCTGCTGCTGCTGTACAGCGCGTTGCCCAGGCTGGTGTCGACCGGGAACAGGTAGCTCAAGGGGCTGAACTCGGGGCTGGTGGTGTACGGCCGGTTGGTCGAGCTGTCCCAGCCGCTGCCCACGCCCGAATCGAAGCGCCAGTAGACCTGGCCCGAGCTGGTCTGGAACAGCACGTCCCAGTCCATCGAGCCCGAATCGTCGAGGCCGAAGACCACGTTGGGCTTGGCCAGCACCGAGGCCTTCAGCGGCAGCTCGGCCAGGTTGGTGGCGTGCGAAGCGGCGCCGACCAGCAGGCCCGCGAGCGCCACCGCGCTGGTGGCCAGTTGCAGAATCGTTTTCATGGCTAGCTCCGGCAAAGCACGTGTGTCAACCCTTGGTCACCAGCAGCTGGGTCCAGGTCTGGGTGTCCTTGGGGCCGTTGATCCGCACCGTGACCCGGAACTGGCGTGAGTTCGGCGGGTCCACCGCTTCGTCGCCGGCGCGCGCGCTCTCGATCTGCGGCACCTGCTTGACCAGGCACTGGCGCAGGGTGTCCGTCACCGGCGAGGCGGTGCACATGCGCTCGACGACGTAGCGGGCGCTGTAGCTGCCCACCACGACCTCGGGTGCGGCGTCGAAGTCGACTGCCGGGATGCCTTCGGCGCTGGTCGTCTGCATCGTCGACCAGTACCAGCCAGCGATGTTGGTGTCCTCGGCCGCCACGGCGATGCCGCGCGTGGCCAGGTAGGCGGTGTTCAGGCCGACCTCGGAGGCCTGCAACGAGGCTTCGCGGAAAGCCGAGTTGCCACTGGCCAGCGTGCTGGTCTCGGTGATGCGCGCCAGCGCCAGGCCGCCCAGCAGCATCACCGACAGCAGGACCAGCACGACGAGCATCGTCATGCCGTGTTGGTGGCGTTTCATGGTGTGGTGAACCCCATCACAAGGTTGCGCAAGGGAACGACGACGACCGTGCTGCGGTAGCGGTAGCACTGCCAGTCGCTGACGTCGGGCGTGATGACTTCGCCAAAGAGCACCGGCTTGTCCGAGCTGGCCTCGCAGACGCCCGCGGCGTTGGCCTTCTCGCGCTGCGGGCTGCGCGTGACCATGCCGACCCGTACCGCGCGCACACGCGGCAACGAGGCGGCGGCAAGCGCGGTGAAGGTGGTGCCGGTGGCGGGTTGCCAGCTCGCCAGCGTGGTGCTGCCGGCCGCCGCGGCGGCCAGGCCGTACTCGGCGCGCAAGGCCATCACGTTGCGCGCGAGCACGGCCGACGCGCTGGCCAGCGGACGCTCCAGCAGCAGGTCGGTGCCTTCGACGCGGTAGCGGCTCCATTGCAGGTCGCCCAGCATCGTGACGCGGCCCTTGTCGGCATAGCTGACCGCGGTCGTGAAGGTGGCCGCGTTGTGCTTGCCGGTGCTGGCGAAGCTCAGCTGCTGCTTGTCGGTACCGGTCGACGGCGTGACGGCGGTGACGGTGCGCACGAGGCAGGGGTCGCCCGGCGTCGGTGGCGCCAGCAGCACCGCGTGGCTGGTGGCCACCGGCAGCAGCGAGCGCAGCTCGGCTGCGGTGCCTGCGCTGGTGCTGTTGAGCAGCACGTTGCTGCCCGCGGCGACCTGGGTGCCGAACAGCACGTCGATGCGGTCGCCGGCGGCTTCGCGCGTGATGCGCACGGGCGTGAAGTCGGCGCCGTCGGACAACTTGCTGGCACCGACGCTGAGGTTGAGCTTGTTGCACAGGAACTGCGCATCGCCGAAGAAGCCCAGGCCGGCCAGCGCGGCGTCGTTCTTCAGCGCCGCCAGCGCGCTGGCGGAATTGACCGCGGCACCGCCGGTGCTGATGCCCTGCCGCTGCATGGCGCTGAAGACGTTGGCGCTGCCCACCGAAACCAGCGCCACCATCAGCGAGATGACGATGCCGACCATCAACTCGACGATCGACAGGCCGCGCTGGCGCGCCAGGCGCGGGTGTCTCGGGTTCATCTCAAGGCCGCACATCGGTGGTCACCTGCAGGATTCGGGCGTCGCTGCTGGCCTTGCCGGTCCAGCCGATCGAGACGGTGAAGCGCCCGGTGGCCGCGTCGAGCACGGCGCCGCTGCTCGCGGTGCCCGGCAGGGCCGCCGCCACACGCGTTTCCCAGGCCGTGGTGCCGGTCTTGGCCGTCGCGCTGGCGCAGGTGCCCACCTGCGGCAACGTGTAGCAGGGGGCGTTGTTGACGTCGACCAGCACGGTGCTGAGCAACTCGTCGCCGAGTTGCACCGCCACCTGGCGCGACTGCGCCTCGGTGGTTTGGGCGATGGCGCGGCCCTGGAAGCGGGTCAGCGCGAGCAGGCCGAAGGACAGGATCGCCAGCGCGATCAAGGCGTCGAGCATGCCGATGCCGCGGCTGCGCCGCACGGCGTGCCGGGCCGCACGGCGCGGACCCCGGCCCGCGGCCGGCTGGGCGCTGCTCAGGAGCAGCTGACGGTACGGTCGCCACATAGCTTCACGGCTCCACCGGCATCCACGCGCAGGCCCGGGCAACGCAGGTCGCTCGAGCAGGTGATGCCGCTCATTGAAAGATCGATCGACACCGAAGTGCCGAAACTCACCGGCCGCCCCTCGCTGCCGAAGTCCAGCGTCGAGATGCCCGCGGTGGTGGTCGTGACGGCCGCCGTCACGCCCGGTGCCAGGCTGCGTTCGCGCAGCACCACGGGCGAGTCGGGCACGGTCATGTCCAGCACCTGCACCGAGCCGCTGGTGACGGCCAGCCGCACCGTGCGGTTGCGCTTGATCGCTTCGCTCTGCGCCATCAGCGCTTCGGACATCAGCAGGTTGCCGCTGGAGCGCAGGCGCGAGTTGGTGGTGTACTCGGAGAAGTGCGGCGCGGCGGTCACGGCCAGCGCGGCCGCGATGCCGAGGCCGACCATGACCTCGATCAGCGTCAGGCCCGCCTGGTGGCGTGCGGGTGCCATCAGGTGTCGCATGTCGAACCCCTCGTGCTCCAGCAGGTGGCCACGGCGCCCTTGGGGTGCGCGGTGGTGACGCGGGCGCCGGCGTGGTTGATGGTGTAGGCGTAGCCCGCCATCGCGCCCGAGCCGGTGGCCGTGGCGGTGAAGCCCTGGCCGCTGGAGGAGATGGTGCAGCTCACGGTGAAGTTGGTGACGGTCGGGACCGAGGCCCAGCAGGCGCTGCCGGACGCGTAGTTGCCCACGTCCTGGTAGCGCTGCTCCATGCGCGTCTGGTAGGCCGACAGCGCGTCCAGCGCCACCGGCACGCGGGAGCGTTGCACGTAGCTTGTGTACGACGGCAAGGCGACGGCCATCAGGATCGCGGCGATCGCGACCACGATCATCAGTTCGATCAGCGTGAATCCCCGAGCGGCGTTTCTGGCCATGGACAGGTCCTGAGAGGTGTCGGCAAAGGGTCACCGAGCCCCAGCACCTGCTGGCAGCCAGACCCTTCGCGTTGATGCGTGTTTATCGGCCGCCGACCCAAGGACTTGAGGGCGTTGCACAGGGTTACGCGGCAGCGCAAACGGTCACGCAACGAGGATTTCGTCACGGCTGGCCGGCGCCGGGGCGCGCAGGGGTGCGCGTCGGCGACGGCGCCGCCGCGCACCGCGGCATGGGGCGCTGGGGACAGTCGAGAACGACCAGGCGCCGGCCGGGGCCGGCCGCCGTGCTACACCGCGCCGGCCAAGCCGGCCGCGTGGGCCTGCTCGTCAGCGTGGTAGCTGCTGCGCACCATCGCGCCCACGGCGGCGTGGCTGAAACCCATGCCATGGGCTTCGCGCTCGAACATCCTGAAGGTGTCCGGGTGCACGTAGCGGCGCACCGGCAGGTGGTGGCCGCTGGGGGCCAGGTACTGGCCGATGGTGAGCATGTCGATGCCATGCTCGCGCATGTCGCGCATCACGGTCAGGATCTCGTCGTCGGTCTCGCCCAGGCCCACCATGAGGCCGCTCTTGGTCGGCACACCGGGCACCGCGGCCTTGAAGCGCTTGAGCAGGTTGAGGCTGAAAGCGTAGTCCGACCCGGGCCGCGCTTCCTTGTACAGGCGCGGCGCGGTCTCCAGGTTGTGGTTCATGACGTCGGGCGGCGCGGCCTTCAGGATGTCCAGCGCACGGTCCATGCGGCCGCGGAAGTCGGGCACCAGGATCTCGATGCGCGTCGCCGGTGAGAGCTCGCGCGTCTTGCGGATGCACTCGACGAAGTGCGCCGCACCGCCGTCGCGCAGGTCGTCGCGGTCGACGCTCGTGATGACCACGTACTTGAGCTTGAGCGCGGCGATCGTCTGCGCCAGCTTGGCCGGTTCCTCGGCATCCAGCGGATCGGGCCGCCCGTGGCCGACGTCGCAGAAGGGGCAGCGGCGCGTGCACTTGTCGCCCATGATCATGAACGTCGCGGTGCCCTTGCCGAAACACTCGCCGATGTTGGGGCAACTGGCTTCTTCGCAGACCGTGTGGAGCTTCTGTTCGCGCAGGATCTGCTTGATCTCGTAGAAGCGCGTGCTTGCACTGCCGGCCTTGACGCGGATCCAGTCGGGCTTCTTCAGCGTCTCGGCGGCCACCACCTTGATCGGGATGCGCGAAGTCTTGGCCTGCGACTTCTGCTTGGCGGTGGCGTCGTAGGGGACCGTCGGGACTGGCGTCGTGCTCATGCGGCCGAGTTTAGCGGCGCCTGCTGCACAGCCGCTGACAGCAGGCAATCCCTTCAGTGAGCGGCGGACAAACCCGCTGTCGGACGGCATGACAGGCGCCCGGCTCGAAGCCCAACCAAAGTCGGTAACTCGTTGTATCAGAAGTCTTTTTGCCGACCCGGCATGAACCGTGCTTACTGCTGTCGTACGAGGGAGCCGTCCGGCACCCGCACCCTGTTGAAGAAAGTCACATCTTGAAGACCAAACAGCTGCTTTCCGTCCTGTCCGCTGCCGGGTTGGCCATCGCCTCGATGACGGCGCAAGCCGCACCCGTGGGCGTGTCCGCTTCGGCGTTCACGCCGCTCGTCACGGCCGGCGCGTTCCCCGACACACCTGCCGCACGCGTCGACTCGAACACGCCCACGTCGCCGTTTTCCGGCGTCGTCAGCATCAACATCCGCTACGGCGGTTCGAGCTTCATCTGCTCGGGCGCGATGATCTCGGCCTGGCACGTCGCCACCGCAGGCCACTGCGTGGACACCAACGGCGCCGGCAGCGTGATCGACATCAGCCGTCCGGGCAACGACGTGCGCGTGGTGTTCAACACCAGCAGCACGCCGGGCACCCCTGGCCGCGCCATCGTCACCGCCGAACGCGTCGACATGCACCCTGACTACAAGGGCTTCGGCGTCTGCCCGGCCGGCGTGGGCGGCTTCTGCGTCAACGACGACCTCGCCATCATCCGCCTGAACCAGGCCGCGCCGATCGACGCCAAGCAGTACAAGATCTACAACGGCCCGGTGAGCGAAGGCACGACCTTCACGATGGTCGGCTACGGCACCAGTGGTGACGGCCTCAGAGGCTACACCATCGGCCCGGACTTCCGCATCAAGCGCAAGGGCCAGAACGTGTTCGACTTTGCCGAGACCAACGACGAAGCCGGCTTCAGCGCCAGCAGCGCCGAAGAGGTCTGGTACGCCGACTTCGACGGCACGCTGGCCAGCGGCGTCGCCGTCGACACCTTCTGCAACCCCAGCGTGCTGGGCGTGGCCGTGTGCGGGCCGAGCCTGGGCAACGACGTGGAGTCCAACATCGGCGGCGGCGACTCCGGTGGCCCGTCGTTCGTGCTCGTCGACGGCGAGTACCAACTGGCAGCCAACAACACCTTCGGCTTTGCGATGGGCTTCTCGCCGCGCGGCGGCTTCGGTGACGGCATGGGCGGCATCCTGTTCGACTCGTACCGCAGCTGGATCAGCGCCACGGCCGTTCCGGAGCCGGGTTCGCTGGCCCTCGTCGGCCTGTCGTTGATCGGCCTCGGGCTGTCGCGCCGCCGCCGCGCCTGAGTCCCCGCGCTTCCTGAATGAAAAGCAGCCCGCCTCGTGCGGGCTGTTTGCTTGGCGGCGCCGCGGCGCTCAGGCAGCGTGCAGGGCCGGCGCTGCAGCGTCCGCGCGGCGCTGCAGGGCCAGGCCCAGCACGCCCAGCGCCACCAGCGCCAGCGTCGTCGTCGTCGGCACCTCGAACAGCAACAGTCCCGACTCGCGGTAGTTGTCGCCGGCGGCACGCGGATCGAAGTCGACGAAGGCCAGCCCGAAGCCGGTGGCGCGGCTGAACTGGCCGCTGCCGCCCTGCACCGTGTAGTCGATGCTGAACTGGCCACCCGCGGTGAGAATGTCGTCGTCGACGAAGCTGCCGCTGAGTTCGCCGAACAGCGTGCTGAGCAAGTCGGTGGTCGTGAACTCGAAGGTCCCGCTCAGCGTCTTGCTCAGCCCGTCGACGGTGAACAGCACCACCGACACCAGCGACAGCGGCGAAGTGACGGCCGGGTCGGGCGACTGCACGATGCTGCCCACCCAGCCGCCGGTGCCCGCAGCGGCGTCGAACACCGACACATTGCCGCCGCCTTCGTAGGGCACGAAGAAGCTCACGGCCTCGGCTTGCGCCGCCGTCGCACCGAGCACTGCCAGCGAACCGACGGCCAGCGCACTGCGAAACCAGGGCAGGATCGAACTCATGTCGGGACTCCTTGAAGGGGATGGGGCGCCATCGCGGCTGTCGACTCCGTACGCCGGCGGAGCCGAACTGGATGCATGGCCCACGCCGCGTGTCGGACATGTCACCGCGTCATCCGATCGCAGCCAGGCCGCGTAGAGAGCGCTGCCGGCCCGCAACGGCCGACCGCCCTTCAACCCCGTCCCGCCAACCGATCCCGAGGAGCAACCCATGTCCCGTCCGCTTGCCCGCACCCTGCAACGCCTGACACAGCTCGCCCCCGTGGCCGCTGCAGCCGCCGCCCTGATGGCCCTGAGCAGCCTGGCGCTGGCTTCCAGCCACCGCGAGGCGCCCTTCATCACCACCGCGCCCAAGGTCGACGCCACCGACCTGTACATGTTCCGCAGCTACGAGAGCGGCCGCAGCGACTACGTCACCGTGATCGCCAACTACCAGCCGCTGCAGGCCCCGTACGGCGGCCCCAACTACTTCGCGATGGACCCGAACGCGCTGTACGAAATCCACATCGACAACAACGGCGACGCCAAGGAAGACCTGACGTTCCAGTTCCGCTTCAGCAACACGCTGGCCGCCGCCGGCAACGGCATCACGCTGCCGATCGGCGGCAAGAACGTCGCGATCCCGCTGGTGCAGGCCGGCAAGGTGTCCAACCTGCGCGACGCCGCACTGAACGTGGCCGAGACCTACAGCGTGACGCTGGTGCGCGGTGACCGCCGCGCCGGCACCACCGGCGCCGTGACCAACGCCGCCGGCGGCAGCGCCACCTTCGACAAGCCGGTGGACAACATCGGCGTCAAGACCATCCCCGACTACGCCGCCTACGCCGCCAAGCACATCCACAGCGTCAACATCCCGGGCTGCTCGGTGCCGGCCAAGGTCTTCGTCGGCCAGCGTCAGGAGGCCTTCGCGGTCAATCTGGGCACCATCTTCGACCTCGTCAACGCCCCGGTGTCCGTGATCACCGACCCGGCGCTGATCAACGCCGCGCCCAATTCGCTGGACGATGTCAACGTCACGACGCTGGCGCTCGAAGTGCACAAGAGCTGCCTGACCAGCGGCAGCGAACCCGTCATCGGCGCCTGGACCACCGCCAGCCTGCGCCAGGCGCGCCTGCTCAACCCGAGCCCGGCGTCCGGCCACCAGGCCAGCGAGAAGCCCGGCGGCGCCTGGGTCCAGGTGTCGCGCCTGGGCATGCCGCTGGTCAACGAGGTGATCATCGGCCTCAAGGACAAGGACAAGTTCAACGCCTCCGCGCCCAAGGCCGACGGCCAGTTCATCGACTACGTCACGAACCCGACGCTGCCGGCGCTGCTGGAGATCGCGCTCGGTGCCCCTGGCATCGCACCGACGAACTTCCCGCGCACCGACCTCGTCACGACCTTCCTGACCGGCATCGCCGGCGTCAACCAGCCCGCCGGCGTGGTGGGCTCGGAGATGCTGCGCCTGAACACCGCGATCCCGCCGGTGCCCTTCGCGTCGCAGAACCGCCTGGGCATCGTCGGCAACATCCTCGCCGGTGGCACTGACAACGCGGGTTATCCCAACGGCCGCCGGCCGAAGGACGACGTCGTCGACATCAGCCTGGTGGCGGTGATGGGCGGCCTGTGCATGGCCAACGGCAACACCAACACGCTGGGCTTCGGCGTCGACTGCAACCCTAGCAAAGTGCCGCTGGGCGCCACCAGCTTCAAGCTGCACGACGCCGTCGACCAGGCCGTGGTGCCCTTGCTCGGCACCTTCCCGTACCTGAACACGCCGCTGCCGGGCAGCCGTTGAACGAGGAAGCCACGATGAAGCTCAAGTACGTGCTGATCCTGACCGGGCTGGCCGCCACGCTGGCGGCTTGCGGCGACAGCCCGCCGGAGGCGGAGGTCACGCCACCGGCGGGCACCGAAGTGCCGGCCTCGGCGACGGCCTCGACCCGCGCCTATGCGACCTACACCGGTTCGCTGGCGCCCAGCGAGACCGGCTCGCCGCTGGACGTGAGCAAGGTGACGCCGCCGACCAGCGAGTCGGAAGAACCGCAGGCCATCTGAGCGGCCCGGTCGCAAGCTGAAGCACCCCGCACCGCCGGCCCGCAGCCGGCGGTGCATTTTTATGGCGCTCGATCGCGCCTCAGACCTCGCCGCCGAACTTCTTGATCAGGTTGTCGATGTACTTCTCGACCAGTTTCTCGAACTCGCCCTTGACCACCGGCACGACCACCATCTTCATCAGGCCCGGCAGCGG
>JAYUPN010000196.1:0-9863 GCA_043760065.1 Rubrivivax sp.
GCGAAAACCGAGTACCGCTGGGGAGCACCGACAAGCCCAGGGCTTGCCCCCTGGGCGCAGGAGGTGATACCCGGCGGTGCCGGTTTCTCGCGCGTTGCAGCCGACGACCTTCTGCCGCCCACGTTCCTAGAACCGCGCCGACCGCCTCAGGACGCGTCTTCGTTGGCGGCCGCACCGCCGATGCGGTGCACGCTGGCGCTGGCCAGCGCACCGCCGCCCACCGTCGCCACCGACCCGGCCTGCGCACTGGCGCGCTGCAGCAGCGACTGCGCGTCCTTGCCGTGCTCCGGGTACTGCGCCATGCCGACGGCGGCGCCGACGGCGCAGGGCTGCCCGGCGACCAGGATCGGCTGCTGCAGCGAGTTGACGAGCTTGGCCGCGACGCGCTCGCCGTCGGACTTGGCTTCCAGCCGGCCCAGCAGCACGCCGAACGCATCGGGCCCGATGGCGGCCACCACGTCGCTGGCCCGCAGCCCGCTGCGCAGGCGCACCGCCACCTTGCGGCGCAGCACGTTGCCGGCTTCGGCACCCAGGCGGGCCGCGGCCTGCGCGAAGCCTTCCATGCGCAGCACCAGCAGCACCATCGGCGCCGGCTCGCGCTCGCGCAGCGCCAGCAACTGCGTCATGTGCTCGACCAGTTGCGCCTGGTGTGGCAAGCCAGTGGCCAGGTCGGTGGCGTAAGCCGTACGCGCGGCGCGCTCCAGGCGCTTGCGCTCGACAGCGTGGACGATGGCGCGCGCCAGTGCAGCGTCGGCATCGGGCGGCGCGATGGCTTCGACACCCTGCCGCAACAAGGCCGCTTCGGCGTCGACATCGGCTTCGTGCGCGACGATCACCACCGCGCTGTCGAAAGCGGCCTGCGTCAGGCCCGGCAGTGCGCCCAGCGCGTGCAGCGCAGGGGCGGTCGCCGCGTGCAGCAGCACCGCATCGTGTCGGCGTGCGGTGTCGAGGTCGTCGCCGGCGTCACCGGTCAACCCCGCCGCCCGCAGGCCGGCCAGCCGCGCGGCAGACGCCGGGCCGACGCAGAGCACGGAGAGCGGATGGATGTCCATGACCCGCATGATGCCGCATGCACGAGCGGCCCTTGGAGGGCAGCTCGCGACGGGGGCCGGCCGCCCCGGACACGGCGGCCTTCGCCTTAGAATGGCCGGCAAGGCGGGATTCGTATAGTGGCAATACCCTAGCTTCCCAAGCTAGAGCCGCGGGTTCGATTCCCGCATCCCGCTCCAGACATGACAAAGGGCCCCGCACGGGGCCCTTTGCGCTGAAGAGGCCGCGCGCCGTCAGTTGCCGCAACCGAGCGATGCGATGCGGTCGACCGCAGCCTTGGCCCGCACCAGTCCGAAGCCGAACTTGGCGTCGCGGCCGGCAGCGCCCCTGTCTTCGGCACTCTTGTTCAGCGAGTTGCGCAGTTGCGCGGCCGTGCATTGCGGATGGATCGCCCAGACCAGTGCAGCAACGGCCGACACGTGCGGCGTCGCCATCGAGGTGCCGTCGAAGAAGGCGTAGTTGGACGCCGACACGGTCAGGCTGGCCGACTGGCCGTCCGGGGTCTTCATCGCGGCGCCTTCGGTGTCGGACACCGTGACCGACGGGATCTGCGTCACCGTGGTGCCGAGGGTGCCGCCGAAGCTGCCCGCGACGTTGTTGTAGATCACCGCGCCGAGGCCGCCGCTGGCCTGGCAGTTGGCGACCTTGACGCCGAAGTCATAGGTGCCGCGCTGGATCAGGCAGATCCTGCCCGCCATGCTGCCCGCGACGGCCGTGCCGCCCAGGCCGAAGTCGGCCAGCGGCGCGGTCACGGTGCCCAAGGGCGAGCCGTCCATGCCGCCGGGCGCGTACACCGTGCCCGAGACGGTGAGCGCCGACGCGCGGCCGCTGCCCATCGGCACGGTGGACAGCACGTTGACGCCGGGACCGGCGATCTCGACGTCCTTGTTGTACTGCGAGAAGGTGGCCCAGTTCTTGGCCTCGTCGACGGCGGCGACCGAGACCACGCTGGCGTAGCCGGCGGGGTAGGACGTGCGCGTGTTGCCGCCGTTGCCGGCGGCGGCGATCGGCAGGATGCCCGCCGCGTACAGCGTGTCGAAAGCACGCTGCTCGGTGCGGTTGGACACCGAACCACCGAGCGACATGCTGATGACGTTCGCCCCCGCATCGCGGCACCTGTTCGCGGCGCTCGCCAGCGTCGACGAGTAGGCCCAGGCGTCGGCGCCGAAGACCTTGATGATGTGCAGGCGCAGGGAGCCGTTTTCGCTCACGCCCACCACGCCCTTGCCAGCGTTGTTGAGTGCGGCGATCGTGCCGGCGACGTGGGTGCCGTGGGAGTTCTCGTCCGTGAACCAGTTGCCGGTGCCGCTGTCGTTGGTGCCGCTGACGTTGGCGCCCGACGAGAGGTCTTCGTGGCCGAGGTTGTAGCCCGAGTCGATGATGCAGACCATGCGCGACGCCGCATTCGTGCCCGCCAGCTGATCGGCCTGCACCTGCTGGATACCGTAGGGCACCCATTGGCCCGTGGCGTAGGGCGTGCCGGTGGACGGCGTGGTGCCGGCGAACATGTAGCGCAGGGCGTCCTCTTCCACGTACTCCACGTTCGGGTTGCGCGCCAGCCCCGCCAGCGCCTGCGTCGGCACCTCGATGGCCATGGCGTCCATGCCGTATATCTCGTGCTTGATGCTGCCCCGCGCGGCGGCGACGGCGGCGCGGGCAGGACCCTGGGCGCCTGGCTTGAAAGCGACGATCACGCGCGTGGTGTCGCTCGCGGCATGCGCCGGCAGCGCGGCCAGAACGACGCCGGCGGCCAGGGCCAGCGAAAGCTGGCGGATGCTCGGTAGAGAGACGATGGTCATCATGGGCGAGGATCCTCGTGGTGTGGTGGGCGGCATGCAGCTCCGGGGTCGGCGCATGCGAGGGCCGTCCTGGATAAGGGCGGTGCCGAAGAGTGTAGACAGTGCCGCACGTTGATGTCCGTGCCGGGCCCGGGGCAGGGCCCGGGATTAACCCGCATGCACCAGTCCGCGAACGATCCCCGGCGTGAGCTTGTGCACAGCCGCTGCCTTGCCACAGCGCAGCGCGGTGGCCGTGACTGCAGCGGCCCGGCTCGGGGCGGCCCCGGGTCTGCAGGCCGCGCGCGCCAGGGACCGGCGCGCGCGTCGCACGGGCACAATCGCGCCGCCATGGAAGAACCCAATCCCACGACCCCGCTGCCCTCAGCGCCGCCGGCCCCGTCCGGCCGCGGCGCCATCCGCAGCTTCGTGCGCCGCGCCGGCCGCATGGGGCCGGGCCAGCAGCGCGCGATGAACGAACTGGGGCCGCGCTTCGTGCTGCCTTTCGCGCCGCAGCCGCTGGACCTGGACGCGGTCTTCGGCCGCCGCGCGCCGCGCGTGCTGGAAATCGGTTTCGGCATGGGCGGCGCCACGGCCGAGGTCGCCGCGGCTCAGCCGGGCACCGACTTCATCGGCGTCGAAATCCACCCGCCCGGCGTCGGCGCGCTGCTCAAGTTGGTCGGCGAGCAACAGCTCGGCAACCTGCGCATCGTGCAGCACGACGCGGTGCAGGTGGTGGCGCAGATGATCCCGCTCGCCGCGCTGGAAGGCATCCACATCTGGTTTCCCGACCCCTGGCACAAGAAGCGCCACAACAAGCGCCGGCTCGTGCAGCCGGCCTTCGTCGCGCAACTGCTGCCGCACCTGGCGCCTGGCGGCTACCTGCACTGCGCCACCGACTGGCAGCCCTACGCCGAGCAGATGCTGGAAGTCCTGTCAGCCCAGCCGCAGTTGCTCAACACGGCGGCGGGGTTTGCGCCGCGGCCCGACTGGCGGCCGCTGACCAAATTCGAGCAGCGCGGCTTGCGGCTGGGGCACGGGGTCTGGGATCTGCTGTTCCGGCGTCGCGCCGCGGCGAAGTAGCCGTTCGAAAGTCAGTGCATCCCGTGTCGGGATGTTTGACATTCGGCGTTGCCGCCTCGCACCATCCCCTGGGATTGCTTGTCTGGTGTTTTCCCTGATCCCGGTCACGCAAGTGCTTGCTGCGGTTTCGTTTTTCCACAACCAAAGGCTCGATATCCATCAACCGCGGCACGACTTGTGCATGGGCCATCGCGTCGCGCGAGGCCATGCACGGTGCGTGGAGGGACCCGGCTCCGGAGAAACAATGATGCTCAAGAAAATTCTTGCGATGTTCGCCATGTGCCTGGGACTGGCCAGCACGGCCCAGGCCGGGCCCATCTCTACCGAGACCTGGTATCTCGGGTCGTTCTCTGCGCTCGGCGGCCCGGTGACGGGTGGTGCCGCTGGTGGTGGTGCTGCAGATCCGGGCGCCCCGGCCTGGACCTTCGCCATCGCAGACGCTCACGTCATCAGCGTCTTCGACTGCTGTGTTCTCGGTGATGCCTTCGAGGTCTTCGATTTCGGCGTCTCGCTGGGCATTTCGACCATCGGCACGACCACCTGCGGCGTCAGCGTGGTTGGATGCGGAACGGTCCCTGGCACGAGCCGTGGCGACTTCCTGCTGGGCGCCGGCGCGCACTCGATCACGATGACGGTGACGTCTTTCGTGGGTTCCGGCAACATGTTCTTCATCGTGTCGGACGTGGCCGACGTTCCCGAGCCTGCTTCGTTGCTGCTGGCCGGTCTGGCACTCAGCGCGTTGGGCGTCACCCGCCGCCGCGCCGCGCGCGCCTGAAGTCGCTGCGTTCACGCGCCGGCCTGGCCGGTGCACAGGGCCGGTTCACCCCGCGGGGCTGAACCGGCCTCTTTCATGGCGCCGTCTGCGCCGACAGCAGACCGACCTACCGGATACGGCCGCGCCCGCGCGCCTGTGTGTCTGCTGGTCTGCCTTCAGGCCACCCACTCGACCCAGCCGCCCCACGCCGTCAGCAGCACCACGGCACCGAAGACGATGCGGTACCAGGCGAAGACCGAGAAGTCGTGGGTCGAGACGTAGCGGATCAGCCAGCGGATGCACAGCAGCGCGCTGAAGAAGGACACCACGGTGCCGACGGCAAACATCGGCAGGTCGCCCACATGCAGCGCCTCGCGCTCCTTCCACACCGAGTACGCGCCGGCGGCCATCAGCGTCGGGATGCCGAGGTAGAAGCTGAACTCGGTGGCGCACTTGCGCGAAAAGCCGAAGACCATCGCGCCGATGATCGTGGCCCCTGATCGGCTGGTGCCGGGGATCAGCGCCAGGCACTGCATCAGGCCGACCTTCAGCGCGTCCACCGTGCTCATCTGATCCACCGACTCGACGCGCGCGTGGCGCGTGCCCTGCATGTCGCGCTCGCCGTAGCGGCGGCGGTGCCAGGACTCGACCAGCAGGATGAGGATGCCGCCCACAATGAACGCCAGCGCCACCGGCACCGGGTGGAACAGATGCAACTTGACCATCTTTCCGAAGCTCAGCCCGAGCACCGCAGCCGGCATGAAGGCCACCAGCAGGTTGCGCACGAAGCGCTGCGCCACCGGGTCGCTTCGCAGGCCCCGCACGGTGCCGAGCAGCCGCACGCGGTACTCCCAGATCACCGCCAGCATGGCGCCACTCTGGATCGCCACGTCGAAGACCTTGGCCGCCTCTCCGGTGAAGCGGATGAGGGAACCGGCCAGGATCAGGTGCCCGGTGGACGAGATGGGCAGGAACTCGGTGAGCCCTTCGACCACGCCCATCAGGGCGGCCTTGAGAAGCAGGATGGGATCCAAGAAAGCGGTCTTTCGGCGGGGTTGGAAGGCGGCGGATGATAGCCAGCCGTGCCGGCGGGTGCGCCTCTGCCGCAGCGGCGACCGGCGGCCGCGCTTGACCGATTGCCGTCCAGGTCGCTAACATTACTGACCAGTCAGTCATTAATGATGAATCCAAGCCCCACCACCGCCGACGCCGGCACTCGCCAACGCCGCAAGGAAGCGCGGCCCCAGGAACTGCTGGACGCTGCGCTGGCGCTGTTCGTCGAGAAAGGCTTTGCCGGCTCGCGCGCCGAGGAAGTGGCGCAGCGCGCCGGCGTGTCCAAGGGCACGCTGTACCTGTACTACCCGAGCAAGGAAGAGCTCTTCAAGGCGGTGGTGCGGCACAACCTGGCCAGCCTGATCGCCGAGGGCGAAGAAGTTGCCAACAACTTCGAAGGCAGCAGCAGCAAACTGCTGTCGGTGCTGGTGCACGCCTGGTGGGACCGCGTCGGCAACACGCCGGCCGCAGGCATCCACAAGATCGTGCTGGCCGAGGTGCGCAACTTCCCCGAGCTGGCGCAGTTCTACACCGACGAGGTCATCGTCCCGGCCGACCGGCTGTTCAGCCGCTGCGTGCAGCGCGGCATCGACCGCGGCGAGTTCCGCGCGCTGCCGCTGCACGAAGTCTCGCTGGCGCTGATGGCACCGGTGATCTTCATGGCCATCCACCGCCATTCCTTCGGCGCCTGCCCGGTGCACGGCCCCGAAGTCGACCCCGCGCAGGTCCTCAACACCCACCTCGAACTGGTGCTCGGCGGGCTCGAAGTCCGAACGCCCCCGGCACGATGAACAAGCGAGTGATCTGGATCCTGGTGGCTGTCGCGGTGCTGGCGGCAGCGGCGTTTGCAGCGCGCGGCATCATGGCCCGCAAGGCCGCAGCCACCGCAGCGGCGGCGGCCTCTGCGCCCGCGGCAGCGGCAATCGAACTCGCCCCGGGCGACGTGGTGCTGGTCACGCGCGCCGAACTCAGCCGCTCGCTGGCCATCACCGGCAGCCTGAAGGCGGTGCAGAGCGCCGTCGTCAAGGCCAGGGTCGCCGGTGAACTCAAGAGCCTGCTCGTGCGCGAAGGCGACCGGGTGCGCGCTGGCCAGGTGCTGGGCCAGATCGACACCACCGAAGCCAGGTGGCGCCTGCGCCAGGCCGAGGACCAGGCGCAGGCCGCGCAGTCGCAGCTGGACATCGCGCAGAAGACGCTGGACAACAACAAGGCGCTCGTCAACCAGGGCTTCATCTCGCGCAACGCGCTGGACAACTCGGTCAGCAGCGCCAGCGGCGCCAACGCGTCGCTGCAGGCGGCGCGCGCCGCGGCCGAGATCGCACGCAAAGGCGTGCAGGACGGCACCGTGCGCGCCCCGATCGCGGGTCTGGTGGCGCAGCGCCTGGTGCAGCCGGGAGAACGCGTGGGCGTGGACGCACGCATCGTCGAGATCGTCGACCTCGGCCGGCTCGAGCTGGAGGCCTCGGTGGCGCCCGAAGACGTGGTGCGGCTGCGCGTGGGACAAACCGCGCAGGTACAGATCGACGGCCTGGCCGACGCGGTGCCGGCGCGTGTGGCGCGCATCAACCCCAGCGCGCAGACCGGCACGCGATCGGTGCTGGCCTACCTGGAACTGGCCGGCGGCGCCGCCAGCACGGGTCTGCGGCAGGGGCTCTTCGCGCGCGGCAGCATCGAGTTGCAGCGCAAGACCGCCCTGGTGGTGCCGGCCTCGGCGCTGCGCTTCGACCAGGCCGCGCCTTATGTGCTGGCCGTGGTCGACGGCAAGGCGACGGCGCGCACGGTGGCCGTGGGCAGCCGCGGCGAGGTGCTGATCGACGGCAAGAGCGAGAACGCAGTCGAACTGACGAGCGGCGTCGATGCCGGCACCGTGGTGCTGCGCGACACCGTGGGTTCGTTGCGCGAAGGCACGCGGCTGCAGTTGCCGGGCGCTGCGCGCAGCGCAGCAGCGCCGGCCAACCCGACCCACACGGCGGCACCGGCCGCTGCGGCCTCGCGCTAGGGGCCGACACCCCATGTGGTTCACGCGCGTCTCGATCGCCAACCCGGTGCTGGCGGTGATGGTCATGCTGGCCTTCGTGGTGCTGGGCCTCTTCAGCTACCAGCGGCTGCGCGTCGACCAGTTCCCGAACATCGACTTCCCCACCGTCGTGGTGACGATGGACTACCCCGGCGCCAGCCCCGAGATCGTCGAGGCCGAGGTGACGAAGAAGATCGAGGAGGTGGTCAACACCATCGCCGGCATCAGCACGCTGTCGTCGCGCTCTTACGAGGGCATCTCGGTGGTCATCGTCGAATTCAACCTCGACGTCGACGGCCGCAAGGCCGCCGACGACGTGCGCGAGAAGGTGGCGCTGATCAAGCCGCTGCTGCGCGAAGAGGTCAAGGACGCTCGCATCTCGCGCTTCGACCCCGCAGCGCAGCCGGTGTTCAACATCGCCGTGCTGGCGCAGGACGCCAAGACGACGCCGCAGGAGCTGAGCACCTGGGCCTCGCAGGTGCTGCAGAAGAAGCTGGAGAACGTGCGCGGCGTCGGCGCCGTTACCGTCATCGGCGGCGTGCAGCGCCAGATCGGCATCCAGCTCAAGCCGGCCGCGATGGAAGCGCTGGGCGTCAGCACCGAGCAGGTCGCCGCCGCGCTGCGCAGCGAAAACCAGGAGCTGCCGCTCGGCAACCTGCGTTCGCTGGAGCAGGACCGCGTGGTGCAGCTCAACGCGCGGCTGAAGACACCGCGCGACTTCCGCGACATCGTCGTCGCGCGCAAGGCCGCAGCCGCGGGCGGCGCCGGCGCCGGCGGCAGCGTGGTCAAGCTGTGGCAGGTGGCCGACGTCATCGACGGGCCGCAGGAGCAGGAGAGCCTGGCGCTCTACAACGGCCAGCGCACGGTGCTGCTGAGCGTGCAGAAGAGCCAGGGCGAGAACACGATCGAGGTCGTCGACGGGCTGCAGCGCGCGCTCGCGGACTCCAAAGCCGTGACGCCGCCGAACATCCGCACCGAGGTCAACCGCGACAACTCGCGCAGCATCCGCGTCAGCGTTGCCAACGTGCAGCGAACGCTGATCGAAGGCGCGGCGCTCACGGTGCTGATCGTGTTCCTGTTCCTCAACTCCTGGCGCAGCACCGTCATCACCGGCCTGACGCTGCCGATCGCGCTCATCGGCACCTTCCTGTTCATGTACCTGTTCGGCTTCACGATCAACGGCATCACGCTGATGGCGCTGAGCCTGTGCGTGGGCCTCTTGATCGACGACGCGATCGTCGTGCGCGAGAACATCGTGCGCCACGTGCAGATGGGCAAGAGCGCGCACGACGCGGCGCTGGACGGCACCAACGAGATCGGGCTGGCGGTGCTGGCCACCACGCTGTCGATCGTGGCCGTGTTCCTGCCCATCGGCTTCATGGGCGGCATCGTCGGCAAGTTCTTCCACGAGTTCGGCATCACCATCGTCGCCGCAGTGCTGATCAGCATGTTCGTCAGCTTCACGCTCGACCCGATGCTGTCCAGCGTCTGGCACGATCCGCAAGCGCACGGCCGCCGCCAGGGCCCGCCGGTGACGCTGTACGACAAGACGCTGGGCCGCGTGACGGGCCTTTTCGACCGGCTGACGGAGTCGCTGTCGCGCGGCTACCAGCGGCTGCTGGCATGGTCGCTCGTGCACCGCATCAAGACTGTGCTCGTGGCGCTGGGCACCTTCGTGCTGGCGCTCGTGCTGCTGGGTGCGGTGGGCAAGGAGTTCATTCCCAAGGCCGACCTGTCGGAGACGCAGATCAACTTCTACACCCCGGTCGGCTCGTCGCTGGGCGTGACCGAGAGGCGCGCGCGCCAGATCGACCAGGCGCTGCGCGAACTGCCCGAGGTGCGCCACACCGTCACCACCATCAACAGCGGCTTCGCCGCCGGCAAGAGCTTCGGCTCGGTCTACGTGCGGCTGCTCGACCGCAAGGAGCGCACGCGCAGCATGGCCGACCTGGCGCTGCCGATGCGCCAGCAGCTGGCGCGCATCCCCGGCATCACCGTCACCAACATCGGCGTCACCGACCTGGGCGGCAGCAAGAGCATCGCCTTCTCGGTCCAGGGGCCCGACCTCGGTGAACTCGAGCGCATCACGCGGCAGTTGATGCCGCGCCTGCGCGCGATACCGGGCTTGAGC
>JAYUPN010000197.1:0-9826 GCA_043760065.1 Rubrivivax sp.
TTGAATTCAAGTAGGAGCTCATATGCCCCCGCCACGTGGTAAAGGTCGTTTTTCCAAGGACAAGCGCCCCAAGCGCAACAACCAGTCGCTGCTGTTCCGACGCAAGCGTTTCTGCCGCTTCACGGTCGCCGGCGTCACCGAGATCGACTACAAAGAGATCGACGTGCTGCGCGATTTCGTCGGCGAGAACGGCAAGATCACGCCGGCCCGCCTGACCGGAACGCGCGCGTTCTTCCAGCGCCAGTTGACCACCGCCATCAAGCGTGCGCGCTTCCTGGCGCTGCTGCCGTACTCTGACCACCACAAGGTCTAAGGGAGACCGCCATGCAAATCATTCTTCTCGAGAAGGTCGGCAAGCTCGGCAACCTGGGCGACGTCGTCAACGTCAAGCCGGGTTACGCCCGCAACTTCCTGATCCCGACCAAGCAGGCGCGCCGCGCCACGGCGGCCGCGATCAAGGAATTTGAAGGCCGCCGCGCCGAACTGGAAAAGGCCGCGCAAGCCAAGCTCGACGCCGCCAAGACGCTGGGCGAGTCGATGGCCGGCAAGACCGTGCGCGTGGCCCAGAAGGCCGGCGTCGATGGTCGGCTGTTCGGATCGGTCACCAACCACGACGTGGCCGAGGCCCTGGTCAAGATGGGTCTGCAGGTCCTGAAGTCGCAGGTGCGCATGCCCAACGGCCCGCTCAAGACCGTGGGCGAGCACCCGGTCACGGTGGCGCCGCACCACGATGTCGTGGTGGAGATCACCGTGCACGTGGTCCCGCAGGTCGACTGACGACGCCCGAACCCCTGACGGGCGTCTGCGTCCGTCTCTCAAGGCCGGCTTCCGCCGGCCTTTGTCATTGCAGCGGCACGCACTGCACAGCCTGATCACGCCTCATCCACAGGGTTGCCCACAGCACCGCACGCTGCGTGCCAGTTGCGGCCCTTCGCGGGCTGGGACATTCCATCTGATGTCGGCGCCTGCAAAAGCCTAAGGTCCACACATGAATTCGATCGCCGACCCTCGCGACGCACCCACCCAACGCGACGATGAAGTGGCGCGCCTGCGCGTGCCGCCGCACTCGGTGGAAGCCGAGCAGAGCGTGCTGGGCGGCCTGCTGCTGGACAACCTGGCCTGGGACCGCGCCGCTGAGCTGCTCAGCGACAGCGACTTCTACCGCTACGAACACCGCCTCATCTTCAGCGCCGTCGCGGCGCTGATCCAGCACACGCGGCCGGCCGACGTCATCACCGTCTTCGAGCAGTTGCAGAGCCAGGGCAAGGCCGACGACTGCGGCGGCCTGGCCTACCTCAACGCGCTGGCGCAGAGCGTGCCCAGCGCCGCCAACATGCGCCGCTACGCCGAGATCGTGCGCGAGCGCGCGGTGCTGCGCAAGCTGATCGCCGCCAGCGACGAGATCGCCACCGCGGCCTTCAACCGCGAAGGCCGGCAGGTGACGCAGATCCTGGACGAGGCCGAGAGCAAGATCCTGAAGATCGGCGAGGAAGGCTCGCGCCAGAAGCAGGGCTTTCAGAGCATGGACAAGCTCGTCGTGGCGCTGCTGGACCGCGTCAACGAGCTGGCCGAGAACGGCGCCGAGGACGTGACCGGCGTGCGCACCGGCTACTACGACCTCGACCGCCTTACCGCGGGGCTGCAGAAGGGCGACCTGATCGTGCTGGCTGCGCGCCCGTCGATGGGCAAGACCGCGTTTGCGCTGAACATCGCCGAGCACGTGTGCGTCAAGGAAGAGCTGCCGGTGGTGATCTTCTCGATGGAGATGGGCGCATCGCAGCTGGCGCTGCGGCTGGTGGGGTCGCTGGGCCGCATCAACCAGCAGCACCTGCGCACCGGGCGCCTGGCCGACGACGAGTGGGGCCGCCTGGCCGAGGCGGTGGAAAAGCTCGGCCAGGTCAACATGTTCATCGACGAGACGCCGGCGCTCACCGCGGCCGAGTTGCGCGCCCGCGCGCGCCGCATGGCGCGGCAGTTCGGCGGCACGCTGGGCCTCATCGTCGTCGACTACCTGCAGCTGATGAGCGGCAGCGGCGGCAGCGACGAGAACCGGGCCACCGAACTGGGCGAGATCTCGCGTGGCCTCAAGGCCCTGGCCAAGGAACTGCAGTGCCCGGTGATCGCGCTGTCGCAGCTGAACCGCAGCGTCGAGAGCCGTCCCGACAAGCGGCCGATGATGAGCGACCTGCGCGAGTCCGGCGCCATCGAGCAGGACGCCGACATCATCATGTTCATCTACCGCGACGAGTACTACACCAAGGACGCGTGCAAGGAACCGGGCGTGGCCGAGATCATCATCGCCAAGCAGCGAAACGGCCCCGTCGACACGGTGAAGCTGACCTTCCTGAAGCCGCTGACCAAGTTCGACAACCTCGCGCCCGGGTCCAGCGCCGAGTACTGAGCGAGCACCGCAGGGGGCTGACCAGGCCCTGCCGCAGCTTCAGGCAGGCCTGCTGATGGACAGCTTGCGCCAGAATGGATGACTGTATATATTTACAGTATGCAGCCTCGGCCCCACCACACCCCCGAAGCCCCGACCGACAGCTCGGCCACCTTGATGTTCGCGCCGGCCGCCGCCCTCAAGGGCCGCGGCACTGTGTGGGCGCTGGAGCACCGCTTCAGCACCGACGTGCGGGCCGCGTTCGACGACGGCTGGGGCACGTTCGAGCAGGCCGCGGCCGAGGAACGGCTGCCGCCGGCAACGCAGGTGACGGAAGAGCAGGTCGGCCGCATCCTGTCGGGCAACGATTCGCCGGACATCGGCTTCGACCTCTCGATCAACCCCTACCGCGGCTGCGAGCACGGCTGCATCTACTGCTACGCGCGGCCGACCCACAGCTACCTGAACCTGTCGCCCGGCGTCGACTTCGAAACGCGCATCGTGGCCAAGGTCAACGCCGCCGAACGGCTGCGCCAGGCCTTGTCGTCGCGCAGCTACACGCCGGGGCAACTCAACATCGGTTCGGTCACCGATGCCTACCAGCCGGCCGAGCGGCGACTGCGCATCACACGCTCGGTGATCGAGGTGCTGGCCGAAGCCCGGCACCCGTTCTCCGTCATCACCAAGTCGAGCCTGGTCGAGCGCGACATCGACCTCATTGCGCCGATGGCGGCCGAGCGACTGGCCGCGGTGTACGTGTCGATCACCACGCTTGACCCGCAGCTGGCGCGCACGCTGGAGCCACGTGCCGCCGCGCCATTCCGCCGCCTGCAGACGATCGAAGCGCTGGCCCGGGCCGGCATCCCGGTCGGCGTGAGCGTTTCGCCGGTGATCCCGTTCCTGAACGAGCCCGAGCTCGAGCGCATCCTCAAGGCCGCGCGCGATGCCGGCGCGCGATCCGCCTTCAGCATCGTGCTGCGCCTGCCCTGGGAGGTGAACCCGCTGTTCCAGCAGTGGCTGCAGCAGCACGTGCCCGAGCGCGCCGATCGCATCATGGCGCGCGTGCGCGAGATGCGCGGCGGCAAGGACTACGACAGCAGCTTCGGCACCCGCATGACCGGGCAGGGCGTCTGGGCGCAGCTGCTGCGGCAACGATTCGACAAGGCCTGTGCCAGCCTCAAGCTGAACCAGCAGCGCATCGAGCTCGACCTCAGCCGTTTCAGGCCGCCGGGCGTGGTGCCGGGCCAGGGCGAGTTGTTCTAAGGCCACCGCAGGTCGCGCCAATGCCGCGCCGTCTGCAGCCGGCTGCGCCTACTTGAACAGGTCCTTCACGCGGTCGGTCCAGGTCTTGGTGTTGGGCGAGTGGCGGTCGCCCGACTTCTTGAACGACTCGTCCAGTTCCTTGAGCAGCTTGCGCTGGTGCTCGGTGATCTTCACCGGCGTCTCCACCGAGACGTGGCAGTACAAGTCGCCCGGGTAGCTGCTGCGCAGGCCCTTGATGCCCTTGCCGCGCAGGCGGAAGGTCTTGCCGTGCTGGGTGCCTTCGGGCAGTTCGATCTCGGCCTTGTTGCCCAGCGTCGGTACCTCGATCGTGCCGCCCAGCGCCACCGTCGTCAGCCCGACCGGCACCGTGCAATGCAGGTCGTCGCCGTCGCGCTCGAAGATCTCGTGCTGCTTGACGCGGATCTCGATGTACAAGTCGCCGGCGGGGCCGCCGTTGGTGCCGGGCTCGCCATTGCCGGCGCTGCGGATGCGCATGCCTTCGTTGATGCCGGCGGGAATCTTGACCTCCAGCGTCTTCTGCTTCTTCAGCTTGCCGGCGCCGTTGCAGGTGATGCAGGGCTCGGGGATGATCTTGCCGCTGCCGTGGCAGTGCGGGCAGGTCTGCTGGATGCTGAAGAAGCCCTGGCGCAGGTGCACGGTGCCGCTGCCGTTGCAGGTGCTGCAGGTCTTGGGACTGGTGCCAGGCTTGGCGCCGCTGCCCTTGCAGGGCTCGCAGCTCTCCCACGTCGGCACACGGATCTGCGTGTCCTTGCCGAAGGCGGCTTCCTCCAGCGTGATCTCCATCGCGTAGCTCAGGTCGCTGCCGCGGTAGACCTGCTGGCCACCGCCGCCGCGGCGGCCGCCGCCCTGGCCGCCGAAGATGTCGCCGAAGATGTCGCCGAAGGCCTCGGCAAAGCCGCCGAAGCCTTCGGCGCCGGGGCCGCCGCGGCCGCCCAGGTTGGGGTCGACGCCGGCGTGGCCGTACTGGTCGTAGGCCGCGCGCTTGGGCGCATCCGACAGCATCTCGTAGGCTTCCTTGGCCTCCTTGAACTTCTCTTCCGACTTGGCCGCGTCCCCGCCCTGGTTGCGGTCGGGGTGGTGCTTCATCGCCAGCTTGCGATAAGCCTTCTTGATGTCTTCTTCGCTGGCGTTCTTGGGCACGCCCAGAACGTCGTAGTAGTCACGCTTGGCCATGAGGACTTTCGGCGGTTCTCTCAAACAACTCCGCCGCGCTGGGCTGAAGGGCCGGGGCCCTCAGCTCGAACGCGGCGATGAACGGCGACGCAGCATGCAGGCCCGGGACTTTCCCGGGCCGGCCGCAGGATCACTTCTTGACTTCCTTGAACTCGGCGTCGACGACATTGTCGTCGGCCGGCTTGGCTTGCTGCGGCGCCTCGCCGCCGGCTGCGGCACCCGGGCCGGCTGCGGCACCGGCCGCGGCCTGCGCATCGGCGTACATCTTCTCGCCCAGCTTCTGGCTGGCCGTCATCAGGGCCTCGGTCTTGGCCTCGATGGTGGCCTTGTCGTCGCCCTTGAGCGCCTCGTCGACCTCTTTCAGCGCGGCCTCGATCTTCTCCTTCTCGGCGGCGTCAAGCTTGTCCCCGTGTTCGGCCACGCTCTTCTTCACGCTGTGCAGCATGGCGTCGGCCTGGTTGCGGGCCTGCACGAGCTCGACCTTCTTGGCGTCCTCGGCCGCGTTGAGCTCGGCGTCCTTCACCATCTTCTGGATCTCTTCCTCGGACAGGCCCGAGTTGGCCTTGATGGTGATCTTGTTTTCCTTGCCGGTGCCCTTGTCCTTGGCGTTGACGTGCAGGATGCCGTTGGCGTCGATGTCGAAGGTGACCTCGATCTGCGGCATGCCGCGCGGCGACGGCGGGATGCCTTCGAGGTTGAACTCACCGAGACTCTTGTTGCCGGTGGCCAGTTCGCGCTCGCCCTGGTAGACCTTGATCGTCACCGCCGGCTGGTTGTCGTCGGCGGTGCTGAAGGTCTGCGCGAACTTGGTCGGGATGGTGGTGTTCTTCTTGATCATCTTGGTCATCACGCCGCCCAGCGTCTCGATGCCCAGCGACAGCGGCGTCACGTCCAGCAGCAGCACGTCGCTGCGGTCGCCGCCCAGCACCTGGCCCTGGATGGCGGCGCCCACGGCCACCGCCTCGTCGGGGTTGACGTCCTTGCGCGGCTCCTTGCCGAAGAACTCCTTGACCTTCTCCTGCACCTTGGGCATACGCGTCATGCCGCCGACCAGGATGATGTCGTCGATGTCGCTGAGCTTGACGCCGGCGTCCTTGACGGCGATCTTGCACGGCTCCATCGTGCGCGCGATCAACTCGTCGACCAGGCTTTCCAGCTTGGCGCGTGTGAGCTTGATGTTCAGGTGCTTCGGGCCCGAGGCGTCGGCCGTGATGTACGGCAGGTTGATGTCGGTCTGCGTGCTGTTGGACAGCTCGATCTTGGCCTTCTCGGCCGCCTCCTTCAGGCGCTGCAGGGCCAGCACGTCCTTCGTCAGGTCGACGCCTTGTTCCTTCTTGAACTCGGTGACGATGTAATCGATGATGCGCTGGTCGAAGTCCTCGCCGCCCAGGAAAGTGTCGCCGTTGGTCGACAGCACCTCGAACTGCTTCTCACCGTCAACGTCGGCAATCTCGATGATGCTGATGTCGAAGGTACCGCCGCCGAGGTCGAAGACCGCGATCTTGCGGTCGCCCTTGCCGTGTTTGTCCAGGCCGAAGGCCAGCGCCGCTGCAGTGGGCTCGTTGATGATGCGCTTGACGTCCAGGCCGGCGATGCGGCCGGCGTCCTTGGTGGCCTGGCGCTGGCTGTCGTTGAAGTAGGCCGGCACCGTGATCACGGCTTCGGTCACCTCTTCGCCCAGGTAGTCCTCGGCGGTCTTCTTCATCTTGCGCAGCACTTCCGCACTGACCTGGGGCGGCGCCATCTTCTTGCCGCGCACCTCGACCCACGCGTCGCCGTTGTCGGCGGCGGCGATCGTGAAGGGCATCAGGCTGATGTCCTTCTGCACTTCCTTCTCGCTGAACTTGCGGCCGATCAGGCGCTTGACCGCGTACAGCGTGTTGCGCGGGTTGGTGACCGACTGGCGCTTGGCGCTGGCGCCGACAAGGATCTCGCCGTCATCCTGGTAGGCGATGATCGACGGCGTGGTGCGTGCACCTTCGCTGTTCTCGATCACCTTGGTGGTGTTGCCTTCCATGATCGCCACGCACGAATTGGTCGTGCCGAGGTCGATGCCGATGATCTTTCCCATGTTCTTCGCTCCTTCAGGAGAAATGCAGTTGTTCTGGAGTTGTGGATAACCCGCCGGCTTTCAAGGCCGCCGAGGGGTGAAAAGCTCTACTTGGGCGCGGCCACCGTCACGAGTGCCGGGCGCAGCACGCGGTCGGCGATGAGGTAGCCCTTTTGCAGCACGGCCACCACGGTGCCGGCTTCGTGTTCGGCGGGCACGACGCTGATGGCCTGGTGCTGGTGGGGGTCGAACTTGGTGCCGGCCGGTGGTGCAATGACCAGCACCTTGTTGCGCTCCAGCGCGGCGCTCAGCTGCCGCAGCGTGGCGTGCACGCCCTCCAGCACGTGCGCCACCGGGGCGTCGGGCATGGCGATGGCGGCTTCCAGGCTGTCCTTCACCGGCAGCAGGCTGTCGGCGAAGCTCTCGATGGCGAACTTGCGCGCCTTGGAGACTTCCTCGTCGGCGCGGCGGCGCGTGTTCTCGGCCTCGGCCTTGGCGCGCAGGTAGGCATCGGAGGCTTCGGTGTGGCGGGCTTGCAGTTCGGCCAGCTGGGTTTCCAGGCTGGGCGGTGCGCTGGAGACGGTCTCGGCGGCCGCGGCCACCGCGTCGGTCTGGGCAGGATCTGGAGTCTCGTTCATGGTGTGGGTTGAATGGGTCCAGCGAAGACTTGGGGACGGTAGCCGTGCTTTCAAGAGGGGAATTGCGCCGCCTCTGGGGCGCACTTCAGTACCGCCCGGCCGTTCCGAAGGTACTGAGCGCCCCCCTCAGGGCTCTTCTGCGCTCGCGCTCCAGCGCTGCCAGTCGGCGAGCTGCCGGCGGTCGCGCTTGGTGGGCCGGCCCTGCTCGATGGCCTGTGCCGGCTCGGTGCCCTGCCGGCGCTGCTCGGCTGCCTTTTCGCGCAGCGCGATGCTGTCCGGCGTCTCCTCAAACAGGGCCTGCGCCACGGGTGCCGGCCCCCGGATGTGGCTCAAGCCCTTGACCCGCACGGTGCGCACGACCGGGCCTTGCTTGAGGCCGATGACGTCGCCCGGCTTGAGCTCGCGCGAGGCCTTGGCGACCTGCTCGTTGACGGTCACCCGGCCGCGGCCGATCTCGTCGGCGGCCAGCGCGCGGGTCTTGCAGAAGCGCGCGGCCCACAGCCACTTGTCCAGCCGCACGCGGTCAGGCGGTGTCATCGCTCTTCTCCAGCGGCAGTGTCACGATCGCGTCCAGTCCTTCGGTGTCATCACGGCCTTCGCGGTTGAGCAGCTCGATGCTGCCGGCCAGCGACTGCACGATCTCGCGGCAGATCGCCAGCCCCAGTCCCGAGCCGGCCATTGTTCCGGATGTCGTGCCCGCGGTGGCAAACGGCTGGAACAGGCGCTCGCGCAACTCGGTCCCGATCCCCGGTCCGTCGTCGCTGACGGTCAGCACCGCGTGCCGGCCCCGGGCCTGCACCCGCACCGCCAGCCGGGCGCCCGCCGCGGTGTGCTTGATCGCGTTGTGGAGCAGGTTGCGCGTCAGCTCGCGCAGCGCCCACTCGTGGGCCCGCACCGGGGCGGGCTGGGTCTCGATGTCGAAGTCGATGCCGCCGGCGGCGACCAGCGGCGCCACGTCCAGCGCCACCGCGCGCACGATGGCGTCCCAGGCCAGCACCGGCGCAAGCCCCTGCTGGCGCAGCTGCTCGACCTTGGCCAGCGCCAGCATCTGGTTGGCGAGTTCGGTGGCGCGGTCGACGGTGACGCTGATCTCGGCCAGTGCCTGCGCCGGCTCGACATCGCCGCGGCGCGCCGACTGCACCTGCGCCTTGAGCACCGCCAGCGGCGTGCGCAGCTGGTGCGAGGCGTCGCGCACGAAGCGCTTCTGGTGCTCCAGCACATGCGACAGCCGGGCCATGACGCCGTTGGTGGCGTCCAGCAGCGGCTGCAGCTCGCGCGGTGCGTCGGCCGAGGGCAGCGGCGAGAGGTCGGTCTCGGCGCGCTGCTGCAGTTGTGCGCTGAGCTGCCGCACCGGCGCCGTGGCGCGCTGCACGACGAAGACCACCACCGCGGCGATGAGCAGCACCAGCAGCAGCTGCTGCCACAGCGTCTGCATCAGCAGCGAACGCGCCAGCGTGTGGCGCAGCTCCAGCGTCTCGGCGACCTGGATCGTGGCCATGCCCTGGCCGCCGACGCCGGCCACCGGTTGCAGCAGCACCGCCATGCGCACGGGCTCGTCGAGGTAGATCTCGTCGTAGAACTGCACCAGCGCGGCGTAGACGTTGGCCTGCTGCGCCGCCGGCCGCACAGGCGGCAGGTCGCGGAAGCCCGACACCCACTCGCCGCCGAAGCCGGCGACGCGGTAGTACATGCGGCTGCGGTTGTCGGCCTCGAAGGCCTCGAGCGCGCTGTACGGCAGCGTGGCGCGCACGCGCGCCGGCGCGCCGGCGTCGGCCGGCGTGTACTCGAGCAGCTCGCCGATGGCTTTGGCCGAGGCCAGCAAGGTGCGGTCGTAGGCGGTGTCGGCGGCGGCCAGCGCCTGGCGGTACAGACTGACCGCGTTGATGAGCACGAAACCCAGCACCGGCAACAGGATGCCCAGCAGCAGGTAGCGGCGCAGCGAGATGCGACGCTGCGGCCGGTGCACCGCTGCGGCGGCGTCACTCACCCCTGCTCCTTGAGCAGGTAGCCCAGCCCGCGCAGCGTGACCAGCTGCGCGCGCGTGCCGGCGAGCTTCTTGCGCAGCCGGTAGACGACGACCTCGATGGCGTCGGCCAGGACCTGCGACTCGCCGGCGAAGACGAGGTCGCTCAGCCGCTCCTTGGCCACCGCCTGCCCCGGCACCGCCAGCAGCGCGCGCAGCAGCGCCGATTCACGCACGGTGAGGTCCATCGCCAGGCCGTCCAGGTAGACGGCGCCGCTGGCGCCGTCGGCGCGCAGCCCGCCGAACTCGGGCGCCACGGCGCCGTCGCTGCAGCGCGG
>JAYUPN010000198.1:0-9798 GCA_043760065.1 Rubrivivax sp.
CCGGCGGCGCCGGCCACAGCGGCCGCCGCGGTGGCGCGACCGCGGGCGCAGTGGCGCAGGCCGTCAGGCCGCACAGTCCGGCGCTGCCGATCCACAGGCCCAGGTCGCGTCGCGACAGCATGGCCACGGCAGCTACTCGCAGGCCACCCGCAGCGCCGCAGCCAGCGCCCACGGCACGAACGCCAGCGCCAGCGCCAGCATCGCGCCCAGCAGCGACACCAGCGGCAGGGCGTCCAGGCCGGCGCTGTGCTGCAGCACCGCGCCGGCGCCGAAGATCAGCACCGGCGCGTTGAGCGGCAGCACGATCAGCGCCGTCAGCACCCCCGCGCCGCGCAGCCCCAGGGCCAGTGCCGCGCCGAGTGCACCCAGCAGCGCCAGCGTCGGCGTGCCCAGCAGCAGCCCGGCCATGAGGATGCCGATGGCGCCGGCCTCCAGCCCGTACTGCAGGCCCAGCAGCGGCGCCACCAGCACCAGCGGCAGGCCGCTGCCGAGCCAGTGCGCCGCCACCTTGGCCAGCGCCAGCAGCGCCAGCGGGTGCGGCTTGAGCAGCAGCTGCTCGAGCGTGCCGTCGCCATGGTCGGCCACCAGCAGGCGCGGCAGCGACAGCAGGCTGGCCAGAAGCGCGGCGACCCAGACCACGCCAGGCCCGATCTCGCGCAGCAGCCGCGCGTCGCTGCCGACACCGAGCGGGAACAGGCTCGCCACGATCACGAAGAACACGAGTCCGGTCAGCGCGTCGGCGCGGTGGCGCGCCGTGATCAGCAGCTCGCGCTGCAGCAACGCCCGCAGCGCCAGCCGCAGCGACGGCGGTGCGTCAGCAGCGGCCGAGTCCGCGCGCCGCGCCGGCAGCGTGGCGCTCTTCATGCGTCCCGCCGCAGCGTGCGCGCGCCGGCCAACGGCAGCGGCTGGTGGCTCGTCACCACCGCCAGGCCGCCACGCGCCAGGTGCTGTTCGATGAGCCGCCCGAGCTGCGCCACCGCCTGCACGTCCAGCGCGTTGAAGGGCTCGTCCAGCACCCACAGCGCGGCCACCGACAGCGTCAACCGCGCCAGCGCGACGCGGCGCCGCTGTCCCGCCGACAGCACGCGCAGCGGCAGCCGCAGCTGGGCCGCCAGGCCCCAGCGCAGCAGCGCGGCCTCGGTCGCCTGCGGGTCGTCGCGATGGCCGTCCAGGGCCTGCTCGCAGCGCAGGTTCTCCAGCGGCGTGAGCTCGTCCTTGAGGCCGATCGGGTGCCCCTGGTAGAGCAGCGCCTGGGCATAGGACTCGCGCTGCCCGGCGATCGGCAGGCCGTGCCACAGCACCTCGCCGCTGCTGGGCCGGGCCAGGCCGGCCAGCAGCCGCAGCAGGCTCGTCTTGCCGGCGCCGTTGGCGCCTTCGACCCGCACCAGCTGGCCGTGGTCAAGGTCCAGATCGAGCTGCCGGAACAGCGTGCGTCGGCCGCGCTCGCAGGCCAGTTGCATGGCCTGCAGCGCAGGCGCCGTGCGGTCCAGCCGTGCGCTCATCGCCCGGCCTGCTGCACCGCCGCTGCCTGCGCCGGCTGCATGAACACGCGCGCGACGTAGGCCGCGACGGCGTCGACCTCGGCCGGCTGCAGCACGTGCTGCCAGGCCGGCATCGACGTGCCGGGCAGGCCTTCGCGGATGCGCTGCTTCAGCAGCGCCGGCGGCATGGTCTGCGGTGTGTACCGGGTCAGGTCGCGTGCCTTGGGCTCCATGAACTGGCCGATCCAGTTTTTGCCCGTGCCGTCGCCGCCGTGGCAGAAGCTGCAGTTGGCCTGGAACAGCGCCTGCCCGCGCCGCTGTTGCGGCGTCAGGCCGGCGACGCGCGGCACCACCTCGTGCTTGGCGTAGACGCTGGCGCTGCTGACGGCGTCCACCGGCGGCGTGTTGGGCTGGCCCGGCTGGAAGCCCATGCGCGGGAACGACAGCGGGCGCGCGCTCCACGCCGGGCCTTCGTCGATGACGCGGGCGCGGTCGTGGCACGAGATGCAGGCGGAGAGGAACAGCTGCCGGCCGGCGCGCTGGTTGTCGTCGAGGCTGTCCAGCGGCGTGTCGAGCGCGATGTCGCCGCGCGCGAAAGGAAACGCCGCGCGGTGGCGCTCGTGGCCCGGCCAGCCGTTCTGCGCCGTGTGGTTCGTGGTGTTGGGCGCCTTGTCCTGCACGAACTCGCGCGCCACGAAGGCGGCCACGGCGTCGATCTCGTCGCCGCTGATCACGCCTGCGAAGGACTTCATCGCCGTGCCGGCGCGGCCCTCGCGCACGGCGCGTGCGACCTGCGGCGCGCTCAGCGTGGCGGTGGTGAAGTCGCGCGGTGGCGGGCTCAGGTAGCTGCTGGCCAGCGTGCGGGCGTCGCCCGCATAGCCGTGGCAGAAGTAGCAGCGGAAGTTGTAGACGGCGCGGCCGCGTTCGTGCAGCGGGTCGGGCGTGCTGCTACGGGCGACCGCCGGTGGCGCCGCGGCCGCCGGCGCGAGGTCAGGCGGTTTGAAGGTGTCGTACCCCATCAGCAGGAACAGCAGCGCCGCGGCGCCACCGATGCACACGCCGCGCCACATGGCCGTCAGCGCGGCGCCTGCGCCTGTGCCGCGGGCTTGGCGAGCACGAAGGTCTGGAACACGTACTCCGAGACGTCGGCCAGTTGCTGCGGCGTCGCGACCTTGTTCCAGGCCGGCATCTCGGTGCCGTTGCGGCCTTCGCTGACGGCGGCGTACAGCACCAGGCGGTTCAAGCGTGCGCGCGAGGCGTCCTCGACGAAGTTGCGCGGCTTGGGGTTGATGAAGTAGGCGCGCGGGCCGGCGCCGTCGCCGCGCACGCCGTGGCAGGTGGCGCAGTTGGCCAGGTAAAAAGCACCCCCGCGCCTGGCGTCTCCCTTCAAGCCGTTGGGGAGGCCGGCCGTCATGTCGACGCGCACGGGGGTGGAAGCGGTATCGGCCTCACGGCCGCCGTGGGCGCGCGTGCCGGAGATGGCCTCGGTGGACGCCGGCGCGGCGCCGGGCTGTCCGGTGACGAAGCGCGCGTGCACGTAGACGGCGAGGCGGTTGATGTCGGCGTCCGAGAGCTGGGTCTTCCAGCCCACCATGGCCGTGCCGGCGCGGCCGTGGGTGACGACGGCGGCGATGCGCTCGACCGTGAGGTCGCGCTTGGACTTGGCCGATGTGAAGTCGCGCGGCGAGGTGCTCAGTGCACCCGCGGCGCGGCTCTTGCCGTCGCCCTTGTCACCGTGGCAGACCGAGCAGTAGTTGTGGTAGATCACCGCCGCGTCCGAATTGCCCGCGGCCGGATGCGCCGCCCGCACCGGCAGGGCGAAGGCCAGCAACAGTGCCAGCAGCGTTGCCAGCAGCCACGTCGATCCGGCGTGCGCGAGCCAGGTCTGCACTGCCGTCGTGCGGCGGTCTGGGGTGCGGGTCATGGGGCGGCCTCCTCGAGCGATGCGTGCTGCATGGCGGTCCCCATTGCAACTTCCTTGCCACTGGCATGCGGCTTGCAGCCTGCAGGGCCGAGTGCTTCATCAAGACCCAGCAACCCCAGGAGAAAGTGATCATGCGTTTTTCGTTTGCGAGACAGCCGGTTCTCAGTTTCGGCACGGCATTGGCCATCGGACTGGCCTGCAGTCCGCTCATGGCGGCCGACGGCAAGACCGTCTACGACAAGACCTGCGCGCTGTGCCACGCCGCCGGCGTGGCCAACGCGCCGAAGCTCGGCGACAAGGCCGCGTGGGGACCGCGCGTGGCCACCGGCAAGCCGGCGATGATGGCCTCGGTGCTCAAGGGCAAAGGGGCGATGCCGCCGCGCGCAGGCGCCGCGGCCCTCAAGGACGACGAGCTGCAGGCGGCCGTCGACTACATGCTGTCCGCCGCCAAGTGAAGTGACGTGAACGCGCGCCGCGGCGCCCTCGTCCTGGCCGCCACGCTGGGCCTGGCCCTGGCGGGTTGCGGCACGCCGCCGCAGCGCGAGCCGGCGGCGCCGCGCGAACTCGTGTTTCCGGCCGCGCCGGAAGAGCCGCGCTTCGTCTTCGAGCGCAGCATCCGCTCCAGCGCCGACATCCTGCCCGACCAGAAGACGAGCGAGCTGCGCCGCCTGGTCACCGGCGAAGAGACGCGCGGCGAACCGCTGGCCAAGCCCTATGCGGTGGCGGTGGCGCAGGGCCGCATCTACATCAGCGACACGGTGTCGCGTTTCGTGCGTCTGTTCGACGTGCCGCAGGGCAAGCAGCACCGCATCGGCGACGAAGAAGGGCCAGGCCAGCTCATCAAGCCGATCGGGCTGGATGTCGACGCTGCCGGCAACCTGTACGTGGCCGACATCGGCGCCAAGGCCATCGTCGTCTACGGGCCCGACCGCAACTTCCTGCGCCGCATCGGTGGCGAGAAGTGGTTCTCGCGCCTGTCCAGCGTGACAGTGGACCCCCAGGGCCGGCGCGTCTACGCGGTGGACCTGGGCGGCGTCACCTCCGAGCAGCACCGCGTGCGCGTCTTCGACGCCGTCTCGGGCGAACACCAGATGGACATCGGCAAGCGCGGCAGCGGCCCGGGCGAGTTCAACCTGCCGCGCGACCTGGCCATTGGCCTGGACGGCCGGCTGTACGTCGTCGACGGCGGCAACTTCCGCGTCGCCGTCTTCGACAAGGACGGCAAGTACCTCAAGAGCTTCGGCAGCGTCGGCAAGCAGTACGGGCAGTTCGCGCGGCCCAAAGAGGTGGCGGTGGACCGCGAAGGCAACGTCTACGTCGTCGACGCCGCGTTCGGCAACTTCCAGATCTTCACGCCCGAAGGCGAGCTGCTGCTGTTCGTCGGCGACCGCTCCGAGCGTGACGGGCCGGCCAAGTACATGCTGCCGTCGGGCATCGCGGTGGACGAGGACGGCCGCGTCTACGTCGTCGACCAGTGGTTCCGCAAGCTCGACGTCTACCGGCCTGCGGCCTTGAAGCCCGAAGCCGGTCAGCTGGCGCGGCGGCCCGCTGCGCCCGCGGCTTCGCGCTGAGTGCAGCCGCGGCTTCCCGTTCCCGGGAACGCCCGCGAGCCGGCTTTTCCAACATGCGGGAGGCCCGGCTGCCCGGGCACCTTGAGGCCCGCGGGTCGTGCGCAATGGCACGGTTTCTGCAGATCACCGGTTGTCGGCGGGGCATTGGGGAGTGCGCGGCCTGACGACTGTTCAACCAACCTTCGAGAGGGCGACATGACAATGCCATGGCTGATTCGCCGCACGAAGTGGGGGGCGACATCCGCGTTAGCGGTGCTGCTTCTCGCCGTGTGCGGCACGGTGTCGGCGCAGATTGCGACGACACGACACAACCTGGGCTCCGGGCCGGGTATCGCAGGACGCAACCAGGTCTCGGACACCGCCGAGGTCTGCGTCTTCTGCCACACGCCACACGGCGGCAGCACCGACGCACCGGTTCCCTTGTGGAACAAGCGGCTCGGTGTCGCGGGTGCGCCGGCGGGCGGCGGCACCTACACCACCTACGACACGCTGCAGACGCCGTCGCTGGACGGCGCCGTGGCGCCGGTGGGCTCGATCTCGATGGCCTGCCTGTCCTGCCACGACGGCACGCAGGCGATGGACAACGTGATCAACGCACCGGGTTCCGGCGGCGTGCTCGCCGATGGCGGCGGCAACGACGGCCGGGCCTGGACGTGGACCGGCAGCAGCGTGAACGCAGCAGGCCGACTCACCGGCGGCGCCGCGCTGCTCGGCACCGACCTGTCCAACGACCACCCGATCGGCATCCAGTACTGCGGCGGCGGGCTCTCGGGCACCGGCACCACGGTCTCGGGTACCTGCGCCGACAGCGACTTCAGGGCGCCGCAGACGCAGCTGATCAACAGCAACCAGATCTTCTGGGTCGACACCGGCGGCACCGGCAAGCAGCGCACCGACCTGCCGCTGTACCAGCGCGCTGCCGGCGGCCTCGGGCCCCTGGTCGAGTGCGGCAGCTGCCACGACCCGCACGTGTCCTCGGGCCAGGCCGGTCCTGCCGGCACCGGCCAGGTGTCGGGCGAAACGTTCCTGCGCATCTCCAACGCGTCCAGCGCCGTGTGCACGGCCTGCCACGTGAAGTGAGCGGACAGTCACCCTCAGAGTGAAGCCGGGGGCCGGCCCGGGCCGGCCCCTTTTCTTGAATGCCTTCCCGAAGTCGTTCCCCCTTTTCACGCACTGCCCAAGGTGCCGCCATGACTGCCTTCCGTCCCTGGATTGCCGCACTCCCCATCGCACTGGGCTGCGCATCGGCGGGCGCCGCCGAGCCTGCAAAGGCACCGCGGCCGGCCGCCTCGAGCGTTGCGCCGCGCAACGCGACTCCAGCGGCCCGCCTTGCTGCCGCGCCCGCGGCGCCGGCCAGCGCCGCGGCGGCTGCCAAGCCCGACACCGCCGTCGCGCTGCAAAGCGCCACCGCGCGTGCAGCGCTGCCCTTCGCCCACGTCGGCGACACCGTCATCAGCGGTGCCGACTACCAGCGCGCGCTGGCCGTGGCGACGCGCAAGAAGTACTACCACGCCAAGCCGCCCGAGTCCGAGTACGCACAGTTCCAGCGCCAGGTCGGCGACGACGTCGTCAACCGCGTGCTGCTGCTGGCCGAGGCGCGCCGCCGCGGCGTGCAGCCCGACCGCGACAAGATCAACGTCACCATCGCCGGCTACGAGGCGCAGTACAAGGGCAGCCCGAACTGGGCTGCCAACCGCGACAAGATGCTGGCCGCCGTGGTGCCGCAGCTCGAGCTGGAAAGTGTGCTCGATCGTTTCGAGCAGACCATCAAGCAGGTCGATGAACCGCCGGAGTCGGTGGCGCGCGCCTTCTACGACAAGCACCCGGATCTCTTCGTCGAACCCGAACAGGTCAAGCTGCGCGTGATCGTGCTGCGGGTCGACCCGAGTTCGCCGCAGACGCTGTGGAACAGCGCCAGGGCCGAGATCCATCAGATCCACAAGAAGCTGCTCGCCGGGGCCGATTTCGCCGAGCTGGCCAAGCTGCACTCCGGCGACCGCTCGGCGGCGCGCGGTGGCGAGATGGACTACACCCACCGCGGCATGCTGCCCGAGGCGGTGCACGGCGTCGTCGACAAGATGGCCGTCGGCGCCATCGCCGAGCCGGTGCAACTGCTCGAAGGCTGGGCCGTGCTGCGCCTGGACGGCCGCCGGCCGTCGCAGCAGCGCAGCTTCGAGCAGGTGCGCGAACGCGCCGGTGACCTGTGGCAACGCGCCGAGGCCAAACAACGCTGGGAACAGCTGATCGCCCGGCTGCGCCAGGGCGCCACGATCCGCATCGACGAGAGCCACTATGCGCCGCTGCGCGGCCCGAGCGAGAAGCCGCGCGCCGGCTGATCGCCGCGCGGGCTGCCGGCGCTGGCGACAGGGAAACCGCGTGCAGTACCGACGCCGCTGTCGCACCCCCTGGTGGCTTGCGCCCATGTCCTGGGCCGTGCTCTCGCCGCTCGCGCAGGCCGCGGCCTTCCTGCCCGGCAGCGAGGCCGACCCGCCCACCGGCGCGCTCAGCGCCCCCACGCCGACGCCCGTGGAACCGCTGCTGGGCGACGGCATCCAGTGGACGCTGGCGCCGTGGCGCCTGCGCGGCAGTCTGGCGCTGGACCTGCGCGCGCTGCGGCTGGAAGACCGCAGCACGACGCGGCAAGGCCTGCTGGTGGGCGACATCGACCTGGCCAGCCACATCTGGCAGCCCTGGTTCGTGCAGCTGCGGCTGGGCCTGGGCTTCGTCGCCGCACGATCCAGTGGCGACGCGCAGGCGCAGACGCAGGACAGCGGCAGCATCACAGCACGCGCCGCGATGCTCGTTTTCCCGGCCAGCCGCTTCCCTTTCGAACTGCGGGCCGACGCCAGCGACAGCCGCTCCGGCGGCGTCAACCTGGGCAGCGACTACCAGTCGCGCCGCCTGTCGCTGAGCCAGGGCTGGCGTCCCGCGGTCGGCAACGGCAGCGTGCAATTGCAACTCGACCACAGCCAGCTGCAGGACAGCGTGTCCACCGACACCCTGACGACCTTCAGCGCCACCGCAATCCGCCAGACCGGTGCGCACTCGACGGACCTCGGCCTGGGCTTCTCGGACAACCGGCGCAGCGACAGCGACGAGCGCACGCGCCTGTCTCACGCCGCCGCGCGCCACAGCTACCACCCGGCCGCCGAGATCAACGTCGAGACGCTGGCGAGCTGGAACGAGGTGCGTCAGTCCGCCGCCGGCTTCGACCTCGGCAGCGACGTGCGCCAACTCTCCAGCTTCCTGTCGTGGCGCCCGCGCACGGCGCCCTGGGGCGGCACCGGCGCACCGCTGGTGGCGGCCACCGCGCGCTGGGTGCAGGCGCGCTCGCTGGACAGCGGCCGGGGCTCCACGGCGGCTGACGCGCAGGCCTTCAACGCCACGCTGGGCGTCAGCCAGGACCTGGCGCCGAGCTGGCGCGCGTCGCTGTCGGCGAGCGCCAACCACGTGCAGTCCGACGCCGCCAGCAGCGGCGACAGCGCCAGCGTGCAGGGCGGCCTGAGCTGGGCGCCGGCGGCAGTGCCGCTGCTGGGCTGGCGTTACGCGCCCAGCGCCAACGTCAATGCCAGCCTGGCGCGCGACCCGCTCGGCCAGCGCCGCCAGAGCGCCGGCCTGCAGCTCGCCCACGGCGTGTCGCGCGACGTGCCCTGGGGTGAAAACCGAAGCCTGTCGCTGAGCGTGTCGCAAAGCGGCGCCGTGCGGCGCGAGTCGGGCACGGTCGGCCCGAGCACCGCAGTGGCCCACGGCGCCAGCATCTCGTGGCAGAGCATGGACGGCAGCGGCGGCCAGACCTTCGGCGGCCTGTCGTACAGCGACTCGATCAGCCGCGGCAGCGACGGCGTCGTGGCCGGCACGGGCGGCGCGCGCAGCCGCTTCCGGCTGCTCAACCTGCAGCTCAGCCAGCGCCTGCAGCTGTCGCGCTACGCCCACGGCGCGGCCAACCTGACGCTGCAGGGCACGCACAACCAGAGCAGTGAACTCGACGTCTTCACCGGCGAGCGCCGCGACCAGGGACAGGGCTGGCAGCGCTTCTACACCGGTTCGCTGAGCTACGAGCACCGGGCCGCCTTCGGCGTGCCGCGGCTGCGCCACACCGTGCTGGCCTCGGTCAGCAGCCAGCCGCTGGAGCGGCGCGCGCTGGGCGACATCGATGCGCCGCGCGAACGCATCAGCGAATCGATCGAGTCGCGCCTGGACTACGCCGTCGGCCGCCTGGACACGCGGCTGAGCCTGCGCGCGGCGCGAGTCGAAGGACGTGTCATCGCCGGCGTGCAGGCGCGTGCGCAGCGCCGCTTTTGAGCACGGACCTGAACACCGACCACCCCCGAACCGGAGGCCGACCTTGAAACTCCCCGCCCTGCTGGTGCTGGCGCTGACGCTGCTGGCCGCCGCGCCGGCGCCGGCCGAATACGGCGACGTCGTGATGAACAACTTCTCCGACGCCGCCGGCATGCGGCCGGTGGTGTTTCCGCACTGGTTCCACCGTGTGCGCTTTCGCTGCAAGGTCTGCCACGCCGACCTCGGCTTCGAGTTCAAGGCCGGCGGCAACCAGATCAACATGCTGAAGATCATCGACGGCCAGTTCTGCGGCTCGTGCCACAACGGCGAACTGGCCTGGAGCGTGGAGAACTGCAACCTCTGCCACAGCGCCAAGCCGGGCACGCCCACGCACGTCCACGAGAGCACGCTGCAGAAGCTGGCGCCGGCCACCGCGGCTGCGTCGGCGCCGCCGGCGGCGCGGCCAGCATCCGCCGCCGCAGCAGCCACCGCCGCGACGCGCGCGCCGGCCAAGCCCTGAAGGGAGTGGCGACGATGAAAG
>JAYUPN010000199.1:0-9798 GCA_043760065.1 Rubrivivax sp.
CGCAGGAAGTGTTCGCTCTCGGCGATGCGGCGCGCGGTGGCCATCATCAGCGCAAAGCCGAAGTCGGCCGTGGTTTCGGTCAGCACGTCGGGTGTGTTGGTGGCCAGCACGCCCGCTGCCGAGCAGGCCGCGATGTCGAAGTTGTTGTAGCCCACCGCCATGTTGGCCACCACGCGCAGCTGCGGGCAGGCGGCCAGCACCTCGGCGTCGATGCGCTCGCTGCCGGTCGTGAAGGCGCCAGCCTTGCCTTGCAGCCGCTCGATCAACTGCGGCTTGGTGAAGATGGTGTCGCCGGGGTTGGCCTCGACGTCGAAGTGCGTACCCAGGCGCGACAGCACCTCGGGGAACACCGCGCGGGCTACCAGGACGGCGGGTCGTGTCATCGTGCGCTCATTTCGTCGGCGCCACGATGGCGGGCGGCGCTGCCGGAGCGGTGTCGATGCTGCCGCGCAGCTTGGAGCCGGGATGGAAGCCGATCAGCGCCAGCATGACGAAGAAGCCCACCACATAGGCCACCGCCACGTGCCAGCCGTGGCGCAGCCACTGGCCTACCGACCGCGCCTGCGGGAACATGTTGGACAGCGCGACACCGGCCGAGGAGCCGAACCAGATCATCGAGCCGCCGAAGCCCACCGCGTAGGCCAGGAAGCCCCAGTCGTAGCCGCCCTGCTTGAGCGCCAGCGCGGTGAGCGGGATGTTGTCGAAGACGGCCGAGGTGAAACCCAGAGCAAAGGCGGTCTGCCACGACGCGGCGGGCAATTGTTCGACCGGCATCATCGACGCGCACATCACCAGCGACAGCAGGAAGACGGAGCCCTTGGTCGCCCCCGGCAGCAGGCTCCAGTTGGGCGCCCGCAGCGCGGCGGTGGCCAGGATCGCCAGCCACACCGCCGCGCCCAGGAACGGGAAACTGTCAGACACGGCGTTGAAGCGCGTGTTGACCGTGACGTTGACGACGATCGCGGACACCAGGATGAAGCCGACGATGGCCACCCGCGTCCAGTCGATGTGGACGTCGGGGCCGGCGTCCTTCTGGATCGGCTGGTGGCCTTGCTGCTGCAGCGACGCCGGAATGCCGAACACGACCAGCGCCACGCCCGAGGCGATGAAGGCTTCCAGCACCTCCATCGGTCCGACGCCGGCGATCCACATCATCGTCGTCGTGGTGTCGCCCAGCACGCTGCCGGCACCGCCGGCATTCGAGGCCGCGACGATGGCCGCCAGGTAGCCGATGTGCACGCGACCCTTGAACACGGTGTTGGCCATCGCGCCGCCGATCATCGCCGCCGCGATGTTGTCCAGGAAGCTGCTGAGCACGAACACCAGCGCCAGCAGCACGAAGCAGCCCTTCCAGTCGTCGGGCAGGAAACGCGGCAACGTGGCCGGCACCTCGCTCTTCTCGAACAGGTCGGCCAGCAGTGCAAAACCCAGCAGCAAGAGCAGCAGGTTGACCAGGATCACCCACTCGTGACCGACGTGGCCGACCAAGCCGGACAGCCCGGCGCCGGTCTTGAACGGCGAGAACAGGACTTTGTACAGCGCGATGAAGATCGCGCCACCCAGTGCGATCGGCAGCGTGTGGTGGTGGAACAGCGCCACGCCGGCCAGCACGCAGGCAAAGAACACGAACTCCAGCGGCACCGGCCCGAGGGCGGGCCCGGCAAACGGCACCGCACCCGCGGCCACGGCCAGTCCTGGAACCACCAGCGCCACGGCAGCCCCCATCCACGTCATCAGCTTCATCGTTGTCCTTGTTCAGCGCCGGGCATTCTAGGAAACCTTGACCGATGGCAAGCTGACTTGCCGACTATTCCAGGAACCGGACAAACCCGCACACCGGCTCGCGTTCGGTGTGCAACGAGTTCTCGATCGCCGCCGGATCGGCATGACCCAGCGACATGCCGCACACGAACGCCTGGTCGTCGCGCAGCTCAAGGTGGCGGGCGATGATGCGATGGAACCGCGTGAACGCCGCTTGCGGGCAGGTGTCCAGGCCGCGCCCGCGCGCCGCCACCATGACGCTCTGCAGGAACATGCCGTAGTCGAGCCAGCTACCCTTCTCCATCACGCGGTCGATGGTGAACATCAGACCCACCGGGGCGCCGAAGAACTCGTAATTGCGGCCATGCTGCGCGTGCATGCGCTCCTTGTCGGTCTTGCCGATGCCCAGCAGCGAGTACAGGTCCCAGCCGACCTTGCGCCGGCGTTCGATGTAGGGACTGAGCCACTGCGTCGGGTAGTAGGCGTACTCCTCGGTGTGGCGGGCGCGTTCCTCGGGGTCGTCGAAGGCGGCGCGGATGTCGCGCGACAGCGCTTCCTTGGCTCCGCCGGTCAGCACGTGCACCTGCCACGGCTGCGTGTTGGTGCCCGAAGGCGCGCGCGCCGCGACGGCCAGGATGTCCTCGATGGTCTGGCGCGGCACGGGGGTGGGCAGGAAGGCGCGGATCGAGCGGCGCGACGCGATGGCGGCGTCGACGGCCGCAGTGGACTCAGGGGTGATGACGGTCGGCAGGGTCATGCGGGCTTTCTGGACAAGGGGAGCAATGCGGCACGCAACGCAGCCGGCAGCGGCACCGGCCGCCGGCTGCTGCGGTCGACATAGACGTGCGTGAACTGGCCCACCGCGGCGGCCAGCGGCGCTTCGTCGGCGAAGAGGCCCAGTTCGTAGTGCACGCTGGAGCGGCCCAGCCGGTCGACCACGATGCCGGCGTGAACCGTCTGCGGGAAGGCCAGACTCTCGAAGTAGCGGCACTGCGTGTGCACGACCACGCCGATGACCTCGCCGCCGTGGATGTCCAGCACGCCGGCCTCGATCAGCAGGCGGTTCACCGCGGTGTCGAAGAAGCTGTAGTGCACGACGTTGTTGAGGTGGCCGTAGACGTCGTTGTCCATCCAGCGGGTGGTGATGGCCTGGAAGTGCGTGAAGTGGCTGCGAGGCAGCGGCTCGGGCCTTTCGGCCCGTTCGGGCCGCTCGGGGAATGCATCGCTCATGCAGCGGATTGTTCCACCGCCGCCGCCGCGTTCCAGGACTGCCACGACTGCAGCGCCAGCGCCAGCGTCTGCCGCTGCACAGCCACCGTGGTGGCGAGGTCGCGGCCGTAGCCGCCGGCCATCGACAGCGCCACGGGGATGCGCCGCTGGCGAAGCGCCGCCAGCACACGGCGGTCGCGCTCGGCCAGGCCTTCGCTGCTGATCTTCAGGCGGCCCAGGCGGTCGTTTTCGTGCGGGTCGGCGCCGGCCAGGTAGAAGGCCAGGCCCGGCGCAGTGTCTGCGTGGCGCTGCCAGGCTTCTTCCAACGCCCGGTCCATTGCGGCCAGGTACTCGTCGTCGGCGCAGCCGTCGGGCAGTTCGACGTCCAGATCGCTGGCTTCCTTGCGGAAAGGGAAGTTCTTGGCGCCGTGCAGCGACAGCGTGAACACCGTCGGGTCGTCCTTGAAGATTGACGCCGTGCCGTTGCCCTGGTGCACGTCGAGGTCGATCACCAGCACGCGCAGCAGTTGGCTGTGGTGGCGGTGCCACTCGGCCTGCATCAGGCGAGCTGCCACCGCGACGTCGTTGAAGACGCAGTAGCCCGAGCCCTTGTGCGCGTACGCGTGGTGGGTGCCGCCGGCCAGGTTGGCGGCCACGCCTTCGCCGGCCAGCAGTGCGGTACGGGCGGCGCCGATCGATGCACCGACGGAACGCCGCGCCCGCTCGACCATGCGTTCGCTCCACGGGAAGCCGATCTCGCGCTGTTGCGCTGCGGTCGTGCCGCCGCTGGCGACGGCGTGGATCCAGTCGGGGTCGTGCGCCAGTGCCAGCTCACCGTCGGTGGCTGGCACGGCCTCGGTGACGCGAACCCTGGGCAGCGTGCTTTCGGCCGCCTCGCGCAGCAGCCGGTACTTGGTCATCGGAAACGGGTGTCCCGGGGGCAGGGGCAGGACGAACTGGTCGGAGTGGAAGGCGCGCACGAGGCCGGATTCTAGGAAGACACCCCTAGAATGTTGCGCTGCAGCAAAAACTGCTTGCTTTGGCCAGGGAGAACCCTATACTTCGATTCATGTTGCACCGCAGCAATCATTCCTAAGCGGCGCGGCAAGGATCCAAATCCTCACCTCAACCTCCAGGAGATACACCATGAACACCCCCTTCACTGCTGACCAATTCGTGGCCGCCCAGAGAGCCGGCGTCGAGACCCTGTTCGGTCTGACCAGCAAGGCTTTCGAAAGCGTCGAGAAGCTCGTCGAGCTGAACCTGCAGGTCGCCAAGACCTCGCTGAGCGAAGCCGCCGAAACGACCACCGCCGCCCTGTCGATCAAGGACGCGCAGGAACTGCTGTCCCTGCAAGCCGGCCTGCTGCAGCCCGCCGCCGAGAAGGCCGCTGCCTACAGCCGTCACCTGTACGACATCCTGGCCGGCGCCAGCGCCGAGTTCACCAAGACCGCCGAAGCCAACCTGGCCGACAACCAGAAGAAGGTTCTGGCCCTGGTCGACAACGCGGTCAAGAACGCCCCCGCCGGCACCGAAAGCGCCGTCGCTCTGGTGAAGTCGGCTATCGCCGCTGCCAACAATGCCTACGAAAGCGCCCAGAAGGCCGCCAAGCAGGCCTCCGACGTTGCCGAAGCGAACTTCACTGCGATGACCAACAGCGCCGTCAACGCCAGCAAGAGCGCCGCCAAGGCCGGCAAGCGCGCCGCCTGAGCAGCGCCGCCACGGCCAACCGGCGCCTAGGCGCAGGTTGGCCATCAGCCCTCGACGGCGCCCTTCTCGGGCGCCGTTGTTCGTTCGGGCGTTGAAACTTGGAATGCCGGTGCGACCGCGAATTTGTGCCTGAACTTTTCCCGTCGCCGGCTGTCTATCCCCCACTGCGGCCCTTCGGAGTTGCAGCAGGATCGTGTGGATAGTCAGTCTCCTCAGCACCCCGTCCAAGGTGCATTGCGGTCCAGTCAGCCGGCTGGACCGCCTTTTTTTTGGCTTGCGCCGGTCGCGCCGAGCGACGGCGCCGTCAGCGTGCCAGGCTGGCCAGCTTGGCCTTGATCTGCGGCAGCAGCGCCAGCGCGGCTTCGCGGCCGGAACGGATGGCGCGCACGCGTGAGGTGAAGTCCGCGCTGCCCACGCCCAGGAGCGGCGGCCGCACGACCACGTCCGCATCCAGCAACTCGAAGCGGTTGATGCTCTTGCCCATGATGGCGAAGGTCTGCAGCAGCAGCTTGAGGGTGTCGCCGGTGGCCGCGCCGTCCGGCGGCGTCGAGATGTCGACCGCCAGCACCATCTCGGCCCCCATCTGGCGCGCAAAGCGCACCGGCACCGGCGCCACCAGGCCGCCGTCGACGTACTCGCGGCTGCCGATCTTCACCGGCTGGAAGACCGCCGGCACCGAACTCGATGCCCGCACCGCCTGTCCCGTGTCGCCACGTTCGAAGAGGACGCCGGCGCCGCTGTCCAGGTCGGTGGCCACGATGCCCAGGCGCAGCTTCATCTGTTCGATGGCCTGACCGCCGGTGTGCTCGCGCACATAGCGCGCCAGCGCGTCGCCGCGGATCATGCCGCGGCCCGGAAAGGCCCAGTCGGTGATGGCGCCTTCGTCCATCGTCAGCGCCAGGTTGACCAGTTCGGCGCCGTTTTTGCCGTGTGCATACAGCGCCGCCACCAGGCTGCCGGCCGAGGTGCCGACGACCAGATCCGGACGGATGCCGACGTCTTCCAGCACCTGGATGACGCCGATGTGGGCGAAGCCGCGCGCCGCCCCGCCGCCCAGCGCCAGACCCAGTCGAGGCGCTCGCTTGGGCACGGCCGGCGGCGACGGCGGTCCAGCGGGTGCCGGTGGTGGCGGCGACGCCACAGTCGGGGCGACGGCACGTGGGGGCGACTGGCATCCCGCCAGCACGAGCGCCGAGGCCATCAGGAAACGTCGGCGCCGATCGGCGTTGCTGGACAGGGTGCAATTGGGCATCGCGACGATTCTAGGTAGCCAGCCCCGGGTCGCTTCTATATATCCATTCAGGCATAAGCAAGCTACTTCAATGTAGTTCTCACAACTAAGCCTGCTTCCTACAGTTCGCTCGATCGGCCGCGCCCCTGCGCTGCCTTGGGGTGCGTTTCGATGGACTGGATGGCGGTGTTCAGCGGTTTCGGCGTCGGCGCCATCGTCGGTCTGACCGGCGTCGGCGGCGGTTCGCTGATGACGCCCATGCTGATCGGCGTCTTCGGCCTGGCGCCGGCCGTCGCCATCGGCACCGACCTGTGGTTCGCCGCGCTCACCAAGTCCGGCGGCAGCTGGGCGCACCACCGCCTGGGTCACGTCGACTACCGCATCACCAAGCTGCTGCTGGCCGGCAGCCTGCCGGCCACGGTGGCCACCATCGCGCTGATGTACTTCACCGGCATCACCAAGTCCTGGGCCGGTGCCTTGAGCGTGGCCCTGGGCGTGGCGCTGCTGCTGACGGCCGTGTCCGTGGCTTGCAAGCCGGTCTGGAACCGCGTCGGCCTGCGCCTGGAACGAGCGCTGAGCGCGCACCGTCGCGACGTGCTGACGGTGGCCTCTGGCGTGCTGCTGGGCGTGCTGGTGTCGCTGAGCTCGATCGGCGCCGGCGCCATCGGCGCCACGCTGCTGCTGCTGCTGTACCCGCGGCTGCCGGCGCACCGCATCGTCGGCACCGACATCGCACACGCGGTGCCGCTGACCCTGGTGGCCGGCATCGGCCACGCGGCGCTCGGGAACGTCGAGTGGACGTTGCTGGCGGCCTTGCTGCTGGGCTCGCTGCCCGGCATCTGGTTGGGCGCCCGCCTGACCCAAGCCATGCCCGAGCGGCTGGTGCGCGGGGTGCTGTGCATCTCGCTCGTCGGCGCCGGGATCAAGGTCCTTGCCTGAACACACCATGTACGCCTACACCGAAGAAGACCGCCAATTCGTGCGCGCCCGCGCCGCACAATATCGCGACCAGCTCACGCGCCACCTCATCGGCGATCTGCCGGACGAGGAGTTCCGCCCGCTGCGGCTGCAGAACGGCTGGTACGTGCAGCGCCACGCGCCAATGCTGCGTGTGGCCGTGCCCTACGGTGAACTGAGCAGCCGGCAGCTGCGCCAGCTGGGTCGCATCGCGCGCGACTTCGACCTGCAGAACGCCGGCACGCCAGCCGAGCGCGGTGGCTTCGGCCACTTCTCGACGCGCCAGAACCTGCAGTTCAACTGGATCCCGCTGGAGCGCAGCGCCGAGGTGATGGAGCTGCTCGCCGACGTCGACATGCACGGCATCCAGACCAGCGGCAACTGCATCCGCAACATCACCACCGACGCGCTGGCCGGCATCGCACCCGACGAGGTGGTGGACCCGCGGCCGTACTGCGAGATCCTGCGCCAGTGGAGCACGCTGCACCCCGAGTTCGCCTTCCTGCCGCGCAAGTTCAAGATCGCCGTCACCGGCGCGCGCGAGGACCGCGCCGCCACCGACTGGCACGACATCGGCTTGACGCTGCGCAAGAACGACGCCGGCGAGGTGGGTTTCCGAGTCACCGTGGGCGGCGGCATGGGCCGCACGCCGGTCATCGCCACCGAGTTCCACGCCTTCGTGCCCTGGCAGCAGATCCTGGTCTACATCGAGGCCGTGGTGCGCGGCTACAACCTCTACGGCCGGCGCGACAACCTGTACAAGGCGCGCATCAAGATCCTGGTCAAGGCCGAAGGCCAGCGCTTCATCGACACCGTCAACCGCGAGTTCGACGCGCTGCTGTCCGACCCGGCGACGCCGCTGATCCCGGCCGGCGAGCTGGCGCGCGTGGCGGCCAGCTTCCCGTTGCCGCCGGCCTTGCCGGCGCCGGAGCCCTCGCCGCACGCGCCCGCCCCGCTGCCGGCCTTCACGCGCTGGCTGCAGCGCAACGTGCAAGGCCACCGCGTGAGCGGCTACCGCGCGGTGACGCTGAGCCTCAAGCGCGCCGGCCTGCCGCCGGGCGACGTCACCGCCGACCAGATGGAAGGCGCGGCCGCCCTGGCCGATCGCTACAGCCTGGGCGAACTGCGCGTCACGCACGACCAGAACCTGCTGCTGCCGTGGGTGCGCGAAAGCGAGCTGCGCGCGCTGTGGCTGGCGGCGCGCGAAGGCGGCTTTGCGACGCCCAACATCGGTCTGCTCACCGACATGATCGCCTGCCCCGGCGGCGACCTGTGCGCGCTGGCCAATGCACGCAGCATCCCGATCGCCGCCGCCATCACCGAGCGTTTCGACGACCTCGACGAACTGCACGACATCGGCGACATCGACCTGCACATCAGCGGCTGCATCAACAGCTGCGGCCACCACCACAGCGGCCACATCGGCATCCTGGGCGTCGACAAGGACGGCAGCGAGTGGTACCAGGTCACGGTGGCCGGCGCCGACGGCAGCACGCTCAGCGGCCCGGCGCTGGCCGGCAAAGTGATCGGGCCGTCCTTCGCTGCCGACGAGGTACCCGACGTCATCGAGGCCGTGATCGGCACCTACCTGCGCGAGCGCCAAGCCGGCGAGCGCTTCATCCACACCGCGCGGCGCCTGGGCCCCCTGCCCTTCCGCCACGCCGCCGACGCCGTGCGCCGCAGCACCGCGGCCCACGGCTGAACCGGGGACGACACCATGCGATTCATCGACATCCACAGCGCAGCCGACGACGGCGCCCTGCTGCTGGACAACACCGCCGACGTGCTGAAGCGCGCCGCCGAGATCCAGCGCCAGAGCGCCGTGGTGCTGCAGTTCCCGAAGTGGACCGACGGCCGCGCCTACTCGCAGGCCGTGCTGCTGCGCGGACGGCTGCGCTACGCCGGCGAGATCCGCGCCAGCGGCGAAGTGCTGGCCGACATGCTGCCGCTGCTGCGGCGCTGCGGTTTCGACGCCGTGCAACTGCGCGCCGACCAGAAGCAGGAGTCGGCCGAGCGCGCGCTGGGCTACTTCAGCACCCACTACCAGACCGTGCCGCCCGAGCGGCCGGCGGCGCTGCGATGAGCCGCGCGATCGAACTCAACGCCCGCGCCACGGCCGGCTTCGAGCAGCGCGTGGCGCAGACGCTGGCGCACCTGCAGCAGGCCGCCGCCGAGCACCCCGGCCGCATCGTGCAGACCACCAGCCTGGGCGCCGAGGACATGGTGCTGACCGACCTCATCGCGCGCCACCGCCTGCCCATCGCCGTGGCCACGCTGGACACCGGCCGGCTGCACGCGCAGACGCTGGCGCTGATCCCGGCCATCGAGCAGCGCTACGGCGTGCACGTCGAGCGCTGGCAGCCGGCGGCCGAGCAGGCGCTGCACTTCGTGCGCACGCACGGCGAACTGGCGATGCGCCAGAGCATCGAGCTGCGCAAGGCCTGCTGCCAGATGCGCAAGCTCAAGCCGCTGGCGCGCCTGCTGGCCGGCCGCAGCGCCTGGATCACGGGCCTGCGCCGCGAACAAAGCGACGCCCGCGCCGAGGTGCCGCTGCAAGCCATCGACGACACCGGCCGCACCAAGGTCAATGCACTGGCCGACTGGAGCTGGCACGACGTGTGGCACTACATCGCCAGCAACGAGGTGCCCTACAACAGCCTGCACGACGAATTCTTCCCGAGCATCGGCTGCGAGCCCTGCACCCGCGCCGTCGCGCAGGGCGAGGACTTCCGCGCCGGCCGCTGGTGGTGGGAAGACGAGGCCGCGAAGGAATGCGGACTGCACGTGGCGCAAGGCGGCACGGCGGTCAAGAAAGAAGAGATCTCCGCATGAACGCCCGCGCCGAACCCCAATTGCTTGGCCGGCTGAGCAACCTGCACCTCGATTCGCTCGAGGAAGAAGCGATCTTCATTCTGCGCGAGGTTGCCGCG
>JAYUPN010000200.1:0-9782 GCA_043760065.1 Rubrivivax sp.
ACGGCTGCCCGGTGGGGCCGGGGCGCGGCTCGGGCGCCGGGTCGCTGGTGGCCTATGCCCTGTTCATCACCGACCTCGACCCGCTGCAGTACAAGCTGCTGTTCGAGCGCTTCCTGAACCCGGAACGCGTGTCGATGCCCGACTTCGACATCGACTTCTGCCAGGCCAACCGCGATCGCGTCATCGAGTACGTCAAGGACAAGTACGGCCGCGACGCGGTGAGCCAGATCGCCACCTTCGGCACCATGGCCAGCAAGGCCGCGCTGCGCGATGTCGGCCGCGTGCTGGGCATGGGCTACGGCCACGTCGACAGCGTCGCCAAGCTCGTGCCCGGGCTGCCGGGCAAGACCTACACGCTGGCCCCCTTGCCCAAGCCACCCGCCGATCCCGACCCTGGCCTGATCTACGTGCGCAAGGAAGTGCCCGAACTCGAGCAGCGCGAGAAGGCCGAGGAAGAGGTGGCCGAGCTGCTGGCGCTGGCCACCCGCGTCGAAGGCCTGGTGCGCAACATCGGCATGCACGCCGGCGGCGTGCTCATCGCGCCGGGCAAGATCACCGACTTCTGCCCGCTCTACCAGCAGCCCGGCAGCGACAGCGCAGTGAGCCAATTCGACAAGGACGACGTCGAGGCCATCGGCCTCGTCAAGTTCGACTTCCTGGGCCTGGCCACGCTGACGATCCTGGAGCTGGCCAAGGACTTCATCCGCGAGCGCCGCAAGGACCGCGCCGACTTCGCCTACGAGCAGCTGCCGCTGAACGACGCCAAGGTCTACAAGCTCTTCAGCGACGGCCTGACCGAAGCCGTGTTCCAGTTCGAGAGCCGCGGCATGCAGGGCATGCTGCGCGAGGCGCGACCGAATCGCATCGAAGACCTGTTCGCCCTGAATGCCATGTTCCGCCCAGGGCCGATGGAGAACATCCCGAGCTTCTGCGCGCGCAAGAACGGCAAGGAAGAGATCGTCTACCCGCACAAGCTGCTCGAACCGGTGCTGGCCGAGACCTACGGCATCTTCGTCTACCAGGAACAGGTGATGCTGGCCGCGCAGGTGCTGGCTGGCTACTCGCTGGGCGGCGCCGACATCCTGCGCAAGGCGATGGGCAAGAAGAAGCCCGAGGAGATGGCCAAGCAGCGTGATGTCTTCCTGCAAGGCGCGGCGGCCAAGGGTATCGCCGCCGACAAGGCCAGCGAGGTCTTCGACCTGATGGAGAAGTTCGCCGGCTACGGCTTCAACAAGAGCCATGCCGCGGCCTACTCGCTGCTGGCGTACCACACGGCCTGGATCAAGGTGCACTGCACGGCGGAGTTCTATGCCGCCAACATGACGATCGAGGCCGACAACACCGACAAGCTCAAGGTGCTGCTGAACGACGCCAAGCTCTTCGGCGTGCGCTTCGAGGCGCCGGATATCAATCGCGGCACGCACCGCTTCGAGCCCATCGACGACCGCACCGTGCGCTACGGGCTTGGCGCGGTCAAGGGCACCGGGCAAAGCGCGGTCGAGGCCATCGTCGCGGCGCGCGAAGGCCTGGGGACGCATCAGGGCGAAGGTGGCGGCCCCTTCCACAGCCTGTTCGACTTCTGCGCCCGCGTCGACCGCAAGCTGGTCAACAAGCGCGGCGTCGAAGCGCTGGTCAAGGCCGGCGCCTTCGACAGCCTGCACCCGGACCAGCACGGTGGCCGCGCCGCGCTGCTGGCCAGCGTCGGCCTGGCCTTCGACTGGGCCGACACGCAACAGGCCAATGCGCTGCAAGGCGGCCTCTTCGACATCGGCGACACCCACGGCAGCAGCACGCAGGAGCCGGCGCTGGTGGCGATGGCGGCGTGGGACATCCGCGAACGGCTGCTGCAGGAGAAGTCGGCACTCGGCTTCTACCTCTCGGGCCACCTCTTCGACGCCTGGAAGGACGAGGTGCGTCGCTTTGCGCGCCAGCCGATCGCCGACCTGGTCGACAGCCGCCCGGACTCACGAGAAGGGCAGCTGCTGGCCGGCATCGTGACCGAAGCGCGCACCGTCAACGGCCAGCGTGGGCGGGTGATGATCTTCAAGCTCGACGACGGCACCGAGGCCATCGAAGCCGTGGCCAACGACGAGATTTTCGAGGCCCAGCGCGAGCTGATGGCCGAGGACCAGTTGCTGATCGTGCAGGGCAAGCTGCAGCCCGACCGCTTCAGCGGCGGCCTGCGCCTGAACGTGCTGCAGGTCTGGGACCTGGCGGCGGCGCGGGCGCGTTTCGGGCGCTACCTGGCGGTGGACCTCAACGGCGGCACGCCGCCGGTGGCCGACGTGCTCAAGCTGTGGCCGGCCAAGCGCGTCGACAGCGAACACGGCCCCGTGCTGCAGGGCCTGACGGTGCGGCTGCGGGTGCAGCGGCCCGGGGTCACGGCCGAACTCGACCTCGGCGACGAAGCCCGCTTCTGGCCCTGCGACGAGGCCCTGGGCCGCTGGCGCGGTATCGCCCACGCCGGCGGGGCACAGATTGTTTACGAATGAAATTGTGTGTGTCAGCAGACATCCCGCAGGGGCCCTGGCGCGTTACAACCTGATCCCGTCATCAGGAAGCGACCCATGAAGAGAACCCTTGCCGCGGTCTTGACCGCCTTCGCCGCCCTGGCCGCGCTGTCGGCGCTGGGCACGGCCCGCGCCGCCGACGTCGGCGTCTCGGTCCAGATCAGCCAGCCCGGCGTCTACGGCCGCATCGACGTCGGCCGCTTCCCGCAGCCGCAGGTGGTGGTCGCGCAGCCGGTGTACGTGCAGCGTCCGATCGTGGTGCACCAGGCGCCGCCGCCGCAGCCGGTGTACATGTGGGTGCCGCCGGGCCACCGCAAGAACTGGCGCAAGCACTGCCGCGAATACGGCGCCTGCGGCGTACCGGTGTATTTCGTGCAGGACCGCTGGTACGACGAGCATGTGCGCCACGGTGACCGCCGGCACGGCGACGACCACGGCCGGGGCCGCGACCGGGACGACGACCAAGGTCACGGCAAGGGTCACGGCAAGGACAAGGACAAGGGCAAAGGCAAGGGCAAACACGGCGACTGAGGCATGGGGCCCCGACGCTACAGTCGGGGAACATGTATGAGACGCCCCTGACGGCCCTGGTGCTGAGCGGCGGCGGCGCGCGCGCCGCCTACCAGGTGGGCGTCTTGCGTGCACTGGCACGCATGCGCCGCGAAGCGCTCAACCCGATGGCGCGCATGCGCAACCCCTTCGGGGTCATTTGCGGCACCTCGGCCGGCGCCATCAATGCCGCGGCGCTGGCCGCCAACGCCGACCGATTCGAGGCCTCGGTCGAGGTGCTGGCCAAGGTCTGGCAGCACTTCGGCACCGAGCAGGTGTACCGCTCCGATTCACTGGGCGTGATCCGCTCGGGCGCGCAGTGGCTGACGATGATGTCGGTGGGCTGGCTCATCGCGCGTTGGCGGCGGGCGCGGCCGCGCTCGCTGCTGGACAACTCGCCGCTGGCAACGCTGCTGCAGCGCATGGTGCCGCTGGACCGGCTGCCGATGATGTTCGAGGCCAAGCACCTGCACGCGCTGGCGGTCACCGCTTCGAGCTACACATCGGGCGAGCACCACACCTTCTACGACGCAGCGCGCCCGATCGAACCCTGGCAGCGATCGCAGCGCATCGCCGTGCAGTCGCGGCTGACGCACGCGCACCTGCTGGCCTCGTCGGCGATCCCCTTCGTGTTCCCGGCGACTTCGCTCCAGGTGGCCGGCGTGCAGGGCTGGTTCGGCGACGGCTCGATGCGCCAGACCGCGCCGCTGTCGCCCGCGGTGCACCTGGGCGCGCAGCGCATGCTGATCATCGGCGCCGGGCGCATGCAGGAGCCGGCCGGCCGCGTCGTGGCCTTGCACGACTACCCCAACCTGGCGCAGATCGCCGGCCACGCGATGGCCAGCATCTTCCTGGACGCGCTGGCAGTCGACATCGAGCGCATGCGGCGCATCAACCGCACGCTGGCGCTGCTGCCCGACTCGGCGCTGGCCGACACGCCGCTGCGGCCGCTGGAGGCACTGGTGATCTCGCCAACGCAGCGCGTCGACGACATCGCCTCGCGCCACCTGCAGGCCTTGCCGGCGCCGGTGCGCACGCTGCTGCGTGGCGTCGGTGTCAGCGGCGAGGGTGATGCGGCGCGCGGCACGGCACTGGCCAGCTACCTGCTGTTCGAGGCGCCCTTCACGCAGGAACTGATGGCGCTGGGCGAGGCCGACACGGTGGCGCGCAAGGACGAGGTGATGCGCTTCTTCGATTGGGACACCGGGCCGGGGCGCAAGCGCGCGAGTCCCTCGGATCCGGACGTGCTGCTGCCCTGAGACGGCCGGCAGAGTGACGATGGCCCGCTGGCGCGCGTGCGCCAGCGGGCCGTCGTCGGGGGCCGGGCCCCGCGTCGAGCCCCGGCCGGACGCTCAGGCTTCGACCTTGTCGGCCTTCTTGCCCTTGCGCGCCTTGGGCTCGGCCTCGTTGCGCTCGGCCTTGGCGGCCTTGGCGCCCTTGGCCGGCTGGGTCCCGACGGCCTTGCCGTCGTAGGCGGCGCCGCCCACGGTCAGGCCGGCCTGCGAGAAGCGCGCCGCGTTGCCGGGGCCGATGCCGCCGACGCGGTCGACGAGGTCGCCCCAGGTCTTGAATTCGCCGCTCTGGCGCGCCTGCAGGATCTTGCCCGACAGGCCGGGGCCGATGCCCTTGATGGTTTCGAGTTCGGCCTGGGTGGCCTTGTTGGCGTCGGCCGCAGCAAAGGCGTTGAGCGCGAAGACGGCCATCACGAGGGCGATGAGGTTGCGGATCATGGTGTGCTCCTTGAGAGAAGGGATGAAGATGGATGAACGGGTGGACACCCGCCGCGATGGCTGCCGGCGTGGCCATCGCGGCGGGCTGGAGCGCATTCTTCGAGGCCGACGTGGCGCCGTCATTCCCCCGCCGCGGGGTCTGTCGAGGGCACCCGGCCGGGGGCCCCTGGCCGAGGGGCCTGCGGCGCACGTCAGCGGGGCAGTGCCAGCGATCGCTGCAAGGCCTGCATCACCGCCGCCGGATCGGGCCATGCGCCGTGGCCGCCGAGCACCTGCACGCGCGGTCCCCAGGGGTGCCACAGACCGGGGTCGCTGGGCCCCATCACCGAGACCACCGGCGTGCCCACCGCCGCCGCCAGGTGCGCAGGGCCGGTGTCGTTGCTGAGCATGGCGCCGGCGTCCTGCAGCAGCGCTGCGTAGACGCCCAGGTCGACGCCGCTCAGCAAGCGGGCGCTGCTGAAGTGCTCGCGGGCGATCTGCTCTTCTTCGCCCGGCCCAGGGCATACCACCACGCTGCGGCCGAGCGCCGGCAGCGTGCGCGCCGCGAAGTCGGCGAATGCCGGCCAGGTCTTGTCCTGCTGGTCCCAGGTGCCGCCCGCGAAAGGGCAGATGCAGACGAAGCCGGCGTCGATGCCGTGCGTCTGCCGCAGCACTTGCGCCTGCGTGCGCTGCGCCTCGGTCGGCTGCAACGCGATGCGCGCGGGCAGCGGCGCGGCGCGGCCGAGCAGCGCGTCGCCGAGTTGCCAGTACACCTGCAGTTCGTGCACGCCGCGCTGGCGCGGCACGGCGCGGCCGAGCAGCAGGCCGCGGCCTTCCCAGGCGTGCCCCAGCGCGCGCAGGCCGGCAACGCGGAACTCCAGCGCGCTGGAGAAGGAATCAGGCAGGCACAGCGCGTCGACGCCGGCGCGCCCGCTGCGTCGGGGCAGGACGTGCTGCGCGCGCAGCGTGCGCAGCTGTTGCACACGGCCCCGGCTGGTCGGTGCCAGCACGTGCACCGGCCAGCCCTGTCCGGCCAGCAGCTCGCGCGCCCAGCCCTTGCCCAGCAGCACGAGGTCGAAGCCTTCGGCCGCCAGGCGCTGCAGCATCGGCAAGCCGAGCGTCACGTCACCGACCCAGTTGCGCAAGCGCACGATCAGGGGTCGGGACGGGGGTGTGGGCATGGGCAGCAGATAATCGGCGGCCATTCTGCCAGTGCCGCCCTTGCCGATGACCCCAGCCCCACCCTTGCTCGCCAGCCAGGTGATGAACCTGCACGACCAGTTGCTGCAGTCCCCGGGCTGGCCGCAGGCCGAGCCAGCCGCCCCGGCCGCCGAACTGTGGCGCTGGGTGCAGGCCAACCACCGCAACAACCGCCTGCTGTGGGCCGAGGAAGACCTGGCACGTCGCACGACGGTGGCCGACGCCGAGATCGCGGCCAACAAGCGCGCCATCGACCGCTTCAACCAGGCCCGCAACGACGCCACCGAGCGCGTCGACGAGTTGCTGCTGCTGGCGCTGGGCCTGGTGGACGAGGCTTCGGCGCGCAGCGCAGCGCCCGTGTCACGCGTGCCCGCGGGCGCGCGCCTGAACAGCGAGACCGCGGGCAGCATGGTCGACCGGCTGTCGATCATGGCGCTCAAGTCGAAGGCCATGCACGAGCAGACGCTGCGGCGCGACGTCGACCAGGCCCACCGCGATGCCAGCCGCGCCAAGTGGGAGCGGCTGCAGGAGCAGCGCAGCGACCTCGGGGCGTGCCTGGACGCCTTGTTGGCAGAAGCGGCCGCCGGCAAGGGTTACTTCAAGGTCTACCGGCAGTTCAAGATGTACAACGACCCCCAGCTGAACCCCCAGCTCGTCAAAGAACGACACCAACCTTGAACGCGCCGCGCGTCCTCATCGTCAAGACCTCGTCGATGGGCGACGTCGTGCATGCGCTGCCCGTGGTGGCCGACATCCAGGCCCACCACCCGGGGGCGCAGGTCGACTGGCTGGTCGAGGGCCCGTTCGCGGCCATCCCCAGGATGCACCCGGGCGTCAGCCGCGTGCTGCCGATGTCCTGGCGCAAGTGGCGCGACAGCCTGTTCAGCCGCGCGACCTGGCGCGCGATGGCCGAGTTGCGTGGCGAACTGCGCCGCGAGCCCTACACCCTGGTGCTCGACCTGCAGGGCCTCGTCAAGAGCGCCGTCTGGGCGCGCCAGGCTGGCGCCACGGTGGCGGGCTACGACCGCCGCAGCATCCGCGAGCCGGCTGCGTCGTGGCTGTACCAGCGCACAGCCGCGGTGTCGCGCGAACTGCATGCCGTGCAGCGCTGCCGCGCGCTGGCTGCGGCGCACATGAACTACGCCGCGCCGGTGCGCGCGCCGGATTTCGGCCTGCAGGTGCCCACCGGGTCGTGGGTGCCGCGCGGGGCCTACGCGGTGATCATCCCCAACGCCAGCCGCAGGGAAAAGCTGTGGCCCGAGCGGCACTGGGTGGCGGTGGGCCGGCGCATGAGCGAACTCGGCTGGACGCCGCTGGTGTGCTGGGGCCGGCCCGAAGAGCAGACGCTGGCCGAGCGCATCGCTGCCAGCTGCGACGGCGACGTGCCGCCGTTCCTGAAGGTGGGCGAGATGGCCACCGTGCTGGCCGGCGCGCAGCAGGTGGTGGGGCTGGACACCGGGTTCACGCACCTGGCGGCGGCGCTGGGCCGGCCGACGCTGGGCATCTACTGCGACCACGAGCCCGGCCTGGCCGGCATCACCGGCCCGGGCCGCGTCGCCAGCATCGGCGGCAAGGGCGAGGTGCCCTCACGCAACGACGTGCTGACGCTGTTCGAGGCGCAGCTGGCGCGCTGAGTGCCTCAAGCAGCGCGCCGCGGCGCTGGCCGGCGCTACAACGCGTCCAGGCGCTGCGGCGGGTAGCTGTCCCAGCTCAGGCAGCCCGGGCACTGCCAGAAGTAGTGCTGGGCCTCGAAGCCGCAGGCGGCGCAGCGGTAGCGCTGCATCGGCCGCGCGGCGCGGGCGACCGCTTCGCGCAGCGCACTGCGGGCCTCGTCGGTCCAGTCCTGGGGCGCCAGCGCAAACAGCAACTGCGCCGCCGACAAGGAAGGGTGCACTTTCAGGTGCTCGAGCAGGCGCGGCAGGCGGTGGGCGGCGTCGCTGCCGTCGACCTGCTCCAGCGCCTGCAGCAGTTCGATCGCCGGCAGCTCGTGCAGCGCCGCCGCCAGCGTCTGCTGCGCTTCAGCGCTGCGGCCGCAGGCCTGGGCCGACGCTGCGTAGTCGGCCGCCACCAGCAGGAAGGCCGCCGGCTTGCGTGCGCGCAGTGCGTCCCAGGCCGCCAACGCGCCGGTGTGGTCGCCGCGCTTGCGCAGCCGCTGGCCGGCCAGCACGCCGGGGCGCGATGCGTCGGGTGCGGCTTCGGCGGCGCGCTGCAGCGCGGCGTCGCCCGCAGCTGTGTCGCCGCTGGCGTCGGCCTCTTCGGCGAGTTCACACTCGTAGTGCGCGATGCGTTCGGCAAAGGATCCGCCCCCCTGCTGCTGCAGCTGGCGCGCGACCTGCGCCGCGCGCTGCCAGTCGCGCGAGCGCTCGTACAGCGACAGCAGTGCCAGCTGCGCCTCGCCGTCGAAGGCGCTGCCCAGCAGCGCGCGCCAGGCTGCCTCGGCGCGGTCGAACAAGCCCGCCTTCATGAAGTCCTGCGCCAGCGCCAGCTGCGCGCGCACGCGGTCGGCGGCCTTCAGGTCGGCGCGGTCCAGCAGGTGCTGGTGCACGCGCACCGCGCGTTCGAACTCGCCGCGGCGGCGGAACAGGTTACCGAGCGCGAAGTGCAGCTCGGTTGTGTCGGGGTCGTTCTGGACGGCGACGATGAAGGCGTCGATGGCCTGGTCCTGCTGTTCGTTGAGCAGCAGGTTCAACCCCTTGAAGTAGGCGCGCGGCGAGTCGTCGCGTTCGCGCTTGAGCTGGCGCAGGTCCAGCCGCGACGCCATCCAGCCCAGCGCAAATACCGCCGGCAGGCCGATCAGCAGCCACTGCAGGTCAAATTCCATGCGCGCCTGGGCTCATGGGCCCACCCGGGGCGGGTGCTCGGCGACGAACTCCGAAGGCATCACCGAACTCGGTGCCGCTGCCGCCGGCGGCGGCAGCGCGGCCTTGCGCTGGCGCCCGAGCTGCCAGCGCCGCCAGGCGTCGGGCAGCATCGCCACCACGCCGACGGCGCAGCCGGCGGCAAAGGCCGCCAGCACCACGATGACGAGCGGCGCCTGCCACTGCACGCCGAAGAACCAGCGCACCACGGCGGTCTGTTGGTTGTTCAGCGCAAAGGCGAACAAGGCCAGGAAGATGAAGGCCCGGATGAGCCAGGAGATGATGCGCATGCAAGCCTCATTCTAGGAGGCCACGCGCGCTGCCGACGCCCTTAGGCGGCGCGCTCGATGTCGGCCGCCAGCTGTTCGTCGACGGCTTCGCGCAGCGCCTTGCCCGGCTTGAAGTGCGGCACCAGTTTTTCGGGGATCACCACCTGCTCGCCGCTGCGCGGGTTGCGCCCGACACGGGGCGGCCGGCGGTTGATGCTGAAGCTGCCGAAACCGCGGATCTCGATGCGGTGGCCGCGCGCCAGGGCGTCGGACATGGCGTCCAGGATCGTCTTGACGGCGAACTCGGTGTCGCGCTGCGTCAGCTGCGAGAAGCGTTCGGCCAGGCGGGTGACAAGGTCGGAGCGGGTCATCGTGGGTCAGCAGCCGTCGAGAACCGGCGACAGGCGCCGGATGAGGGGCCCCGCCCGAGGCGGCCTTGCGGCCGCCCCGAAGCGGGGCAGGGCAGGACTTACTCGTTGCCCTTGTCGAGCTTGGCGCGCAGCAGGGCGCCCAGGCTCGTGGTGCCGGCGTTTTCACGCTCGTTGTTTTGCGACAGCTTCTGCATCGCCTGCTGTTCGTCGGCGTTGTCCTTGGCCTTGATGGACAACTGGATCGAGCGCATCTTGCGGTCGACGTTGATCACCATGACGTTGACATCGTCGCCTTCCTTGAGCAGGTTGCGCGCGT
>JAYUPN010000201.1:0-9722 GCA_043760065.1 Rubrivivax sp.
GAAGGCGTGGCCTGGCTGTCGTCGACGCACAAGTCGATCGAGGAGATCGCCACCACCATCCTGCGCGACCTGCGGCCGGACCGCCTGGTCTACTGACGCCGCGCGCGTGCGGCACGGGCACGCTCAACGGCGCGTCGACTCGTACAGGCACACCGCGGCGGCGGCGGCGACGTTGAGCGACTCCTCGCCGCCGGGCTGCGGGATGTGCACCTGCAAGGCGCAGCGCGCCAGCAGCGAGGCCGACACGCCCTGACCTTCGTGGCCCAGCACCCAGGCGCAGGGCTTGGGCAGTGTCGCCTGCGGCAGCAGCGCGCCACCGTGCGAACTGGTGGCCACCAGCGGCAGCGCCAGCGCCGACAGCGCGGCCTCGTCCAGCCCCTCGATCAGCCGCAGGCCGAAGTGCGCGCCCATGCCGGCGCGCAGCACCTTGGGCGACCACAGCGCCGCCGTGCCCTGCAGCGCCAGCACCTGCCGGAATCCAAAGGCCGAAGCGCTGCGCAGAATGCTGCCGACGTTGCCGGCGTCCTGCACGCGGTCGAGCACGACACTGGCGGCGCGGGCGTCGATGGCCGGCGGCGGCAGCAGCGTCATCAGGCAGCCGATGGCGGCCGGCGACTCCAGGCCGCTGATGCCCTTGAACAGCGCTGCCGGCACGATCGCCACGCGGCCGGCGGCGCGCGCCAGGCCGCGCAGGTGCGGGTCCTGCCAGGCGGCATCGGTGATCACCGCCTGCTCGGCCACACCACCGCGCTGCTGCAGCGCGGCGCACAGGTGCTCGCCTTCCAGCCACACCAGCCCGGCGCGCCGGTAGCCCGACGGGTCCTGCGCCAGCTTGCGCAGCCGCTGCAGCAGCGGGTTGTCGCGCGACGTGATATTCAGCGGCTCGTTCACCGCGGCTGCCCTGCTGCGCGCACCGGCGCAAAGCTGCGGCGGTGCGCCGCGCAGGGGCCCTGCGCCTGCAGCGCCGCCAGGTGTTCAGGCGTCGGGTAGCCCTTGTGGGTGGCGAAACCGTAGCCGGGGTACTGGGCGTGCAGGTCCTCGCACCAGCGGTCGCGCTGTACCTTGGCCAGGATCGACGCCGCGGCGATGGCCGCCAGCTTGCTGTCGCCCCGCACCAGCGCGTTGACCGGCATGCGCAGCACCGGCACGCGGTTGCCGTCCACCACCACGCGGTGCGGCAGGATGCGCAGGCCTTCGACGGCGCGGCGCATCGCCAGCAGCGTGGCCTGCAGGATGTTCAGGCTGTCGATCTCCTCGACGCTGGCGCTGGCGATGCTGCAGCACAGCGCGCGCGAGCGGATCTGGTCGAACAGCAACTCGCGCCGGCGCGCCGTCAGCGTCTTGCTGTCGGCCAGGCCCTGGATCGGCGCCAGTTCGTCCAGGATCACCGCGGCGGCCACCACCGGCCCGGCCAGCGGGCCGCGGCCGGCTTCGTCGACGCCGGCCATCAGGCCGGGCTTGTCGAAGTGCAGCCCCAGCTGCTCAGGCTTGAAGAACTTGCGCGATGGCATCGGTGGCAACCCGGGCCGTGTCGCGGCGCAGCAGGTGGTGGAGTTCGAGGAAGCGGCCGGCGACGCGGTCGCGCCGCGGCGCATCGTCGAGCCAGTTCAGCACCGCCGCCGCCAGCGCCGCCGGCTGGCAGTCGTCCTGGATCAGTTCGGGCACCACGAAGTCGCGGCACAGGATGTTGGGCAGGCCGACCCAGGGCTGGTACTTCATGCGCTTCATCAGCTGCCAGCTCAGGGCGTGCATGTTGTAGCCGATGACCATCGGCTGCTTGAACAGCGCCGCTTCCAGCGTCGCCGTGCCGCTGGCGATCAGCGTCACGTCGCAGGCCGCCAGCACCGCGTGCGACTGCCCGTCGAGCAACTGCAAGGGCGCGCCGGGTGCGTGCTGCGCCACCAGCGGGTCGAGCAGGTCACGCAGCCCCGGCACCACCGGCAGCACGAAGCGAAGTTCGGGACGCTGGCGGTGCAGCAGCGCCACCGCCTGCAGGAAGCGCGGTGCGATGGTCTGGATCTCGCTGCGCCGGCTGCCCGGCAGCACGGCGACGACGCGCTCGCTCTCGCCCAATCCGAGTGCGGTGCGGCTGGCCGCACGCGGCGGCACGAGCGGGATCGCGTCGGCCAGCGGGTGACCGACGAAGGTGGCGGCAACGCCGTGTGCGCGCAGCAGGTTGGGCTCGAAGGGGAACAGGCACAGCACGTGGTCGGCGCTGGCCGCCATCATCTTCGCGCGGCCGCCGCGCCAGGCCCAGATGCTGGGGCAGACGAAGTGGATGGTCTTGATGCCGCCAGCCTTGAGGCGCCGCTCAAGCCCCAGGTTGAAGTCGGGCGCATCGACGCCGATGAAGGCCTGCGGCGGCTCGCGCAGCAGCCGCTGGGCCAGCAGGTCGCGGATGCGCGCGATCTCGCGGTAGTGGCGCAACACCTCGAAGTAGCCGCGCACCGCCAGCTTGTCGTGCGGCCACCAGGCGTCGAAACCCTGCGCGGCCATGCGCGGGCCGCCGATGCCCATGGTCTGCAGCGCCGGCCAGCGCCGGTGCAGGCCGTCGAGCAGCAGCCCCGCGAGCAGGTCGCCCGAGGCTTCTCCGGCAACCAGGGCCAGCCGCATGCCGCTGCCGCTAGCGGGCGATGCCGCGTGTGCTGAGGGCCAGGAAGTCCAGCAGCAGCCGCACGTCGGCGTCGCCGCCCTCCACCGTGCCCAGCAGCGCGGTGATCGCGGCGCGCGCTGCCTCCAGCGTCAGGCCGTCGCGGTAGATCAGGCGGTGCATCTGCTTGACCAATGCCAGCCGCTCGCGCGAGAAACCGCGCCGGCGCAGGCCTTCGGCGTTGACACCGTGCACCGACAGCGGGTTGCCCGAGACGGTCATGAAAGGCGGCACGTCCTGCGAGACATGGCTCTGGAAGCCCACCATCGCGTGCGCGCCGATCCTGCAGAACTGGTGCACGCCGCTCAGGCCGCCAACAAGCGCCCAGTCGCCCACCTGCACGTGGCCGGCCAGCGTGGCGTTGTTGGCCAGGATCGTCTGGCAGCCCAGTTGCACGTCGTGCGCCAGGTGCACGTAGGCCATGATCCAGTTGTCGTCGCCGACGCGCGTCACGCCGGCGTCCTGCACCGTGCCGCGGTTGAAGGTGCAGAACTCGCGGATCGTGTTGCGGTCGCCGATGTGCAACTGCGTCGGCTCGCCGGCGTACTTCTTGTCCTGCGGCGCGGCGCCGAGCGCGGCGTGCGAGAAGATGCGGTTGTCTCGCCCGATGACCGTCGGTCCCTCAATGACGCAGTGGGCGCCGATGGTTGTGCCCGCGCCGACCTGAACCCCGGCGGCGATGACGGCATAGGGGCCGACCTCGACCGACTCGTGGAGCTCGGCAGCGGCGTCGACGATCGCCGTGGCGTGGATCCGGGCCCGCGCAACCGAAGGCATCACACCGCCTTGCGCATCGTGCACATCAGGTCGGCCTCCACGACCAGCTGGCCCTCGACCGTGGCGCGCGTCTTGTAGCGGTAGATGCCGGCCTTCTGGCGGTCGATCGCGGCTTCCAGGATGAGCTGGTCGCCCGGGCCCACCGGCCGCTTGAAACGCGCGTTGTCGATGCCGGCGAAGTAGACCACCGTGTTCTCGTCGGGGTCGCTGTCCAGCGAGCCGAAGGACAGCAGCGCCGCGGCCTGCGCCAGCGCTTCGAGCATCAGCACGCCCGGCATCACCGGCCGCGCCGGAAAGTGGCCGGGGAAAAAAGGCTCGTTGATGCTGACGTTCTTCAGCGCCTTGATGCGCACGCCCTTCTCGAGCTCGAGCACGCGGTCGACCAGCAGGAACGGGTAACGATGCGGCAGCAGGCGCAGGATGTGTTGGATGTCGAGCATCTTCAGGTCTTTCGTTCCAGCGCCCGCAGCCTGTCGCGCAACGCGTGCAATTGCCGCAGCGTGGCTGCGTTCTTCTCCCAGGAGGCATTGTCATCGAAGGGGAAGGCGCCGCTGTACTGCCCCGGCTTGTGGATCGAGCGCGTGATGACGGTGGCGGCCGTGATGTGCACGTGGTCGACGATCTCCAGGTGCCCGAGGATGATCGCGCCGCCGCCGGCCGTGCAATGGCGGCCGATGCGGGCGCTGCCGGCAACGCCGACGCAGCCGGCGAAGGCGCTGTGCGCGCCGACACGCACGTTGTGGCTGATCTGCACCAGGTTGTCGAGCTTGACGCCGTCTTCGAGCACCGTGTCGTCGAGCGCGCCGCGGTCGATGCAGGTGTTGGCGCCAATCTCGACGTCGTCGCCGATGGATACCGCGCCGAGCTGCTCGATCTTCTCCCAGCGCCCTTCGTGGGGTGCGAAGCCGAAGCCGTCGGCGCCGATGACGGCACCGCTGTGCACGATGCCGCGCTCGCCGATCGCGCAGGCCTCGCCGAACACGACGCGCGGCTTGAGCCAGGTCCCGGCGCCGACGCGTGCGCCTTCGCCGACATGGCCGTGCGAGCCGATCACCGCGTGTGCGCCGACGTGCGCGCCGCGGCCGATGAAGGCCAGCGCGCCGACGCTGGCGGTGGCATCGATGAAGGCCCCTTCCTCGACCACCGCGCTGGCGTGCACGCCGGCCGCAGCCGGCCGGCGCTGCTGCGCCGCCCACCACTGCGTGAGGCGGGCAAAGGCCAGGTAGGGGTCGGCACAGACCAGCGCCGCGCCGCGGGCGGCAGCGGCATCGCGCAGCGCCGGCGCCACGATGACGCAGCCGGCCCGCGTGGTCTGCAACTGGGACTCGTAGCGCGGGTTGGCCAGGAAGCCGATGGTCTGCTCGTCGGCGGATTCCAGCGGCCCGATGCGGGTGACGGCCCGTTCGGGGTCACCCAGCAGTTGGCCGCCCAGCAACTGCGCCAGCGGGCCCAGGCGCACGCTCAAGGGCACGCGCATCGGGGCTGCAACCGGGTGGCCTGGAGTGGCAGCCGCGCCCGGCCCTTACTTGGCGGCGCCAGCCGGTGCGTTGAGCACCCTGATGACCTTGTCGGTGATGTCGACGCGGCCGCTGGCGAAGACCACTTCCTGCAGGATGAGGTCGTACTTCTCGCTCTCGAAGATCTGGCGGATGACGCGGTTGGCGCGCTCGACGACGCTGGCCAGTTCTTCGTTGCGGCGCTGGTTCAGGTCTTCCTGGAACTCGCGGCGCTTGCGCTGCAGGTCGCGGTCCTGCTCGACCAGTTCGCGCTGGCGGCGCACCTTCTCGGCTTCGGCCAGCGTCGGGCTGTCCTTGTCGAGCTTGTCGGCGGCGGCCTTCAGCCGCGTCGCGGCGTCGTTGAGCTCGCGCTCGCGCTTGCCGAACTCGGCTTCCAGCTTGGCCTGCGCGGCCTTGGCCGGCGTCGCTTCGCGCAGCACCTTTTCGCTGTTGACGTAGCCGATCTTGAGTTCCTGCGCCACGGCCGGGACGGCTGCGCCAGCACAGAAGGCCAGTGCCACCAGGGCGCGGCAGAAGAAGGTGATATCGAACGTCTTCATCAGAACGCAGTCCCGATCTGGAATTGGAATCGCTGGATTCTATCGTTGCGCTGGATCTGGATCGGGTAGCCCCAGCTCAGCTTCAGCGGGCCCACCGGCGAGATCCAGCTCAGTCCCAGACCGGCGGAGGCACGCAGCGACGACGCGCTGATCTTCTCGTCCTCGCGCCAGACGTTGCCGGTGTCGGTGAAGGCAAAGATGCGCAGCGTGCGGTCGTTGCCGGTTCCGGGCACCGGGAAGTACAGCTCGCCGTTGAGGTTGAAGCGGCGCGCGCCGCCGATGTAGGCGCCGGTGGGGTCGACGACGCCCAGCGAACCCTGCTCGAAGCCGCGCACCGTGCCCAGGCCGCCGCCGTAGAAGTTCTTGAACACCGGATAGGGCTTGCCACCGAGTCCCTTGCCGATGCCGAGCTCGGCGTTGATGCCCAGCGTCAGGCGCAGTGGCAGACCCCAGTACTCCTGGTACTGGAGGTTGGTCTTGAGGTACTTCACCTCGCCGGCAAAGCTCCACTCGAAGAAGGCGCGCTGGTAGCGCCCGGCGCTGGGTGCGATCACGCTGTCGCGGCCGTCGCGCGCCCAGCCGGCCGTGAGCGACAGTGCGTCGGTCTTGTTGCCGTACAGGGCGCGGTAGTTCAGCCACGCCAGCGGCAGGCCGACCGAGGTGCCGAGCTCGGTGCGCTCCCAGCCCAGGCCCATGAAGACGGTGTCGTACTCCGAGAACGGCACGCCGAAGCGCATCGAGGCGCCCGGGGTCTTGAGCTCGTAGCTGTCGCCCAGGTAGTTGACCGGCCGGCTGGTGCGGTAGAAGGCGTCGACGGCCAGCGAGATGCCGTCCACGGTCCAGTACGGATCGACGGTGCTGACGACCAGCGTGCGGTTGTACTTGCTGGTGTTGACCTCGATGCCCAGGCTGTTGCCCGAACCGAAGGCGTTGTCCTGCTTGATCGAGGCGTTGAAGGTCAGCTTCTCGGCGTTGGAGTAGCCGGCGCCGACGGCCAGGTTGCCGGTGGGCTTCTCGGTCACGGTGACCACCAGGTCGACCTGGTCGGGGCTGCCGGCGACTTCGTTGGTCTCGACCTCGACGTCCTTGAAGTAGCCCAGGCGGTCGATGCGCTCTTTGGACAGCTTGATCAGGCCGCCGTCGTACCAGGCGGACTCGAGCTGCCGGAACTCGCGCCGGATGACCTCGTCGCGCGTGCGCGTGTTGCCCGCGACCTCGATGCGGCGCACGTAGACGCGGCGCTGCGGTTCGGCGGCAAAGACCACCGCCACCTGCCCGCTGGCGCGGTCGATCTCGGGCCGCGGCTCGATGCGCGCAAAGGCATAGCCGTAGAGGCCGAAGAGGTCCTGGAAGCGCTTGGACGTGGCCGTCACGGCGTCGCCCTGGTAGGGCTGCCCGGCGCGCAGCAGCACGAAGGCGCGGAACTCCTCTTCCTTGCCCAGGTAGTCGCCCTCGAGCCGCACGCTGGTGACGGTGTAGGGCTGGCCTTCCTTGATCGAGATCGCCACCGAGATGGTCTGCTTGTCGGGCGAGATCGTGACCTGCGTCGACTCGATCGCGAACTCGAGGTAGCCGCGGTTGACGTAGTAGGCGCGCAGCTTCTCGAGGTCGGAGTTGAGCTTGGTGCGCGAGTAGCGGTCGGACTTGCTGTACCAGGTGAACCAGCCGCTGGGCGTGAGGTCGAACAGGTTCAGCAGCGCCGACTCGGTGAACACGGTGGCGCCGACGATGCGCACGTCGGCGATGCGCGCGGCGTCGCCTTCGTTCATCGTGAAGGTGACGTTGACCCGGTTGCGCTCCATCGGCGTGACCGTCGTCACCACCTCGGCGCCGTACAGGCTGCGGCTGAGGTACTGGCGCTTGATCTCCTGCTCGGCGCGGTCGATGACGGCGCGGTCGAAGGGCAGGCCCTCGCCGATGCCGGCGTCGCGCAGCGACTTCGTCAGCGGCTCCTTGTCGAACTCCTTCAGGCCGACGAAGGTGACCGAGGCGATGATCGAACGCTCGTCGACGATGACCACCGCCACCTGCTTGTCGACCTCGATGCGCACGTCCTTGAACAGGCCCGTGGCGAAGAGCGCGCGCAGGGCCGTCGAGCCCTTGTCGTCGGTGTAGGTGTCACCGATGCGGAAGGGCAGCGCCGCGAACACGGTGCCCGGGTCGGTGCGTTGCAGGCCTTCGACACGGATGTCCTTGATGACGAAGGGCTCGACCGCCCACGCCGGGCACACCACGGCCGCGCAGGCGGCCATCAGAACCATCGCCGCGGCAGGGCGCAGCGGACCAAACGGGGAAGCAGGGAGCATGAAGGTTCAGTGCAGGCCCAGGAGGCGGGCCACGTCGTTGAAGAGCGCCACCGACATCATCATCAGCAGCACCGCGATGCCTCCGCGCTGCAGTCGGGCCAGCCACGCATCGGAGACGGGGCGTCCGGTGACGCCCTCGAAAATGTAATACATGAGATGCCCGCCATCGAGCATCGGCAGCGGCAGCAGGTTGAGCACGCCCAGGCTGACGCTGACCAGGGCCAGGAAACCCAGGTAGTAGGCCAGGCCCTGCTGCACCGACTGGCCGGCGTAGTCGGCGATCGTGATCGGGCCGCTCAGGTTCTTCAGCGAAGCCTCGCCAATGAGCATGCGGCCGAGCATGCGCACCGTCAGGTTGGAGATCTCCCAGGTGCGCACGGCGCCCTGTTGCAGGCCCTCGAAGAAGCCGTGCTGCACGGTCACCATCGCCGGCGGCTGGCCGACGAATGCGTCGATGCGGCCGACCGTCGCATCGCCGTCGCGCGCAGCGCGCGGCGTGACCTGCACTTCCAGGTTGCTGCCGGCGCGCTCGACGCGCCAGCGCTGCGGCACGCCCTGCCCTGCATTCAGCCCGGCGCGGATGCGTTCACGCAGCGTCTGCGCGTCGACGATGGCGGCGCCGTCGACCGACAGCACGCGGTCGCCCGTCTTCAGCCCCGCCTGCGCAGCCGGGCCGGCGGCCTTGACTTCGCCGAGCACCGGTTCGCTGTAGGTTCCCGCCAGGCCCACCTTCTTGACGAAGCTGGCGTCGACGTCGCGCGTGCTGAAACCCGACAGGTCCAGCATCAGCGTGCGGCTGCCGCGGCCGTCGCGGTCGCTGACCTGCAGGCGCACGCTGCGCTGCTCCAGCGCGCCCTGCGTGACCTGCCAGCGCAGGTCGGTCATCGAGCGGATCTCGACCCACTCGGTGCCGTCGGCGGAGATGGCGCGCACCCAGTCGCCGGCGCGCAGGCCCGCGCGCTCGGCGGCGCTGCCGGCCGTCGGCGGGCTGAGCACGGCCTTGGGTTCGTCCAGGCCGATCCAGTGCGCGGCCGCATACAGCAGCACCGCCAGCAGCAGGTTGGCCAGTGGCCCCGCCGCGACGATGGCGGCGCGCCTGGGCAAGGACTGGCGGTTGAAGGCCCGGTGCCGGTCCTGCGGCGCCACGGGCCCCTCGCGCTCGTCGAGCATGCGCACGTAGCCGCCCAGCGGCAATGCGCAGAGCACGAACTCGGTGCTGTCGGCGTCGCGCTGGCGGCGCCACAGCACCTTGCCGAAGCCGACCGAGAAGCGCAGCACCTTGACGCCGCAGGCCACCGCCGTGCGGTAGTGGCCGTACTCGTGGATGACGATCAGCACGCCGATCGTGAGCAGGAAGGCCAGCACAGTGGTCATGTTCGCAAGTCCTTCATGACCTGGTGGGCTTCGGCGCGCGCCTGGCGGTCCAGTTCGAGCAGGTCCTCCAGCGTGTGGCTGGCGCCGAGTCGGGGTTGGAGGCGGTCCAGCGTGCGGGCATTGACACTGTGAATCGCCGTGAAGCCAATGGTTCCGGCCAGGAACGCGGCAACCGCTTCTTCGTTGGCCGCATTCAGGATCGCCGTCGTGCCCGCCGGCGCGCGCAGCGCGTCCCAGGCCAGGTAAAGGCCGGGAAAGCGCTCGCGGTCGGGCGGGTCGAAGCTCAGCGACTGCAGGGCCATGAAGTCCAGCCGCGGCGCGCCGGACTCGATGCGCTCGGGGAACGACAGGCCGTAGGCGATGGGCACCTTCATGTCCGGCGTGCCCAACTGCGCCAGCACCGAGCCGTCACGGCAGACGACCATCGAGTGGATGATGCTCTGCGGATGCACGACGACGCGGATGTTCTCGGGCGCGAGGTCGAACAGCCAGCGCGCTTCGATGACCTCGAGCGCCTTGTTCATCATCGTCGCCGAGTCGACCGAGATCTTGCGCCCCA
>JAYUPN010000202.1:0-9649 GCA_043760065.1 Rubrivivax sp.
TAGCGGATGATGTTGGTGACGGCTTCTTCCAGCACCAGTTCGACCGCCGCCAGCGCGTGTTCGTCGACGTCGTTGTTCTTCAGGAACTGGCGCGCCTGCAAGCGCGCGATCTCGAGCCCGGCGACGTCGGCCGTCATCGGGATCAGCAGCGACGGCGCCGGGGTTTGCATGACCGGGCTCATGCGTCAGACCGCCAGATGCGCCTGCGCCTGCGCGCGGTCGGGCAGCAGCGGGATGATCTTGTCCAGCGCCACCATGTCCAACGTCGCCCTCACCCCGGGCTGGGCACCGAAGAGCACCAGGCGCTGGCCGCGCGCCTTCTGCGCCCGCGCCAGCGTGATGATCAGCCGCACGCCCATCGAGGCCAGGAAGCTGACGCCGCTCAGGTCGAGCGCCGCGTCGCGCACCCGCGCGGCGGCCGCGGTGGTGACCTGGGCATCGATGCGGTCGACGCCGACCGTGTCCAGGCGTCCCCGCAGCACCACGCACAGCGCGCCGTTGTCGAGGTCTTCGAACTGGATGTCCATGCGGGCCGCGCTTTCAGTGGATCTGCAGGGTGAGGATCGAAAAATCATCGTCGAGCGGACCGGCGCGCGCAAGGCCCCGAACCACCTGCAACAGGTGCTCGGGTTCGGTGCTGCCTTCTGGCACGGCGGCGCCGAGCAACGGGATGAAGTCCTCCACCGACCAGGTCTGGCCGGCCGGCGTCACGATCTCGAACACGCCGTCGCTGAACAAGTAGAGCCGGTCACCCGCGGCGAGCTGCGCCTGCGACTCTTCGAACACGGCCTCGGGCAGGGCGCCGATGGGCAGGTTGCGCGTCGCCAGCGGCTGCGGCGGCCCGCCCGCGGATCCCAGCACGTAGGCCGGGTGCTGGCCCGCCGACGCAAAGCGCAGCCGCCGCTGCGGCAACTCGAGCACGCCGTACCAGATGGTGAAGAACATGCCGCCGTGGCGCTCCATCGGGTACATGTCGTTCAGCCGCGCCAGCACCTGCGCCGGCTTGGCGAAGTCGGTGTCGGGCAGCGTCTGCTGGCGCAGTGTGCCGAGCACCGACACGCCATGCATCGCCGCGCCCACGCCGTGGCCCGAGACGTCGAGCAGGTAGACCACCAGGTGCTGGCTGTCGAGCCAGTGGTAGCCGAAGCCGTCGCCCCCGACGCGGGCGCTGGGCTGGAAGAACCACTCCGCGTGCACCGGGCCGCTGCGCAGCGGCAGCGGCAGCAGCGACTGCACGTACTGGCTGGCGCGCTGCAGGTCGCGGTCGAGTTCCTGGCTCTGCACCAGCTCCTGCTCGTCGCGGAACTCGTGCTTGATGTACTGGCGGCCGACCTGCAGCACAGCGCCGCGCGGCACGCGCTCGTTGGCGAAGACGCGGCGGCCGTCGACGAAGGTGCCGTTGGTGGAGCCGCGGTCGCTGACCATCAGCTCGTCGTTGACGAGCTGCACCTCGCAGTGCACGCCCGAGACTTCGGAGTCGCGCAGCACCAGTTCGCACGGCGCACGGCGACCGATGCGCACCGGTTGCGGGCCCAGCCGCAGGCGCTGCTGCGTGCCGGTCTCGTCGGTGTACACGAGGTCGTGCACCCACACCACGCGCAATGGCAGCAGGGGTTGGCGACTGCGCGTGGTGCGGATGAGGGTCCGCTCACCGTCGTCTGCAGACGCGAACTCGGTGGCGTGGTCTTCGGGTGCGCTCAAGGTGGGGTTCTGCCCAAGCGGCCGAGCGCGGTCTTCCTGCTGGTCAAGCCCGCACTCCTGGTTGGCCCTGGGCGGCAAGCATGCCACACCGCGGGCAGGCGCGGCCACGCCCGGCACCCCCGCAGTCAGGGATTGGCACAGTTGCTGCATCCAGGCTTTGCAGCTACCGTCGCGCCGCCCCGTGGTGCGCGGTCCTGGCACCCACCCCCCACAACAACCGGAGTCACCGATGCTCAAGAACCCGCTCTCCCGCGTCGCCGCTGCTGCCCTGCTGGCCGCCGGCGCCCTGGCCGCACTGCCGGCGATGGCCGGCAAGACCATCGACGCCATCAAGGCCCGCGGCCAGCTCGTCTGCGGCGTCAACCCCAGCCTGCCGGGGTTCTCGGCCGCCGACAGCCAGGGCGTGTGGGCGGGCCTGGACGTCGACGTCTGCAAGGCCATCGCTGCCACGGTGCTGGGCGACGCCAGCAAGATCAAGTGGGTGCCGCTGAACGCCAGCCAGCGCTTTGCGGTGCTGCAGTCGGGCGAGGTCGACATCCTGTCGCGCAACACGACCTGGACGCTGACGCGCGACGCCTCGCTGGGCCTGCACTTCACCGGCGTCACCTACTACGACGGCCAGGGTTTCATGGTGCCGTCCAAGGGCAAGATCAAGAGCGCCAAGCAGTTGAAGGGCGCCACGGTGTGCGTGCAGAGCGGCACCACGACCGAGAAGAACCTGTCGGACTTCTCCAAATCCAACAACCTCGCCATCAAGCCGGTCGTCTTCGACACCCAGGAAGCCACCAACAAGGCCTACTTCGCCGGCCGCTGCCAGGCCTACACCACCGACGCCTCGGGCCTGGCCAGCGTGCGCAACAAGGAAGCCAGCAAACCCGAGGACCACCTGATCCTGCCCGAGCTGATCAGCAAGGAGCCGCTGGGCCCCAGCGTGCGCCGCGGCGACGACGAGTTCTTCGCCATCGCCAAGTGGGTGGTGTTCGCGCTCATCGAGGCCGAGGAGTACGGCGTCACGCAGGCCAACGTCGACCAGCTCAAGGCCGACAGCAAGGACCCGGTGGTGCAGCGCATCCTGGGCACGTCGGAGGACACCGGCAAGCTGCTGGGCCTGGACAAGGACTGGGCCTACCGCGCCATCAAGGCGGTCGGCAACTACGGCGAGATCTTCGAGCGCAACGTCGGCCCCAAGAGCGCACTGAAGCTGCCGCGCGGCGCCAACAACCTGTGGAGCAAGGGCGGCTTCATGTACGCGCCTCCCGTGCGCTGAACGCGGGCCCGACGGCACCGGATGTCTGCCCCGCCCAAGACCCGCCGCTGGACCTGGCGCAGCCAGGCCTTCCGCGGCGTGGTCTACCAGGTGGTGGCGGTGCTCTTGCTGGTGGCGGCCGCCGCCTACCTGTGGAGCAACACGCTGGCCAACATGCGCTCGCGCGGCATCCAGAGCGGCTTCGACTTCATCAGCCAGCCCGCCGGCTTTGCCATCGGCGAGACGATCGTCCCTTTCGACGCCGCCGAGAGCTACGGCAAGGCCTACCTCGTCGGCCTGAGCAACACGCTGCGCGTGGCGCTGGTGGGCATCGTCGCAGCCACCGTGCTGGGCACGCTGATCGGCATCGGCCGGCTGTCGCGCAACCTGCTGGTGCGCAGCCTGTGCGGGGCGTACGTGGAAGCGACGCGCAACGTGCCGCTGTTGCTGCAGCTGTTCATGTGGTACTTCGCGCTGACCGAGTTCCTGCCGCCGATCGAGGAGGCGCTGCGCCCGCTGCCGGGCTTCTTCTTCAGCAAGAACGGGCTGCAGTTCCCGCTGCCCGTGTGGGAGCCCGCACACGTCGGCACGCTGGCCGGCCTGGCGGCCGGCTTTGCAGCGGGCCTGGTCTGGCGGCGCGTCGCGCGCGCCCGTTTCGAGGCCACCGGGCAGCCGAGGCCGGTGTTCCTGCCGGCGCTCGCGCTGCTGGCCGCGGGCACCTGGCTCGGCTGGCTGGCCGGCGGGTCGCCGTCGGGGCTGGACATTCCCGAGGCGACCGAGATCAACGTCGTCGGCGGCGGCGCTGTGACGCCGGAGTACTTGACGGTGCTGCTGGGCCTGACGGTCTACACCGCCGGCTACATCGCCGAGGTCGTGCGCTCGGGCATCCAGTCGGTGGCTTACGGGCAGCTCGAGGCGGCGTCATCGCTGGGATTGTCACGCGGGCTTTCGCTGCGCCTGGTGCAACTGCCGCAGGCGCTGCGCGTGATCATCCCGCCGCTGACCAGCCAGTACCTGAACCTGACCAAGAACTCCTCGCTCGCGGTGGCCGTGGGCTACCCCGACCTGGTGTCGATTGCCGCCACCTCGCTCAACCAGACCGGCCGCGCCATCGAGTGCATCGCGCTCGTCATGGCCTGCTACCTGACGCTGTCGCTGCTGACCTCGGCGCTGATGAACGTCTACAACCGCCGTGCGCGCCTGAAGGACCGCTAGGTGGCCGACAGCTTCGTCGCCATCGCCAGCCGGCCACCGCCGCGGTCGCGCTCCGGCGCCATGGCGTGGCTGAAGCAGAGCTTCTTCGGCAGCGCCACCAGCACGCTGCTGACGCTGCTGGTGCTGTCGGGCCTGGCGCTGGCACTGCCGCCGCTGTGGAACTGGGGCGTGTGGCACGCCGTGGCCGGCGCCGACAACGAAGCCTGCCGTGCCGCGCACGGCAGCGGCGCCTGCTGGGGCGTGGTGGCCGAAAAGGGCCGGCTCATCATCTTCGGCCGCTACCCCTACGCCGAGCAGTGGCGGCCGCTGCTGGCCTGCGTGCTGCTGGTGGCGCTGCTCGTCGCCAGCTGCCAGCGCCGCTTCTGGCGCTCGGCGCTGGTGCTGGCCTGGGCGGCCGTCTTCGCGGCCCTCTTCGTGCTGATGCGCGGCGGCTGGTTCGGCCTCACGCCGGTTGAGACCGCGCAGTGGGGCGGCCTGCCGCTCACACTCTTGCTGTCGACCGTGAGCCTGGTGGTGGCCTTCCCGCTGGCGGTGCTGGTGGCGCTGGGCCGGCAGTCGCACCTGCCGGCGATCCGCACGCTGTGCGTGCTGTACGTGGAGCTGATCCGCGGCGTGCCGCTGATCAGCGTGCTGTTCATGGCCAGCTTCATCCTGCCCCTGTTCATGCCGCAGGGCAGTTCGATCGACGTGCTGGTGCGGGTGCTGATCGGCATGACGCTGTTCACCGCGGCCTACCTGGCAGAGGTCGTGCGCGGCGGCCTGCAGGCGCTGCCCAAGGGCCAGATCGAAGCCGCGCAGGCGCTGGGCCTGAGCTACTGGCAGGCGCAGCGCAAGATCGTGCTGCCGCAGGCGCTGCGCATCGTCGTGCCGAGCATCGTCAACACCTTCATCGGCGCCTTCAAGGACACCTCGCTCGTCACCATCGTCAGCCTGTACGACCTCACCGGCGCCGTGCAACTGGCGCTGGGTGACGCCGACTGGCGCAAGTTCTTCCTGGAAGGCCAGCTCTTCGTGGCCGGCATCTACTTCGTGGCCTGTTTTGCCATGTCGCGCTACAGCCGCTGGCTGGAGGCCCACCTCAACATCGGGATCCGAAGGTCATGAGCCCACCGAGCATCGCAGGCAGCGCACCGCTGATCGAGTTCGACGCCGTCAACAAGTGGTACGGCGACTTCCACGTGCTCAAGGACATTCACCTGCGCGTCGCCAAGGGCGAACGCATCGTGATCTGCGGCCCTTCCGGATCCGGCAAGAGCACGCTCATCCGCTGCATCAACCGGCTGGAAGAGCACCAGGCCGGGCGCCTGGTGGTCGACGGCGTCGAGCTGTCCGACGACGTCAAGGCCATCGAGGCCATCCGCAAGCAGGTCGGCATGGTGTTCCAGCAGTTCAACCTGTTCCCGCACCTGAGCGTGCTGGACAACCTGACGCTGGCGCCGATGTGGGTGGGCAAGCTGTCGAAGAAGGACGCCGAGGAGCGCGCGATGGTGCAGCTCAACCGCGTGCGCATCGCCGAGCAGGCGCTCAAGTTCCCGCTGCAGCTCTCGGGCGGCCAGCAGCAGCGCGTGGCGATCGCGCGTGCGCTGTGCCTGACGCCCAAGATCATGCTCTTCGACGAGCCGACTTCGGCGCTCGACCCGGAGATGATCAACGAGGTGCTCGACGTCATGATCGAGCTCGCCGGCCAGGGCATCACGATGCTGTGCGTGACGCACGAAATGGGCTTCGCCAAGTCGGTGGCCGACCGCGTGATCTTCATGGACCAGGGGCAGATCGTCGAGGAGAACACGCCGCACGAGTTCTTCAACCACCCGAAGACCGACCGCACCAAGGACTTCCTGTCGAAGATCCTGGCGCACTGAAGCGGGCGGCGAATTGGGCTCCAGGGCTGATTTGGACAGCGCGGGCGACGCGCTGCCGCGCCCCTTTGCTGCGTGCTACTGGCTGTGGCCCGGCCGTGTGCTGGCCGGTGAACATCCGGCGCGGCAAGGGGTGCCGCTGCTGGCCCAACGCCTGCAGTCGCTGCAGCAGGCCGGCATCACCCACACCGTCGACTTGACGAGCGCCCACGACCGCTTGCCGGACTACCGCTTGCCCGGTGCGCTGCGCCTGTCGCATCCGATCGTCGACTTCGGCATCCCGACGCCGGCCGGCATGCGCGCCACGCTGGACCGCATCGCGCAGGCACTGGACAGCGGCGGCGTGGTGTACATCCACTGCATGGCCGGCGTCGGCCGCACCGGCACCGTCGCCGGCTGCCTGCTGGTGGAACACGGCTACGCGCCTGACGAAGCGCTGGCGCTGCTGCAACGCAAGTGGCGCGTCGCGCAGCAGCGCGAGCACTCGCCGCTGACGCCCGAGACCGACGCGCAGCGGGCCTTCATCGCCGACTGGCCGGCGCAGCTCAGATCGGCTTCAGTCCGGCCTTGAAACGCTCCTTCAGCGGCTCGTGCCCCAGCGGCGGGAAGTCGATGGCCGCATCGGGGACCGCGTGCTCGGGAATGGTATCCAGCAGGTGGCGGATCATGCGCAGCCGGCCGCGCCGCTGGTCGTTGAAGTCGACCAGCGTCCACGGCGCGTGGCGCGTGTGCGTGGCCTCCAGCATGGTGTGCCGGGCGGCCGTGTAGTCGGCGTACTTCTCGCGCGCTTTGAGGTCGATGGGGCTGAGCTTCCAGCGCTTGAGCGGGTCTTCCAGACGTTCGGCGAAGCGCTCTTCCTGCTTGTCCTGGTCGACCGTGAGCCAGTACTTGAAGAGCAGGATGCCGTCGTCGACCAGCAACTTCTCGAACACCGGCGCCTGCTTCAGAAAGGCCTGCGTCTCGGCCTCGGTGCAGTAACCCATCACGCGTTCGACGCCGGCGCGGTTGTACCAGCTGCGGTCGAAGAGCGCGATCTCGCCGGCCGCCGGCAGGTGCGCCACGTAGCGCTGGAAGTACCACTGCGTGCGCTCGCGGTCGTTGGGCTTGGGCAGCGCGACCACGCGACACTGGCGCGGGTTGAGCGTGTCGGCGATGGCCGAGATGACGCCACCCTTGCCGGCCGTGTCACGGCCCTCGATCAGCACCATCAGCCGCTTGCCGGTGTGCTGCAGCCAGCGCGCGACGTCGTTCAGCTCGAGCTGCAGCGGCGCCAGTTTCTCGAGGTACTCGCCTTTGCCAAGCTTGCCGTTGCTGTCTGACTTCTTGCCCATGGGTGGCCTGTGCTGGAGTGGGTGAGGGATGCCCGAGTCTGGCCAGCGCAGGGTGAAGACGTCAAGCGCCGCCCGTGAATCTTCACTGGCGCTGCGCTCGTGCCAGGCGCCCACTGGCAAGGCCGCAAGCAGCGGCAGCGAAGGCCGGCGCACCGGCCCTGGAGACCGTCCCATGATCACCTTCAACCGCATCGCCGCCATCCAGGCCGGCAAGTCCGGCCCGGCAATGGCCTGGGCGCAAGAGGTCTGCGCCTATGCCAAGGACGCCTACGGCGTGAGCGTCGAGATGGCGGTGCCGGTGTGCGGCAACCCGAGCCGCATCGCCTGGACGGTACGCTACGACAGCCTGGCCGCGATGGAAGCCACCCAGGACCGGATGCTGCAGGACGACCGCTACCAGCAGATCGTGGCCAAGGGCGGCGAGTGGCTGATCTCGGGCGCCACGCGCGACAGCTTGTGGAAGTCGCTCTGAGCCGCTGAGCGCCCCGTCAAAACAAAAGCCCGCCGGGCATGGCCTGCCGGCGGGCTTTGACGTTGTTGCAGCGACCCGAGGGCCGCGGCCGCTCACTTCTTGCGCAGCTTCTGGATCGCCGCCAGCTGCGCCGCCATGGTCGCGAACTCGCTTTGCGCTGCCGCCAGGTCGATCTCGCTCTTGGCGTTTTTCATCGCCTCTTCGGCCAGCCGCTTGGCCTCGTTGGCCTTGGCCTCGTCGAGGTCGTGGCCGCGGATCGCGGTGTCGGCCAGCACGGTGACCGTGCCCGGCTGCACCTCCAGGATGCCGCCGGCGACGAAGATGAACTCCTCCTCGCCGCTGGAACCGTCGGGAAGGGCGCGCTGGATGCGCACCGCGCCGGCCTTGATGCGCGTGATCAGCGGCGTGTGGCGCGGCAGGATGCCGAGCTCGCCGTTTTCGCCAGGCAAAGCGACGAACTTGGCCTCGCCGCTGAAGATGCTCTCTTCAGCGGAGACGACGTCGACGTGGATGGTGGCCATGGAGCAGTCCCGGTTACTGGAGAAGAAGATTCAAGGAGCAAGCAGTCGGGTGTCTGGCAAGGCGCCACGCGCAAGCGCACTCCCGTGCGCCGAGCATGGCAACGCCGCCAGGCACCCGAATGCGCCGCTCATTGGATCTTCTTCGCTTTGTCGAAGGCTTCGTCGATCGTGCCGACCATGTAGAAGGCCTGCTCGGGCAGGTGGTCGCATTCGCCGGCGGCGATCATCTTGAAGCCGCGGATGGTTTCCTTCAGCGGCACGTACTTGCCCGGGCTGCCGGTGAACACCTCGGCGACGTGGAACGGCTGGCTCAGGAAACGCTGCATCTTGCGCGCGCGGCTGACGGCCAGCTTGTCCTCGGGCGACAGTTCGTCCATGCCCAGGATGGCGATGATGTCGCGCAGTTCCTTGTAGCGCTGCAGCGTCGACTGCACGGCGCGCGTGGTGTCGTAGTGGTCCTGGCCGACGACGTTGGGGTCGACCTGGCGGCTGGTGCTGTCCAGCGGGTCGACGGCCGGGTAGATGCCGAGCGAGGCGATGTCGCGCGACAGCACCACGGTGGCGTCGAGGTGGGCGAAGGTGGTGGCGGGCGAGGGGTCGGTCAGGTCGTCGGCAGGCACGTAGACGGCCTGGATCGAGGTGATCGAGCCGACCTTGGTGGAGGTGATGCGCTCCTGCAGGCGGCCCATCTCCTCGGCCAGCGTCGGCTGGTAGCCCACGGCCGAAGGCATGCGGCCCAGCAGCGCAGACACTTCGGTGCCGGCGAGCGTGAAGCGGTAGATGTTGTCGACGAAGAACAGCACGTCGCGGCCCTCGTCGCGGAACGACTCGGCGATCGTCAGCCCGGTCAGCGCGACGCGCAGGCGGTTGCCCGGGGGCTCGTTCATCTGGCCGTAGACCATCGCGACCTTCGACTCTTCGAGCCGCTCGAGGTTGACGACGCCCGAGTCGGCCATCTCGTGATAGAAATCGTTGCCCTCGCGGGTGCGCTCGCCGACACCGGCAAACACCGACAAGCCGCTGTGCGCCTTGGCGATGTTGTTGATGAGCTCCATCATGTTCACGGTCTTGCCGACGCCGGCGCCGCCGAACAGGCCCACCTTGCCGCCCTTGGCGAAGGGGCAGATGAGGTCGATCACCTTGATGCCGGTTTCGAGCAGCTCTTGCGACGGGCTCAGCTCGTCGTAGGCGGGGGCCTTGCGGTGGATCTGCGCCGTCAGCGTCTGGTCCACCGGGCCGCGTTCGTCGATCGGGTTGCCGAGCACGTCCATGATGCGGCCAAGCGTGGCCTTGCCCACCGGCAC
>JAYUPN010000203.1:0-9632 GCA_043760065.1 Rubrivivax sp.
GTCGGCGGTAAGACGCGCGCCGTCCTTGGCCAGGTCGCCTTCGCGCAGGTCGAAGATCGCGAAGCGGTCCTTCAGCGTGAAGCACTGCAGCAGCGTGGCCGTGCACACGTTGCCGTAGCCGGCGTCGTTGAGGCGCACGGCCTCGGGCACCACCAGCAGCGTGGGCTCATCTTCCAGCGCCACCGCGGCCAGCCCGCCCAGCAGCCCGGTGATGGCGGTGCCTTCCTCGATCGCGTCGGCATAACCCGCCACCGCCACGATGTAGCACTTGCCGCCGCCGTTGTCGAAGTACTGCTTGACGGCGTGCGCCAGCAGGTAGGTCACCACAGGCGGCGTCACCGTCAGCGCGGTGACGGCGCCGCTGGCGTTGGTGGTGACGCTGACGGCGATGGCCGGTGTGTCGGGGCCGCCGAAGTACTGTTCGTACTCGGTGTACGAGTAGATCTTGGTCGGCCGCCGGCGCAGGCCGGCGCCCCCGACGCCCACCGCCTGCTGGGTGTGGCCGATGAAGGCCGGGATCGCGGTCTCGACCTCGGCCACCGAGGGTGGGAAGACCGAGATCTCTTCGATGTAGACGTCAGGGGTTCGGTAGGTGGCCATGGTGCGGGTTGCTCCTTGGGGTGGCAAAGGGGTCGGGCTTCAGCTCTTGTTCAGGTGAACGACGAACTGCCCATCGGGGCGCTCGCCGCCGGGTGTGGGCAGCTGCGCGGTCAACGTGTCGCCATCTGCGCCCACGCGCAGGCGCAGGCGGCTCGGGCCCCGTTCGTGCCGGGCGGTGGGGGCCTGCGCTTCGAACAGGACGATGCGCGCGTTGCCGCTGGCGTCCAGCAACGTGGGCTGCAGATGCCCCGGCGTGAAGGCCGCGGGCGCGACGCGGTTGAAAGTGATCGGCGCGCGGCCATCGGCCACCGAACCTTCGTCGACCACTTCCAGCGCGTCGAACTCGGCGGCGGGGAAGGGCCGGCCGACGACGTAGTAGCGCAGCAGGTCCTGCCGCGCCTGCAGGCCGAGCGTGAAATCGCGCGGCGCCACCAGGTGATCGGCGTGCAGTTGCAGTTGCAGCAGGCCCACCGGGCGCTCGCCTGCGCTGGTCCATGCCGCGGCGTCGGGCAGGTCGGCCAGCACCACGCCGCGCAGCGCGGCCAGGGTCTGCGGGTCGACGTCGTTGGCCCACAGCGGCAGCGCCCCGGCGGCGACGGCCGGCGCCTGGGTGTACAGCGCAAAGCCCGGGTGGCGCGGCAGCAGGCCGAAGAGCAGCGTCTGGCCGAGCACCGCCGCCGCACCGGCCAGCGGTGACAGCGTGTCGTCGAGTTCGATCAGCACGTGCAGCTGGCCGTCGCGTTGGCGCGCCAGCATGCGCAGGCCGTCGAGCTTGCGCTGCGTGGCCGGTGGCACGAGGAAGCTGAACTCGTCGCTCGGACCCGCCGACGCGCGGAACGCGTGTTGCACCTGCACGCGCCAGACGGCGCGAAAGCGGATCATGCGCCCACCCCGCGCGGCGTGATGCCGTGCAGGTCGTGCTGGATCTCGATGATCGGCGCGCCGCTGGCCACGGGTTCGGCGTCCTGCAGCAGCACCGCGCGGGCGCGGTAGATCAGGTGCGGCATGTGCTTGGCGCCCAGGCAGGCCCAGATCTGGTTGAGCTGCTCCGGGCCGTGGCTGATGAGGTCCACCGCCAGCCGCTCCAGCCCTTCGGGCAGGCCGGGGCTCTCGGTGGCGGTGAACACCGGCCGTGCGGCGAACAGCTTGAGCACGTGGCTCAGGTGGCGCAGCCCCTGGTCGTACTGCTGGAAGTGGGCCGTGAAGACGAGCGTGAGGTGGAGCTTCAGCGGCGGCGGCAGCAGCACCTCGCGGCCGGCGACGATGGTGCGCTGCGGCATCTGCTCGCGCGTGGTGCGCTCCTCGTCGGCCTGGAACAGCGTGATGCGCATCGAGTCGGCGCTGTGCTGCAGCGCGCCCGCGGCATTGACGATGGGGCCGATGACCGCCGCCCCGAAGCCGCTTCCCGTGCGTCTGAGCAGGAAAGCGTTGGTCTCTTCGGCGATGAAACGCAGAACGGCATCGATCACCGACCGGTTGTATGCGGCGACCGCGTCGAGCCGCAGACCTAAGGCTAGGGGCCGGTCGGTTTGAACTAGGGGCCTGGGTCGCGCAGCGGATGCACGCCGGATGCCTGCCCGGCCGGTCGACGGTGGACCGCTCCTAGGCGACAGCCGCGTCGATGGCCTTCAGCGCCGCTTCACGCTGAGCGGCCGGCAGGAACGAATGCCGCGCCGCCTGCCGGGCCATCGCCACCAGATCGGCGGCTGTCAGCGGCGTGTCGCGCAGCAGCGCGGCGGCCTCCTGGCTGTGCGTGATGCAGCTCATCAAGCGGTTGTCGGTGTTGTAGCTCAAGGACACACCGGCGCGCCACAGCGCGGTGATTGGGTGCGCGGCGACCGAAGCCGCGGCGCCGGTGTGCACGTTGCTCGTCGGGCAGACCTCCAGGTGCAGCTCGAGCGCCAGCGCTTCGTCGACGAGGTGGCGCTGCGCCGGGTCATGCAGTGCGTCGACCAGGCGCACGCCGTGGCCGATGCGGCGTGCGCCCAGCCGCGCGGCTTCGAGCACGCGCTCCGCGCTGTCGGCTTCGCCGGCGTGCAGCGTGATCGCCAGGCCGGCGTCGCGCACCCGGCGCAACGCGGTGGCGTGCGCGCCGGGCGGGAAGCCTGCTTCGGGGCCGGCGAGGTCGAAGCCGACCACGCCCTGGTGCTGGTACTTCAGTGCCAGCCGGGCTGCGCGAGTGGTCTCCTCGGGCGGCAGGTGGCGCATGGCGCAGACGATCAGGCCGCTGGCCAACGGGCTGTCGCGCAGGCCCTGCAGCAGCGCTTCGACCGCGGCTTCGCCGGCCACGCCGTGGGCTTCGAAGAGCAGCGGCGCGATGCGGAATTCGGCCAGCACGACGCCGTCGGCGCGCGCGTCCTCGGCGGCTTCGAAGGCGACGCGGCGCAGCGCCGCCGGGTCGGCCATCGCGGCGACCGTGAGCGCGAATCCGTCCAGGTACTTCTCCAGGCTGCCGGCATGGGCGTTGGCATCGAACCAGGCTGCCAGCCTTTCGGCGTCGGCCGCCGGCGCCGGCAGCCGGCGCGCGCGCAGCAGCTCCAGCAGCGTGGCCACGCGCAGGCCGCCGTCCAGGTGCTCGTGCAGCAGGACCTTGGGCAATGCGCGCGCGATGTTTTGGGCCGGGGCGTCGGCCGCAAGGGCGGTGGGGGCGTTCATGGGCAGATGCTAGCGACACGCGAGCCCGCTTCGTGCAGCTAGGGCGAACCGGGACATTCGGCCCCTGCGAGTCTTGCTATCCTGCCCGCACTCACACCCCGGAGGCTTTTGCGCCATGACTTTCAAGACCACCTTGCTTGCCGCCGCCCTGTTCACTGCCGGCCTGGCCCACGCCGAACCGGCCGTGATCTACGACATGGGCGGCAAGTTCGACAAGTCCTTCAACCAGGCCGCCTTCGACGGCGCCGAGCGCTGGAAGAAGGAAAGCGGCAAGGCCTATCTCGAGTTCGAGATCAGCAACCCGACCCAGCGCGAGCAGGCCAAGCGGCGCATGGCCGAGCGCGGCGCCGACCCCATCGTCGGCATCGGCTTCAGCCAGGGCACCAGCCTCGAGAAGGTGGCCAAGGACTTCCCCAAGCTCCAGTTCGCGATCATCGACAGCGTCGTCACGCTGCCCAACGTGCAGAGCATCGTGTTCAAGGAACACGAAGGCAGCTTCCTGGTCGGCATGATGGCCGCGTTGGCCAGCAAGTCGGGCAAGGTGGGTTTCGTCGGCGGCATGGACATCCCGCTGATCCGCAAATTCCAGTGCGGCTTCGAGCAGGGCGCCAAGTACGCCAACCCGAAGGCGCAGGTCAGCGCCAACATGACCGGCACCACGCCCGCGGCCTGGAACGACCCGGCGCGCGGTGCCGAGCTGGCCAAGGCGCAGTTTGCCGGTGGCGTGGACGTGATCTTCGCCGCTGCCGGCGGCACCGGCATCGGTGTCTACCAGGCGGCCAAGGACGCCGGCAAGCTGGCCATCGGCGTCGACAGCAACCAGAACCACCTGCAGCCCGGCACCATGCTCACGAGCATGGTCAAGCGTGTCGACGTCGCCGTCTACAACGCCTTCAAGGGCGTGAAGCCGGGCGTCAGCGCGCTCGGCCTGGCCGAGGGCGGTGTCGACTACGCGATGGACGAGCACAACGCCAAGCTCGTCAGCGCCGACATGAAGAAGAAGGTCGACGCCGCCAAGGCCGACATCATCAGCGGCAAGCTGAAGGTCGTCGACTACATGGCGGCTTCGGCCTGCAAGTGAACAGGCGGCGCTGAGCGCAGCATGCAAGCCGCCACGGCCACCGCCGGGCCGCCGGCGGTGGCCATGCGCCACATTCAAAAGCGCTTCGGCGCGGTGCAGGCCAACCGGGATGTGCAGCTGTTGGTGACGGCCGCAACCGTGCACGGCATCGTGGGCGAAAACGGCGCCGGCAAGAGCACGCTGATGTCGATCCTGTACGGCTTCTACCAGGCCGACAGCGGCGAGATCGAGGTCGAGGGCCGCCCGGTGCGCATCACCGGCAGCCGCGAGGCCATCCGCCTGGGCATCGGCATGGTGCACCAGCACTTCATGCTCGTCGACACGCTCAGCGCGCTGGACAACGTGATGCTCGGCGCCGAGCCCGGCTGGCTGCTGCAGCCGGCGCGCGCGCAGGTACGCGCCCAGCTCGACGTGCTGATGCGCGACACCGGCCTCGGGGTGGACCTCGACGCGCTGGTGCAGGAGCTGCCGGTGGGCCAGCGCCAGCGGCTGGAGATCCTGAAGGCGCTGTTCCGCGGCGCGCGCATCCTGATCCTCGACGAACCCACCGCGGTGCTCACGCCGCAGGAGACCGAGCACCTCTTCGACACGCTGCGCGGCTTGCGCGCGCGCGGCACCACGGTGCTGCTGATCACGCACAAGCTCAAGGAGATCATGGCGCTGTGCGACGCCGTGACGGTGATGCGCGGCGGCCAGGTGGTGCTCGACGCGGCCATCGCCGACACCAGCATCGACGGCCTGGCCGAGGCGATGGTCGGCCGCCGCGTCGACCTCGGCCGCGACACCCACGCCGCGAAGCCCGGCGCGGTGCTGCTGCAGGCGCAAGGCTTGTCGTGGACCGACAGCCTGGGCGTGCCGCGCCTGGTCGACGTGTCGCTGTCGCTGCGCGCCGGCGAGATCGTCGGCATCGCCGGGGTCTCGGGCAACGGCCAGAGCGAGCTGCTCGACGCGCTCAGCGGCCTGCTGACGCCCAGGCAGGGGACGTTGCAGGTCGGCAGCCACCGCTTCACGCCGCAAGGCTGGATCGATACCCGGCAGGCACGCGAGCTGCGCATCGCCCACGTGCCCGAGGACCGCCACAAGCGTGGCCTGGTGCTGCCCTTCGACGCCTGGGAGTCGGCCGTGCTGGGCTACCAGGGCCGGCCGCGCTACAGCCGGGGCGGGGCTTGGGGCTGGATGCGCCAGCGCCAGATGAAGAGCGACTGCGCCGAGATGATGGAACGCTACGACGTGCGGCCGCGCAACCCGGCACTGCGTTCTTCCAAGTTCAGCGGCGGCAACCAGCAGAAGCTGGTGCTGGCGCGCGAAGCGGCGCTGCAGCCGCAGGTGCTGCTGGTGGGCCAGCCGACACGCGGCGTCGACATCGGCGCCATCGAGTTCATCCACGGCCGCCTGCGCGCCATGCGCGACGCCGGCGGCGCGGTGCTGGTGGTGTCCTCCGAGCTCGACGAGGTGCTGGCGCTGGCCGACCGCGTGATCGTGATGAACGCCGGGCGCATCGCCGGCGAACTGCCGATCGAGGATTGTTCGGAGTCAGCCCTGGGCCGATTGATGGGCGGCGCCGAAGCGGCGACGGCGGTGCAGTGAAATGAAACCCCCAAGCTCACTGTGTTCGCTGCCCCCCAAGGGGGCCCTCAGTACCTTCGGAACGGCCGGGCGGTACTGAGATGAGTCAATCGGTCGAGCTCCCGCGCTGGCTGGACGTCGCCGTGCTGCCGGCCGTCAACTTGGGCGTCGCGCTGCTGGTCGCCGGCGGCGTGGTGCTGCTGGTGGGCTTCAAGCCCGACCAGGTATTGGCGCTGCTGGTCAAGGGCGCCTTCGGCTCCAGGTCCGGCATCAGCTACACGCTGTACTACGCCACCACCTTCGTCTTCACCGGGCTGGCGGTGGCGGTGGCCTTCCACGGCGGCCTCTTCAACATCGGCGGTGAAGGCCAGGCGGTGATGGGCGGGCTGGGCGCGGGCCTGGCCGCGCTGGCGCTGTCGGCGCAGCTGCCGGCGTGGTTGATGCTGCCGCTGATGGTGCTGTCGGCGGCCGGCTTCGGCATGGTCTGGGCGGCGGTGCCGGGCGCGCTGCAGGCCTGGCGCGGCAGCCACACGGTGATCACGACGATCATGTTCAACTTCATTGCCGCGGCGCTGCTGAGCTACCTGCTCGTCGGTGCGCTCAAGGAGCCCGGCAACATGACGCCCGAGAGCCGCGCCTTCGCCGCCTCGGCGCGTGTGCCCGGCGTGCACGAGTTGATGGCCTGGGTCGGCATCGACTGGCCGCGCACGCCGCTGAACCTGAGCGTGCTGCTGGCCATCGGCGCTGCGGTGCTGACCTGGCTGGCGCTGTGGAAGAGCCGCGGCGGCTACGCGCTGCGCGCGGTGGGTTTCGCGCCCGACGCGTCGCTGTACGCCGGCATCCAGCCGCAGCGGTTGATCGTGTGGTCGATGGCGGCGTCGGGCGCGCTGGCCGGCCTGGTGGGCGTGAACGAGATCGCCGGCGTGCACGGCCGGCTGCTGCCTGACTTCGTCGCCGGCGCCGGTTTCGCCGGCATCGCCGTCAGCCTGATCGGGCGCAACCACCCGCTGGGCATCGTGCTGGCGTCGCTGCTGTTCGGCGCGCTCTACCAGGGCGGCAGCGAACTGGCCTTCGAGATCAACGGCTTCAGCCGCGACATGGTGTTCATGCTGCAGGGGCTGATCGTGCTCTTCGCCGGTGCGATGGCGCAGGTGGCGGCGCCGGCGCTGTTCAAGGTGTGGCGCGTGTTTGCGAACCTGTCGGGCGGCGGGCGCGGCCATGGATGAGGTCTTCGTCGGCACCATCGTCGCCAGCACGCTGCGTGTCAGCGTGCCGCTGATCCTGTGCGCGCTGGCCGGTGTGCTGAGCGAACGTTCGGGTGTCATCGACCTCGGGCTGGAGGGCAAGATGCTGCTCACCGCCTTTGCCACCGCCGCGGTCGGCGTCAGCAGCGGGTCGCTGGCGCTGGCGCTGGCGGCGGCGCTGGTGGTGGGTGTGGCGCTGTCGATGCTGCACGGCTACGCCTGCGTCACGCACGGCGGCGACCAGGTCGTGCTGGGCATGGCCATCACGATGACCGCCGCCGGCCTGACCGTGGTGCTGGGCATCGCCTGGTTCGCGCAGGGTGGGCAGACGCCGCCGGTGCCCGACAGCGTGCGCCTGTCGGACTGGTTTGGCGGCGCCGGCCAGGTGGTGGCGCAGCTGCCGTTCGTCGGCCCGGCGCTGGCGCTGGCCTTCTTCGGCCACAACCTGATGGTCTACGGCGCACTGGTGCTGGTGGCTGCGGTGTGGTGGCTGCTGTACCGCACGCGCTTCGGCCTGCGGCTGCGCGCCGCGGGCGAGAACCCGACCATGGTCGACGCCGCCGGCGTCAGCGTCAAAGGCCTGCGCTACCAGGCGCTGGCGCTCAACGGCGTGCTGTCGGCGCTGGCCGGCGCCTACATCGTGCTGGCGCAGAACCCCAGCTTCATCCCGCACATGACCGCCGGCCGCGGCTACATGGCGCTGGCGGCGATGATCTTTGGCAAGTGGCATCCGGTGGGCGCGCTGTGGGCCTGCCTGCTGTTCGGTTTTCTGGACGCGGTGTCGATCCGCATGCAGGGCGCGCAGCTGCCCTTCATCGGCGCCGTGCCGGTGCAGGCCATCCAGGCGCTGCCGTACGTCATGACGGTGGTGCTGCTGGCCGGGTTCATCGGCAACGCGGTGGCGCCCAAGGCGCTGGGGAGGCCCTATGTCAAGGAGCGTTGAAGGCCGCCAGGGTGAATTGATCGCCGCAGCGCAGGCCGTACGTGCGCATGCGCATGCGCCGTACTCGTTGTTTGCCGTCGGCGCCGCGGTGCTCGACGAGCTGGGCCGCATCCACGCCGGCTGCAACGTCGAAAACGCCGCCTACCCGCAGGGCTGGTGCGCCGAGGCGTCGGCATTGGCGGTGATGGTCGCCGCCGGCGGCAAGCGCGTGCTGGCGGTCGCGGTGTGCGGCGTCGCCGACGAGCCGGTCACGCCCTGCGGCGGCTGCCGGCAGAAGCTGCGCGAGTTTGCCGCCGCCGACTGCCCCGTCTGGGTCGCCGACGACCAGGGCCATCGCGCATCGTTCACACTGGGCGCCTTGCTGCCGCACAGTTTCGGCCCCGATCACCTGAAGCCCTGAATCCATGTCCGCCGACATTGCTGCCGCCGTCGAAGCCAGCGCCGCCACGCTGCGCCAGCGCCTGGGCACGCGTACGCCGAAGATCGCCGTGCTGCTGGGCTCGGGCTGGGGGCCCTTTGCGCAGCAAGTGCAGGACGCCGTCGAGGTGCCCTATGCCGACCTGCCGGCGTTTCCTAAGCTCGCCATCGGCGGCCACGCCGGCAAGCTGAAAGCCGGACGCGTCGGTGACGTCGAGATTGCCGTGCTGGCCGGCCGCAAACACGCCTACGAAACCGGCGAAGCCGACGGCATGAAAGGCGCCATCCGCGCGCTCGCGGCGCTGGGCGCGCAGGTGCTGGTGCAGACCAACGCCGCCGGCAGCATGGACGCCGCGATGCGCCCGGGCGAGCTGATGCTGATCAGCGACCACCTCAACGTCGCGCAGCGCTCGCCGCTGGTGGGCGAGCCCGGCGACAAACGCTTCATCGACATGTCCGCCGCCTACTGTCCGCGTCTGCGCGCGCAGGCACTGGCCGCTGCGCAGGCCGCCGGCACGCCGCTGCGCGAAGGTGTCTACGCCTGGGTGCTGGGGCCGCAGTTCGAGACGCCGGCCGAGATCCGCATGCTGCGTGCCTTTGGTGCGCAGGCGGTGGGCATGAGCACGGTGCCCGAGACGATCCTGGCGCGCCACGCCGGGCTGCGCGTGCTGGCGCTGTCGCTGATGACCAACATGGCCGCCGGCATGGAAGCGCAGACGCTGAGCCACGCCCACACCCTGGCCACCGCCGGCGCGGCCAGCGCGCGCGCGGTGCAGACACTGGCCGCCGTCGTGCAGGCCCTGGAGATCTGAGTCATGGACGCAGCACAAGCCACCGCGCGGCAGGCCCTGGCCTGCCTGGACCTGACGAGCCTGGTCGACGGCCAGGACCAACTGGGCGGCGAGGCCGACATCGAGCAGCTGTGCATCAAGGCCATCGGCCCGGCCTGGCGCCACGGCGCCGCCGCCGCGGTCTGCGTCTGGCCGCGCCAGGCCGCGCTGGCGCGTTCGCTGCTGCCGCCGGCGATCCGCGTCGCCGCGGTGGCCAACTTCCCCGACGGCAGCAGCGACACCGTGCGCGCCGTGCGCGACACGGCGCAGATCGCCGTGGCCGGTGCGCAGGAGGT